>CAZEHQ010000291.1:0-4677 GCA_964512165.1 uncultured Gemmatimonadaceae bacterium | reverse complement strand
CAGGCTCTCGGCGCCATGGGCCGGCGCCGCTAGCGGTTGCGGAAGGTGATGCGGCCCCGGCTCAGGTCGTATGGGGACAGGGCCACGGTGACCTGGTCCCCGGGCAGCACGCGGATGTAGTACTTCCGCATCTTGCCCGAGATGTGGGCCAGGATCTCGTGGCCGTTCTCCATCTCCACCTTGAAGAAGCCGTTGGGCAGGGCCTCCTGGACCACCGCCTGGACCTCGATCGCCTCTTCCTTGGGCATACGCTCTCTTTCGCGTTCAGAACGAAAAAACGGCGAGCGCCAAGAGGATCTCCGGTCACCGGAGCAGCACTCGCCGAAACCGCCAGCTTCGATTGCCAGTCAGAGATCCATGCGCGTCCCCGGCCATGGGTTTTTCAGGCAGCAACCCAAGCTATGGAGCCGGGCTTTCGAAGTCAACGCTACTCGAAGAGATAGCTGTCGTCGTACTCGGCGTTGCGCGCCGCCTCGATGCGGTGGATCCGGGGGGTGAGCCGGGCCTCGAGCTGGTACCAGCGGTCCGCCTCCTCGGGCCGGCCGCTGCGGTCGAGAACGTACGCCAGGTTGTGGATCGCCGGCACGTGCAGGGAGTCGAGGCCCACGGCAGCGGCGAAGGCCTTGCGGGCGGCGGCCAGGTCCTCCAGGCGCAGGTGGGCGACGCCCTCGGCGTAGATCACGTCGGCGTGCTCGCGCAGGGCGAAGGAGCGGTGGAAGAAGGCGATGGCCTGGCGCGGGTGGCCGGCCTCCAGCAGGGTCAGGCCGCGGGCGAAGTACGACTGCGACAGGGCCCGGCGGGCGCCGGGGTGGTCGGCCCGCCTGTCCACGAGAGTCTCGAGATGGGAGATGGAGCGCCGGTAGTCCTGCACCCGGTGGTAGGCGACGCCGAGGTTGTAGCGGGCGTCGTCGCGCTCGGGGTCGAGGCGCAGGGTGCGCTCCAGGTAGCCGATGCCCTCGCCCTGCTCGCCGGTGGCGCACAGCAGGGTTCCGAGTCCGGCCAGGGCCTCGACCATGGTGGAGTCCTGCTCCAGGGCGCGCCGGTAGTGCTCCTCCGCCTCGGCGATGCGCGACTGGGCGTGGCGCACGACGCCGAGGTTGCAGTGCGCCTCGGCGTAACCCGGCTCCAGCTCCAGGGCCTCCTCCAGTTGGCCGGCGGCCATGGCGTAGCTCTGGTCCTCGAAGTAGGCGTTGGCCAGCAGCACCCGCAGCTCGGGGTTGTACGGGTCCTTCTGCACCCGCTCCTTCTGGTAGCGGATGCGCTCCTTGGCCCAGACATTGTAGCCCTCCTTGGCCGCCGCCGACGCCGCCAGGCAGAGGACGACGGCGGAGGCCATCGCCCGGCTCATGGAGCGAACTTCTGGATCCGGTTGTTGAAGGTGTCGGCCACGTAGATGTAGCCGTCGCGGTCGCGGGCGATACCGCCGGCCACGACCTCCCGGGTCACCCGCTCACCGGTGGTCACGTCGGCGAGCACCGTGGCCTCGCCGCGGAAGCGGAAGGCGGAGGGGTCGGCGCCCTCCCGGCCCCACCTCGTGAGATACTCGCCGCCGCGGAAGACCTCGATGCGGTCGTGGCCGCCGTTGACCACGAAGACGCGGTCGGTGGCGGTGTCGTGGGTGAAGTCCGTGGGCCGGTTGAGGAGGCCGGCGCCGCGGTCCTCCGGCGACAACGGGTCGCGGCCGGTGACGCGCCCCACCTCGCTGCGCTCCACCGAGCCGTAGACCACGAGGCGCGGCGCCTGCCAGCCGGAGGTGTCGTAGCCCAGGGGCTCCACCAGGGCGGCGAAGGCGCCGTCGTGGAAGCGCACGCTCGACACCATCAGCGGCGGGACGCCGTAGTGCTCGACGAGCTCGCCGTCGGGACCGAGCTCCTGCAGGTGGCTGACGCTCTCGACGAAGAGACGGTCGCCGTCGGCGGTGATGTGGCGCGCGAAGACGGTGCTCAGCGGCCGCGTCCACAGCCGGGCCCCGTCGGCCCCGAGCTTCGCCCAGCGCGGCTGCGGCGGACCCCCCTCCACGTGGGTGTTGAAGACGACGTACAGGTGTCCCCCCGCGTCGAAGGCCGCGGACGCGGCATCGAGGGTGGCGGTCTCGAGGCAGGCGTTGGGCGAGTCGGTGTAGCGCCAGCGCCCCATGGGCTTGCCGTCCGCGTCGAAGCGCTCGACCCAGCCGCGGCCGGCGCCGAGGACGTGGAGGACGCCCTCCTCGGAGAGGACGATCCGGGTCGGCAGGAAGCCGTCGGACAGGGACCAGCCGCCGACGCGGCGGTGGATGCCGCCGGGCACCGCCGGGCTCTCGAGGCGCAGCTCCTCCTCGTCCCCGCGGGCGCGGAAGACGGCGGCCACGCGGTAGCGGTAGCCGCGGTCGGCCAGCAGCCCCTCGTCGACCCAGGCCGTGTCCCGGTGGCCGCTGACCGAGGCGACCGCCTCGAAGCCGCGCCCGCCGGCGCGCTCCACATCGTAGCGCAGGAATCCCTTCTCCGGGACCCGGCCCCACGTCAGCCGCGCGCTGGCGCTGACGCTGTCGAAGTCGACGCGCAGGGCCGTCGGGGGGGCGGGGCGGGACGGCCGGCCGAAGGGCAGGCTGCATGCGCCCAGGGCGGCCAGCAGGCAGAGGAGAGGGAGACGACGCATCGCGGTGGTTCCCATGGCAGGGGCCGCTACGATAGCGGTGCCCGCATGGGTGTTCAAGCGGCTTCCCCCGCCCTTGGAACCGCCCGTGGGCGGCCCGTACTATTCGCCGCCATGGCTGCCGCACGACCATCGCCCCCGGAGAGGACGCCGTGAGCCGGGACCACCCGCTCATGGTCAGCCACTCCGGCATCCGCGGCATCGTCGGCGGCTCCCTCACCGGCGAGACGGTGCGCCGCTTCGCCGCCGCCTTCGCCGCGCGTCTGCCGGCGGGGTCCCGGGTCGTGCTGGCGCGGGACACCCGCCCTTCGGGAGAGGCCTTCGCCCGAGCCGCCGCCGCGGCCCTGCAGGAGGCCGGGTGCGCCGTCCTCGACCTCGGCGTCTGCGAGACCCCCGCCGCCAAGATGATGGTCCTCCTGCTGCCGGCCGACGGCGCCGTCATCCTCACGGCCAGCCACAATCCGGCGGAGTGGAACGGCCTCAAGCTGATCCGCGGGGACGGCATCTTCCTCGACGCCGGGGACGCCCGCCAGGTGGAGGCGGCCTTTCATCGCGGCGACCGCCGGCGCGCCCCCGGAGGGCGGCTGCAGCGCGTCGCCCGCGAAGAGGTGGAGGACCGCCTCCTCGAGCGGGTCCTGAACGTCGTCGACGTCGACCTCATCCGGCGCGCCGGCCTGCGCGCCGCCGTCGATCCCTGCAACGGCACGGGCGCCCTCTTCGCGCCGCGTCTGCTCGAGGCCCTGGGCGTCGAGGCCGTCTTCATCCACGCCGAGCCCGACGGCCGCTTCGCCCACGACCCGGAGCCCGTCGCCGCGAACCTGGCCGACCTCGGCCGCGCCGTCGTCGACCACGGCTGCCACGCCGGCTTCGCCATCGATCCCGACGCCGACCGCGTCGCCCTCGTCGGCGAGGACGGAAGACCCCTCGGCGAGGACCTCACCCTGGCGCTGGCGGTGCAGGTGGTGACCCGGCGCCGCCGCGGCCCCGTGGTGACCACCCTCTCCACCTCGCAGGTGGTGAGCGACGCCGCCGAGGCGGCGGGCTGCCCGGTCACCCTCACGCCCGTCGGCGAGGTCCACGTCGTCGACGCCATGATCGCCGAAGGCGCGGTTATCGGCGGCGAGGGCAACGGCGGCGTCATCCTCACCGAGGTCGACCCGGGCCGCGACGCCGCCGTCGGTCTGGCCCTCGTCCTGGAGGCGCTGGCCGGAAGCGGGCCCTCGCTCACAGGGCTGGCCGCCGCCCTGCCCGCCTATCACATCGAGAAACGCAGGGTCGACGCCGACCCCGCGGGGCTGGAAGGGGCCCTGTCCTCTCTCGCCGGGCGCTACCCCGGCGCCTTCCGCCACCCCGTCGCCGACGGCGGCAAGCTCTACCTGGGGGGCCGGCTCGAGTGTCCGTGGGTCCACCTGCGGGCGTCGAACACCGAGCCCGTGGTGCGGGTCATGGCGGAGAGCGCCGACCCCGAAGAGGCGGCGAGGTTGTGCGACGAGGCGGAGGGCCTGCTGGCCGGGGGGTAGAGGCCGAACCAGGACTAGGAGCGTGACGTCGGCAGGCGGACGGGCTGTTCGCGCAGACGCGGGTTCGCGGCGGGCTCGTCGCCGGCCTCCTCGCCGGCGATCTCACCGCGGTCCTCGACCAGGTCGATCAGGCGCTCGAGGCTGTCCTTGGCCCGGTCGGTGAAGTCCTTGCGGTCGGCCATCAACTTGAGCAGCTCGGCGGCTATCTGCATCGCCCCCAGGATCGCCACCTGCCGCTCCCGGAGGCCGGGGTGCCGGCCGGCGATCTCCGCCATCCTGGCGTCTACGTAGGCGGCGACCTTCTGCACCTGCTCGGGGTCACCCGCGATGCGGTACTCCTCGCCGAGAATCTTGACGAGGACTCCCTGAACCTGGCTGTCGCCTTGTGCCACGTGACCGCCCGCGTCGGAAGAGGTGCCGAAGAAACCTGCCCTTATATATCCCCTGCCGCAGGGGGCTGCAAGCGCCGTCAGTCCCCCGGCAGCTCCGGAACGGGATCGACGCCGCTGGCCAGCAGGCGCTGGCG
>CAZEHQ010000290.1:0-4685 GCA_964512165.1 uncultured Gemmatimonadaceae bacterium | reverse complement strand
CGCGGCGGCTGCCGCCGCCTGCGGGACTGGCGACCCCGGGCGTGCACGCCCCCCGGGGTCCGGCGCGTCTGCGCGCCGCCCTGCTCACCGGTTGCGCCCAGTCGGTCCTCGGGCCGGCGATCAACGACGCCGCCGTGCGCCTGCTCACGCGCCTCGGGGTGGAGGTGGTCATCCCCCCGGAGGCGGGGTGCTGCGGCGCCCTGACCTGGCACATGGGCGAGCGCCCCCGAAGCCTGGAGTGGATGGCGAACAACGTCGGCGTCTGGAGCCGGCTCCTCGACGACGGGGTCGACGCCGTGGTCCTCACCACCTCCGGATGCGCCACCGCCGTGCGCGAGTACGGGCACATCTTCGCCGAGGACCCCGAACGCGCCGGGTCCGCCGGGCGGGTGGCGGCGGCAACCCGCGACATCGCCGAGATCGTGGCGGACCTCGGCCTCGGCGAGACGGTGGAGATCCCGCCCCTGCGCCTGGCCTACCACGACGCCTGCTCCCTGCAGCACGGACTCAAGGTCCGCGACCAGCCGAGGCGCCTGCTGGGCGAGGCGGGCTTCCAGGTGCTCGAGATCCCCGAGGGCCACATCTGCTGCGGCAGCGCCGGCACCTACAACCTGCTGCGGCCACAACTCGCCGGGCCTCTGCAAGAGCGCAAGGCCGAGCACATCCGCGGCCTGGAGCCGGACGCGGTGGCGGCGGGCAACATCGGCTGCCTGGAGCAGATCGGGGCCGCCGTCGGCTGTCCGGTGGTCCACACCGTGGAACTCCTCGACTGGGCCACGGGCGGACCCCGCCCCGAGGCGCTGGCGGAGACGGGTCCCGCTTGATCCGCGGGCGCCGGCTCATCCTCCTGACCGCCGCGGCCCTCGCCGCTGGCCTGGCCCCGGGCATCGAGACCCCCGGGCCATGGGGCCTCGACGCGCTCTCGGCCGCTACGCCCGGGCATGTGGCCGTCATCGGCGCCGCATCCCTCTCCGGCGCGGGCGCCCCCGAGTCGGCCACCGAAGCCGATCTCGTGCGCGGCGCCATCTATCTCTCCGGGGGCCTGCACAGGGCCGTCGACCCCTCTTTCGAGCGGATCCTGGTTCGCCCGGCCCACGGCCCCATGGAGGCGCGGGCGACGGCCCGGCACGCAAGGGTGGTCGCCGCCGTGGTCAGGGAGCTCGCCGCGACCGCGCCGGAGGCCGGCATCGGTCTGCTGTTGGGCGGCGTCCCGGGGACGGCGGCGGAGCCGGCCGCAGGCCTCTCGGACGCCCTGGCGGCGTTGGGCGAAGACCCGGAACTGGCCGGCGTCGCCCTCGAGATCCTGGATCTGCGGGAGCAAGAGCTGGAGGAGACGGAGGTGCCGGGGGGCGGCTCCGACTCCTACGCCATGCCGATCAGCGTGCTCGAGTGCGACGCCCTGGTCAACATCGCCCGGCCGGGGGCCCCCCTCCCCGGCCTCGACAACCTCCGGGGCCTGGCCGGGCCGGTCACCGGCGGTCCCGACCCCGGCGCCGTCGACCTGGTCCTGCTGGCGGAGGTGGACTACACCCTCCTCGACATGACCGGACACGAAGGCGCGCCCGGCGGCTCCCTGGTGCTGGCCGGCGCCGACGGCATCTCCGTGGACCGCGCCGCTGCCGCCCTCCTCGGGGTCGAGGGGGAATCCCTGGCGCCGCTGGTCGCCGCCGGGGGCCTGCGCGTCGGCGTCTCCATCCTCGCCAACATCAAGGTCGCCGGACTGGAAATCCCGGGATCGTGGACGCCGCCGCCGGACACCACCGGCGTGGAGCCGCGCTAGTCTCGCCGCCGCCCCCTGTCTGCCAGGCCCTCGCCCTGGGTGCCGGGTCCCTTCGGCAGACCCATCCGCTCCCGGGGCAGGTCATGCCCGTCCCGCGCCGCTGCCGAAGGACCCGGTCCTGCCCGCGGGCGGCCGCTGCGACACGCCCGGCGCGGGGGCCGAACCGGTGCCCTGGCTCCGCGAACCTGACCGACACCGGCGGAGCGAGGCTCGCGGCGGCAGCCGGTCCGCCTGGCTGGTGACGGACCTCCCCGGCGGCGATCTTAGCTCCAACCTCGAAGGAGTCTCCCATGACCACCCGACTGCCCCTCGCCGCGCTCCTCTCCCTTCTACTGAGCGCTCCCGCCGCCCGCGCCTGCGGCGGGTTCTTCTGCACCACCTTCCCCATGAACCAGGTGGCCGAGAACATCCTCTTCGTCCAGGGGGAGGGCACGGTCACCACCCACGTGCAGCTCTTCTACAGCGGCGCGGCCTCCGACTTCGCCTGGATCCTGCCGGTGCCCGCGGTGCCGGACCTGGCGGTGAGCCACAACCAGATCTTCACCCAGCTGCAGTGGACCACCCGGCCCGGCTTCCGGTTGAACTTTCAGGAGGACGACTGCGGCTTCCCCATCGCCTTCACGAGGGACTCCGTCCCCACCGGCCTCGAGGAGGAGGCGGGAGAAGTGGAAGTGGTCCTTCAGGAACAGGTGGGCCCGTACGACACGGCGGTCATCACCTCCGAGGACCCCCAGGCGATCGTCGACTGGCTCGTCGACAACGGCTACCAGCTCGGCGACCTCGGGGTTCCCCTCCTGAGCCCGTACGTGGAGGGGGACTTCTACTTCCTGGCCCTCAAGCTCGCCGCCGAGAGCGAGGTCGGGGACCTGCAGCCGATCGCCATGACCTACGCCGCCGAGAGGCCGGGCATCCCGATCCGCCTCACGGCGGTGGCCACCGAGCCCGACCTCGGGATCCTCGCATGGGTCCTGGCCGACCAGCGCGCCATCCCGGAGAACTACCTGCACGTGAAGATCAACGAGGCCCTCATCGACTGGTGGAGCGGCGGCTTCAACTACCCCGAGGTCGTCACCCAGGCGGCGAACGAGGCAGGAGGCCAGGCCTTCGTCACCGACTACGCCGGGCCGAGCAGCATCGTGGGCGAGTTCTTCTTCGGAGAGCTCGATCTGGAGGCGCTGCGCGGGAAGACCCATCCCGCCGACTTCCTCGACGCCGCCCTCGACCAGGGATTCCCCCGCGACACCCAGATGCAGACCCTGATCCGGCGCCACATCCCCATGTCGGACGCCGTGCTCGACGAAGGGGTGCTCGAGGTCGTCTTCGGCGGCGACCGCGAAGCCTACGACCGCGCCCGGGCGGAAGGCCGGCTCCTCGACGCCGCCGAGCGCTCCTTCTACAACAACATGCGCGCCTACGACCGCTGGACCGGCGATCTGGACTTCGATCCCGACGCCCTGGCCGACGACCTGCAGCGGATCGTCGTCGAGCCCCTCGAAGAGGTGGGCCAGCTCTTCGACGAGAAACCCTACCTCACCCGGCTCTACACCACTCTCTCGGCCGACGAGATGACCGTCGACCCCATGTTCGACTACAACCCCGACCTGCCCAAAGTGGACAACATCCGCTCCGCCGACGCCCGCTGGGACTGCGGCGGCGACCCGGAGACCCCGATCGAGGAATGGGAGCTGGTCGTCACCCTGTCCGACGGCCGGGAGGTCCGCTCCAAACCCCTCGTCGACGGCGGGTGGCCGATGCCCTTCGCCGAACCAGCCGCGGCCACCATCGAGCAGCTCCGCACCTCGGGGCCGCCCGACATCATCACCGCCATCGGGACCGCTGACGCCCCGGCTTCAACGCCCTCGGACTGGACGCTCCTGCAGAACTACCCCAACCCCTTCAACGGCAGCACGGTCCTGCCTTTCGTGGCTCCCCGCGACGCCAGGGTGACCCTGCAGGTCTACAACCTGCAGGGCCAGAAGGTCCGCACCCTGTTCGAGGGGGAGGTCGCGGCCGGCTACGGCGAGATCGCCTGGGACGGACGGGACCAGCACGGCCGCCCGGTGGCCGGGGGCGTCTACCTCTACCGCCTGGAGAGCGGGGCCATCCGGGAGACGCGCAAGCTCCTCTTCCTGCGCTGAACCTGCCGCGGTACCGAGGATCCCCCCCCCGGCGCAGGATCCACGACTCCTACTTCGTGCACTCCATCATGCGCGCCCTCGACCAGGTGGACGCGCTCAAGTCGCACCTGCCGATCCTCGGGGCCCTGGTGCCCGGCGACTTCGCCGAGGCGCGGAAGGCGGCCCTGCCGGAGGAGACCTCGTCGGTGGAGGCTGTCACTTCCGACCTCGTGGGCTGCCTCCGCGGCATGACCATCTTCGGACATCCAGGCACCCAGCAGAACGTCGTCCCGCCGCCCACCATCCCGAGCCTGATCGGCGTCATGCTCGCGGCGCTGCACAACCCCAACGTCGCTTGGGACGAGTACAGCCGGCTCGTGGCCCTGGCCGAGGTCGAGGCCGCCGCCATTACCTTGGGCGGCACCGGGACCACCCTCTACGGGGTGAAGATCGGCCTGGAGAAGGCCTGCCCGGGGACGATTCGGAAGGGCCAATCCGAGGACGCCGTCCTGATCGTCTCGGAGGCGGGGCACTACTGCGCCGCCAACATCGCCGGGTGGCTCGGCCTGGGCACGGACCACGTGATCACGGTTTGGCTGTCCTGGACGTTGATCCCGAGTTGGGGGTTTTGCACCCTCTCGATCACTCGGAAGATCAAGGTCCAAAGGCAGAAGAACCTGCAAGGACACCCTCTTTCAATTCTCTCCAAGGAGTAAGGCCTTGAAGATCTTGTGGGGTTTCACGCTGTTTTTCGTGCTGGTCGGTGTTGTGATCGGCATTGAGACGTG
>CAZEHQ010000289.1:0-4702 GCA_964512165.1 uncultured Gemmatimonadaceae bacterium | reverse complement strand
ATCTCGATCCGTCCGTGCTGGAGCAGCCGCCGAAGGGCGCCCTCCAGCCCCCGCTTGCCCAGACGGCTGCGCAGGGTGGTCACCTTCAGCGGTCCCCGGGCGCGCCTGAGCTCGGAGAGCACCCGATCCTGCGCCGGGTCCGGGGGCGCCGGGGCGCCGTCGGCCTCCGTCAGCCGCACGGTGCGGCTGGAGGTGAGGCGCACGCCGGGGGGCAGGGCCGCCGCCAGGGCCGCGCCCACCGGCGCCATGTAGTAGTCCGCAAGCCAGGCGCACAGCCGCACCACCTCGGCGCTGATGGGAGCCTCGGTATCGACCACCTGGGTGATGTCGCGGATGCGGCCGGGCGCAACCTCCGGCTCGGCGGGCTCGTCGGTGACGACGAAGCCGGTGACCAGGCGCTGCTGGACGGGCACGAGCACCACCGCCCCCGGACCGACGAGGGCGCCGAGCTCGGGGGGCACGCTGTAGGTGAGCTGCCGCGACAGGGGGGGCGGCAGGGCGACCTGCACAAGCCGCCGGCCCATCAGCGGGCCTCCGGCTGGCTCGACTCCGTCCTCTCTGGCTGGAACCCGGTGAGCGGGGCGATGGGCTCGAAATCGGGGCCGAGGAGCTGATACCCCTCGTCGGAGACGCGGAACCGCAGCGTCTGGTCGGGGTCGCCGAGGCGTCCCTCGCCCAGCAGTCGGCCCTGGAAGTGGAAGCGGATGTTGCCGGAGCGGCCGGCGTGAACCCGGAAGAAGCGCTCCGCCGTCCAGGTCCGCCGCTCGCCGGCGGGGATGGTCTCCATGGCGCTGTCCAGGTCGTCCCAAGAGACCTGTACCCAGACCGTGTCGAAGGCCTCCCCCTCCAGAACGATCTGGGCGGGGCTCGCCGCGTCGGCGGCGATGGCCGCTGTGGCGGCGGCGCTCTGGGGAGTTGCGGCAGGGACCTCGGCAAGGGCGCCGGATCCGACGGGCTCCGGGGGCTCCGAGGCAACGGGCTCTTCCCAGGCCGAAGGATCGGCCGCGGCGGGAAGCTCGTCGACCACCGGCACCGGCGAGGGCGAGGGGTCCGCCTCGCCGGTGGTCATCAGGTAGAGGACGGCGGCAACGGCGGCGACGGCGAGACCCGCCGCCCACTTGATCAGGCCGTCGCCGAGCACGGGCCCCCCCCAGGGAGGCGGGATCCGCGCCGGCACCCTCTCTCTTGACCGCGGCCCCTTGAGGCCCTGCGCCAGGGCCTGGCCGTCGAGCCCCAGGTAGGAGGCGTACCGGAGGACGCCCATGCGCATGTACACCGCCTCGACGGCCTCCAGGTCCCCCTCCTCGAGGGCCTGCAGGATCCTCCAGCTGATGCCCGTACGCTGCTGAACCTGATCGAGGGACTCGCCGCGGCCTTCGCGGGCTCGGCGCAATTCCTCGGACAGGCTGAGTTCCTCGCTCATCCTGTATCCTGGATCGAATCGGTGTCGTACCCCGCCGACCGGAGGAGAGAGCAGAGCCGGGCCAAGGGCAGACCTACGACATTATAGTAACACCCCTCCACACGTTCAACGAAGCGGGCGCCCAGACCCTGAATGGCATAGCTGCCGGCCTTGTCGAGGGGTTCTCCCGTCGCCACGTACGAGGTGACGGCGGCTTCCGACATGGCGCAGAGGGTCACCCGGGAGGTCTCGCACGCGGTGGCGACCCGGTCGGGCGCGGGCCCGAGCACGGCCACTCCGGTGCACACGGTGTGCTCGCGTCCGGCGAGCCAGCGCAGGGCGCGCGCCGCCTCCTCCGGGCTGCCGGGCTTGCCCAGGACCCTGTCCTGGCAGCAGACCACGGTGTCCGCCCCGATGACGAGGGTGGAGCCACCGGACGCCTTCCGGGTCCGGGCGAGGAGAGCGGCCACCGCCCGGGCCTTGGCGGTGGCCGACCGGACGACGAAGGCCTTCGGGTCGCCGCCGTCGGGCTCGGGCTCCTCGACGGGGCTCACCACCTGCTCGAAAGGGATGCGCAGCTGCCGGAGCAGGTCGGCGCGCCTCGGCGACGCCGAAGCCAGCACGATGGCAGGATTGGCCGGCAGCTCAGCCCTCCTCCCGGCGCGGACTCTCGACGAGGACGGTGACGGGCCCGTCGTTGGCCAGCTCGACGTCCATGTGGGCGCCGAAACGCCCGCACTCCACGTGCAGCCCGTGCTCCGCGCGCAGGCGCTCCACGAAGGCCTCGAAGAGCCCCTCCGCCGCCGCCGGGGGCGCGGCTTCGGAGAAGCTCGGACGCCGGCCCCGGCGGCAGTCGGCGTAGAGCGTGAACTGGGAGACGGCCAGGATCCCTCCTTGCGCCTCCAAGACGGAGCGGTTGAAGCGCCCCCCGTCGTCGGAGAAGATGCGCAGGCCGGCGCACTTGTCGGCGCAGAAGCGGACCTCCTCGGCGCCGTCGTCCCGGTGGATGCCGACGAGGGCCACCAGGCCCGGGCCGATGCGCCCGCAGGTCTCGCCGTCGACGGCGACGCGCCCGTAGCGCACACGCTGCAGGAGGACCCGCACCTTCAGAACCTCCGGCGCCGGCGGTCGCCGCGCTCGAAGCGGATCTGGGGGATGTCCTTGAGCTGCGCCTTGAAGTAGAAGGCGCGGTCCTCGGCGAAGCGGCTCGGCTCGATGTTCAGGGTCGCGGTCCAGTCGTGGAAGGAGCGTTGCAGGGACAGAAGCTCGGCGGAGACCCGTCCGGCGTCGAAGAAGGCGATCCCCGGAGCCTTGAGATTGTAGTACACGGAATAGTCGAGGTGCCAGCCGCCGCGGAGGCGGCCCCCGACGGAGGCCTGCAGCCGGGATCTCTCGACGTCCGCGGCCCCCGCCCGGCGCTGGCGCGAGTAGTAGTGGCCCACCCGCAGCCGCCGGCCCGGCCCCCGGCGGATGTCCTGCTGCAGGCCGCTGTCGTAGCCGAACCCGCCGCCGGCGCGGTAGGCGCCGTAGGAGTCCTCCCCGTAGCTCGGTCCGCGGCTGGAGGGACCGTAGGCTCCCCCCCGATCCTCCTCCAGGCCGCCTCCCGGGCCCCCGGGGCTCGAGGTCAGGCGCAGGGTGGTGTCGACCTCGAACCGGCGCACCCGGGGCGCGATCAGCCGGTCCTCGTCGTCGTAGAACTCGGAGCGCAGGCTCAGCCTCGTCCTCAGGCGCCGGCCCGCGTCCAGGGTGAGGCTGGTGGCCAGGTCCGAGAGGGGCCGGCTCCGGCGGTCGAAGTCGTAGGAGGTGGACAGGTTCAGCTGCGCCAATCGGTGCTTCAGCTCCTCCTCCCCCTGGAGCAGCTTCACCAGGAAGGTGTTGTAGAGCCGGAGGTTCAGCCGGCGGCTGGCGCGCCAGTCGCCGGCGCGCCCCCGGAAGCCGATGCCGCCGCTGTCGGCGCGGGTGGCGCTGAAGGAAAATCCGGCGTCGGGCTTGACCACGTGCCGCAGCGCCGTCACCGGTCCCAGGGCCGGATGGAACAGTCCGTAGAGGGTCTGTGACAGGGTCGCCGAAGCTCGCAGCCGATCGCTGCGCACGCCCTCGGCGCTGCCGGCGCGCAGGTCCGGGTCGAGCCAGCGGCTGCTCGCCGCGCCATTGAGATTTAGCCAGCTCAGCGGCCGCTGCTGCGAGGACAGGCCCAGGCTGGCCTCGCCGCGGGTGCGTTCGCTCCGCGACCCGGCCAGGTGCTGACGGGTGTGGCGCAGGCGCAGGCTGCCGTCGTAGAAGACGCGCGAACCCCAGCCCCGCCGGTCGGTCCCCGCCGACGGGAAGAGGGCCCTGCGGTTCGATCGCAGGCTGATCTCGGGCAGCACGTCGTCGGACCTTCCCGAGTCCAGGTACTTCGTCCGGCCGGCTCCGGCGCTGAGGGACCATCCCGCCTGTCGCCAGCGCTTCTCGTAGCGGAGGTTGGAGCGCAGGGTCCGCTGCAGGCGGTCGCCGAGACGGGTGGCGTTGTTGCGCAGGAAGTCCCGGTCGCTCACGAAGGTTCCCGTGGCGCGCAGACTCGACCCCGGGCCGAGGTCCTGGCGGTGGTTGCCCGACAGCCACCATGACCAGCTCGTGCGGTCCCCCGACTGGAAGCTCTGCAGGCGGGTCTGCAGCCCGCCGTCGAAGTGGTAGCGCCAGGCGTAGGCCAAGGCCCCCCGGGCGAGCCACCCCGAGCGCTGGCGCAGGTCGGCGGCCAGCGTCAGGTCCCAGTAGTCGCTGGGGGCGAGGTAGTAGCCCAGGTCCCGCACCTCCCACTCGGTGAGGGAGCTGCCGTAGGAGACCGGCCGCCGTCCGAAGCCCGGGGTGAGCACTCCCGACTGGCGGTCCTCGCGCAGGGAGAACACGTAGAAGGGGACCCAGAACAGCCGCCGCCCGGCGACGCGGAAGTACACGGGCCGGGCGATGGCCATGTCCCCCACCAGGACCTTGATCCGGGGGCTGTAGAAGTCGAAGTGGGGCTCCTCCTCGTCGCAGGTCGTGTACGACCCCGAGCCCACGTGGAACTCCTCCTCGGTGCGGGTGCGGATGCGCCTGCCGGCGTAGAAGCCGTCGCCGTGACCGATGCGGCCCCGGCGGATCAGGCCCTCCCCCGACTCGATGTCGTAGACGATGGACTCGCCTTTCAGCACGTCCTCCCCCCGGGTCAGGGTAGGGACCCCGAAGGGCTGGCCGCTGCTGTCCACGCCGGCCCGGGCGACGACGATGCGGCGGTCTCTCAGGTAGATCATCCGCGCCGACTCCAGCCGGGCGCCGCGA
>CAZEHQ010000288.1:0-4813 GCA_964512165.1 uncultured Gemmatimonadaceae bacterium | reverse complement strand
CGCCGCACCTGCTCGAGCAGGCCCGTCACCCGGGCGTGGTTGATGGCCATCGCCTCGGCCCGGGTGCCGCCGCCGGGCGGCTCGAAGTGGGTGGCAACGGCCAGCACGGCATCGCTGCCGTCCTCGACGAGGCGGCGGAAGACCGTCGAGTAACCCACCTCGCCCTCCCCGATCGGCCGCCAGGCGAACTCGCCGCCGGCCCCGTCGTGGACCTGCACGTCCTTCAGGTGCAGGGCCGCCAGCAGGGGCCGCAGGCGGTCGTACCCCTTCGTGGGCACCTCGCGCTCGCCCGACAGCACGTTGTCGGCGGGACCCCAGAAGGCCTGCAGACGCGGCGAGCCCAGCCGCTCGGCGAGCTGCTGGAAGTGTCCCGTCGTGTTCGTGTAGTGGAACGGCCGCTGGTTGACGATCAGGTCGACGCCGTGCTTCTCGGCCCGCTCGAGGAGCGCTCCGAAGATCTCGACCAGGCCCCGGAACTCGGCCTCCGAGACGATGCCGCCGCCGGTGGCCCAGCGCATCGGCCAGCCGGGGGAGCGCGACCAGGTATCCGGCCAGTCCGTCCACTCGCCGGGCCACAGGAAGCCGTAGGTCGTCACGGCGCCGACGCCGAGGCGGGCGGCGATCTCCATCGTCCGCACGATGGCGTCGAAGTCGCGGCGGAAGACCTCGTGCTCCCGCAGTCGGCCCGGGGACAGGTCCGTCAGCCGCAGGTCGTGGAAGGCGTGGCCGGCGCCGAGGGTGAACAGCTTGCGGCCCCGGGCGTCGACGCGCCGGGCCATGTCGTCCGCCTGGGCGTCGGTCAACTCCGGGACCGGCGTCTCGCCGGGGAGCCGCGAGAACCACACGTACTCGCTGCCCAAGTCGACGGCCACCCGCAGCCCCTCGTCCAGGGGCAGGGCCAGCTCGTCGAGCCAGATGGCGACGCGCAGTCGATCCTTCGGCATGTCAGTCTTTTCCGACGGCGGCCAGGGGCTGGATTCCCGCCAGGTCGGCTTCCTCCGCGCGTTGGGCGTGATACAGGTCCCACCGGGCCTGCAGGTTCAGCCAGAAGCCCGGGGTCATGCCGAAGAACTTCCCCAGGCGCAGGGCCGTGCTCGGGGTGATGCCTCGGCGGCCGTTGACCAGCTCGTTGATCCGCTGGTAGGGCACGTGGACCGCGTCGGCCAGCTGCCGCTGGGTGACGTCCATGGGCAGGAGGAACTCCTCGAGCAGCATCTCGCCGGGATGGGTCGGCTCACGGTGGGTGGGGATGCGTGCCATCTCTCCGCTCGAAGTCCTCGTCATCGCCCACGTCGGGCATCGCTCTGAGGTACTGCTCGAAGGACATCTCCGGCGACCTGGGTTCCGTGCCGAGGAGGGCCTCGCGCAGAATCGCGCGGTGCTCTTCCTCGGCGGAGCGGCCCTTCCGGCCGGCGCGCTCCTCGAGCCGGGTGACGACCTCCGGTTCCAGGTTCCTGACGATCAGCCGTGCCATGCGGACGAGTATGACAACCCTTGTTGTCGTCCGTCAATCCCGGCCGCCGCGAGAACCACTACCTTTCGCGGCTCCCGCTCCCCAGCCCCTGGACCAGGAGAGCACTCCCTTGACGAGCGAGTTGAGCTTCAGGGCCCGGGTGCCGGTCATCGACGCCAACGTCGGCGTCGGTCACTCGCATCTGCGGCCGGCCCCGGTCGACACGCCGGAGGAGCTGCTGGCCGAGCTGGGCCGCCACGGCGTCGAGCGCGCCGTCATCCACCACCAGCACGGTGAGAGCCTCAGCGCCGTCACGGGCAACGACTTCCTCCACGAGTGGCTCGACGGCCACGAGGACGCCTTCATCCCCCAGTGGATGGCCAGCCCGGAGCCGGACAGCCTCAAGCAACTGCAGGAGCTGCGCGCCGAGGGCCGCGTCAGCAGCGTGCGCATCCACGACTCGGGGGCCGCCAGTGTGCCCTTCGTCGACTGGGTCTACGGCGATCTGCTGGAGTGGCTGCAGGCCGAGGGCATTCCCGTGTGGATCTCCCTGCACGATACCTGGGACCCCTCGTGGATGGTGCGCAAGAACACGCCGGTCACCGAGGTGATGGAGATCCTGCGCGCCTTCCCCGGTCTGGTGACGGTCCTGCTCGGGGCTCACTTCGTGCACTCCTACTACGTGCGGCCCTTCCTCAAGCTCACCAGCGCCCGCCTGGAGCTGAGCCGCTACGAGGTCCTGCGGGAGCTCGAGGTGCTGGTCGCCGAGTTCGGGGCGGAGCGCTTCCTCTACGGCTCCTTCTATCCGCGCCTGGCCATGGGCCCCATGCTCTACTACATCCACAACGTCGGCTTCGACGAGGCGACCCTGGGGGCCGTGTGCAGCGGCAACCTGGAACGCCTGCTGGAAGGAGGCGCCCGATGATCGCCGGCTCGGAGGTGATCGACTTCCACGGCCATCCCGGGCGCTGGGGCGTCTCCCACCTCGACCCCGTCCCGCTGTTCGGCGCCATGGACGCCGTCGGCATCGACCGCTCCGTCCTGTTCGACATCTGGCACCCCGAGGGCCGGCGCGCCAACGACATCACCGCCGCCCTCGTGGCCGCCCATCCCGACCGCCTCCTCGGCTTCGCCTACGTCTCCCCCCTGATGCCGGAGACGATCGTCCCCGAGCTGGAGCGGGCCATCGACCGGCTCGGCCTCAAGGGCATCAAGCTCTACCCTCCCTTCGTCGAGCCGCCTCTCAGCGACCCCGCCTGGTGGCCGATCTACGAGTTCGCCGACGACCGCGAGCTGGTGGTGCTGTGGCACACGGGGATCGAGCCCGGGTCCTTCCCGAGGTACATGGGGGAAGTGGCGGGGCGCTTCCCCGGAGCCCGCTTCGTCTCCGGACACTCCGGCAACTGTCCGCCCATGCGCCGCCAGGCGATCGACGTCGCCCTGGAGCATCCCAACGTCTACCTGGAGACCTGCTCCACCTTCCGCACGCCGGGCGTGATCGAGCAGCTCGTCGAGGAAGCCGGCGCGGAGCGCGTCCTCTTCGGCTCCGACATCCCGCTGATGGACCCGCGGGCGCAGATAGGCAAGATCATCACCGCCGACATCAGCGACGACGACAAGCGCCTGATCCTCGGCGGCAACGCCCGGCGCCTGCTGAGACTGTAGCATGGCCGCCATCGACGTCGCCGCCGAAGAGACCATCGCCCCGTACGGCGCGGCCGACAACGGCAGCGGACCCCTCTGGTGCTACGGCTCCTCCACGATCGCCCGGGACGGCGACCGGGTCTTCGTCAGCCTGCCCGAGGTCGGCGAGGGGGTGCCGCCCCTGTGCAACACCCGCTGGCAGCTCTTCGCCCGCGACCGCGGCGGCTGGTCCCGCGCGGCCGTGAACGACCTCTTCGACGAGCGCGAGCCCTGCCCCCTGCTGCGCCTGCCCGGCCGCCTCCTGCTGTCGGTGAATCCGAGCACCGGGGGCCGCGGCGGATCCCCCGGGGTTCGCGAGAACCACTGGTGCCGGCCGCAGCTGCTGGAGTTCGACGCCGCGCGGCCGCAGCAGCCGCCCCGGTCCCTGCAGCCGGTGTGGAACCGCGACTACGCCTTCAGCGAGCACAGCTACCGGGGCGCCGCCGCCTGCCCGCGCAGCGGCGAGGTGCTGCTGCTCAACATCTCCGGCCGCGGCCAGGCCTGGAGCCTGCTCGACGCCGGCGGCGACTGGAGCCGCCGGGGCTTCCTCGAGTTCCCCCTGCGCGCCTGCTACCCCAACGTCGCCCTGCGCGAGGGGGCCGCCTGGGTGGTGGCGGTGAGCGACATCGTCGAGCCCAACGCCGCCTGGCGCGAGCTGAAGCGCCGCCACACGGGCCGCGACTGGGACTACGACTTCCGCCAGCTCTTCTACAGCCACACCCCCGCCCTGGGCGAGGTCCCCTTCTCCCCGATCCTCACCTTCGCCAGCCGCGACGAGACGGCGGGCATGGTGCGCAACGAGGACCTGTGGATCGATCCCGCCGGCGACGCCCACGTCATCTACACGGACCACTCCGTCTGGCACCGGTTCGTGCGCGACGAGCTGTTCCCCGAGGTGCCGATGACGGTGGCCCTGAAGTACGCCCGCATCCACGACGGGGCCGTGGCCGAGCGCCGGGTTCTCCGGGAGTGCGTCGAGGACCGAGGCCCCCGGGTCGGCTGGGCGCGGTTCCACGACGCCGGCGACGGGCGCCTCTTCGTCCTCGGCCACGTCGTCGACGATGGCGACTCGGCCAACTTCGCGCAGCAGCTGCTGCCCTCGCAGGAGGAACCGGTGCGCCTCGACCTGCGGCAGCCCCTGGGCAGCTTCCTCACCGCCAGCGAGCGACTCGGCAGCGAGCCGTCGACGACGGTCGACCTCTGCGGGCCGGGGACCGAAGCCGGGGTGATGCGCTACGTCCAGCTGCGAGTTCCGGGCTGAGGGGCGCCGCCCGCCGGGCGTCAGCGGCGGTGCCTGGAGCAACGCCCCCGGCTACCAGGCGAGGTGCCAGGGAACGGCGCGGATGCCCGGCCGCAGGGCCTGGGGCTCCTCGACGCGGCAGGCCAGCACCCCTCGGGCCTCGGGGCCGGCGAGGGCCAGCCACCGCGCCAGGCCCTCGGCGTGGCCCGGGGTCGGGGTCGCCGTGGCCTTCACCTCGACGCCGTAGAGGCGGCCGCCGCGCTCGATGACGAGATCGACCTCGGCGATGGTGCTCGACTGCCAGTAGTAGAGGCCGGGTCTCTCGCCCTGCTGCCGGAAGGCCTTCAGCCACTCCCCCACCACCGCCGTTTCCACCAGGGGCCCGAGAGCGGGACCGTGGAGCACGGGTTCCTCCGAGTGCAGACCCATGAAGAAGG
>CAZEHQ010000287.1:2349-4845 GCA_964512165.1 uncultured Gemmatimonadaceae bacterium | reverse complement strand
CCGGCCCGGGGACGAGCTGTTCTGGATCAACCGCACGGCCCTGCACGACCACTACTACGAGCCGTTCTACAGCGCCTACGACCCGTACCGCAACCTCCGCCAGGCCGAGGCCGTGCAGGGCTGGCTCATCGACTACTGCCACTGCCCGCTGGAGGAGCCCGTCCATCCCAACAAGGACTGCTCCGAGGCCCAGCTGCGGCAGCGCCTGGAGACGGTGCTGTCAGAGGGGGGAGACGCGGTCTGGTGCGCGGTGCCCGAGGAGGCCCTCGGCTACCACCTGACGCGGCGCCAGGCGCGGATCGAGACCGTGGAGGACGGGGAGGAGTCGCAGCGCTATCGCATCGACTTGGCGGGGCTGCCCCCGCAGGTTCCGTACCGCAGCCTTACGCTGGAGGCCGAAGTGCCGGGGGCCTGGTGCCGGGACCCGCGCGTTGTGGTGGACGGGCGGGAGCTGGCGGCGGAAGTCGTCCGCCCCGGCGTGCTGCGGGTGACGACGCCGGTGCGGGACGGGACGGAGGTCGAGATCCGGGTCCCGCCGCGCCCTTGACGGAACCCTGACCGGACCGAGGCCCATGAGCAGTCACGAGTTGGCGGCTTCCGAGTACGACAGGGCAGGCGACTTCTACCTGAAGTGGCTGGACAGGAATGTCCCCGACAGGGATCGGCGCATCCAGGCCTCGACGGAGACCATGCTGGCCATGCTGGGCGATGTCCGGGGGATCCGTGTGTGTGACCTGGGATGCGGTGAAGGGTACCTGTCCCGCATGCTGGCAGGCCGAGGCGCTCGGGTCACGGGTGTCGACATCTCACGGGTTCTGCTGCGGCATGCGAGAGAGCACTCCGGCGGCCACGCAATCACCTATCTCCTGGACGATGCGCAGTCGCTGAATCAGCTCCCCGACGCCGGCATGGACGCCGTCATCTGCCACATGGCGCTCATGGACATCCCCGACCTGGAGGCGACCCTGACCAGTGTCCGCCGCGTGCTTGTCGACGATGGCCGGTTCGTCTTCACGATCCTGCACCCGTGCTTCTTCTCTCCCTTCGACGCCGAGAATCCCAGGGAGGATCTCGACGAGGAGGGGAACTTCAGGGCCGTGCGGGTCTCACGGTATGGCCGTGAAGGCAAGTGGTACTCCGATGGAAGCGGGATGTGCGGCACCCTCGGAGGCCACCACCGGACGCTCTCGACCTACTTCAATACCCTGATCGGAAATGGGTTCCAGCTCTCCGGGATCTCGGAACCGCTCGACTCCGCGGCGGATCCGGAGGAGAGGCGCCGCGAGAGCGTGGTGCCCACACTCCTGATCGGGAGGGCGATCGCCCTCCCGTCATAGTCTTGGCGGAGCTCGCCGGGGAGCAGCTATGGCTTGCGCGCCAGGAGCTGCACCACCGCTTCCTGCCTTCCGTCCTCGAGCTGGTTCACCCTTTCGGCGAACCGCCGCACATCCCAACCTGCAAAGGCCCGCCGCAGTTCCCGCGGGTCGGCGAGGTGGTCGGGATTGCTCGGTCCCCATCCGAACTCTGCCTGCGCCCCGGCATAGGTCTGAAAGAGGAAGTGGCCGCCGCTCCTGAGGGCCGACCGGACACGGGGAAAGACCGCCGGCTCGTGGAAGTAGAGGTTGGTCACCAGGTCCCAGCTGTCGACGCCGGCGTCGAAGGAGAGCACGTCGGCCGCGACCGTCTCGACCTCGACACCGCGCTCGGCGGCCAGCCGCCGGCACCACGCCAGTCCGGCAGGAGCGATGTCGACGGCGGTCACCGCGAAACCGAGCTGCGCCAGGAAGACGGCGTTCCGGCCGGCTCCGGCGGCCAGGCACAAGGCGCGGCCCGGTTCCAGCCGGCTCGCTTCCGCCGCGAGGAACGGCACCGGCTCGCGGTTCGGCTCGTAATCGCCGGCGCGGTAGCGGGACTCCCACTTCTCCCTGGGAGATCGTGGTGGCTCTGCCATATGACGCCGGTCTACTTCCGGTCGCCGGCGCCGTAGCCCCCGTCGAAGAACGTCCTCAGGCCGGGGTGCTCCTGGATGTAGCTCTTCAGCTCCAGGACGATGTTCTCCTGGAGCTGGATGCTGTGGCCGCCGTCGACGGGCAAGACCACGCCCGTGATGAAAGCGGCTTCCTCCGAGCACAGGAAGGAGACGGCGTTGCCGATGTCCTCCGGCACCCCGGTGCGCCGCACCGGGTACTGCAGCTCGTGAAGCCGGAACCCGGCCTCGTTGGCCACCTCCGACCACAGCTTCTCCAGACCCTCGGTCACGATATGGCCGGGAGCGATGGCGTTCACCGTGATCCCCAGGGGCCCGAAGTCGATCGCCATCTGGCGGGTGAGACCGATGACCGCCGCCTTCCCGGACTCGTAGACCATGGCCCCCGCCGCCTGCAGCAGCCCGTGGACGGAGGAGATGTTGACGATGCGGCCCACCTCCATGGCCGGCGGCGAGCCGTGGCGCAGGCCGCGGCCCTCCCACGGGCCGGGATCGAACCCCTCGGGCGG
>CAZEHQ010000287.1:0-2339 GCA_964512165.1 uncultured Gemmatimonadaceae bacterium | reverse complement strand
GTCCCGACTCGGTCATGGCCGGCACCCCGTACTTGGCGCCGAGGAAGTGGGCCATCACCAGCAGGTCCATCCCCTTGCGCCAGGACTCGACGTCCACTTCGAGGGCGCTGCCGTCCGAGTAGCCGATGACGCCGAAGGCGTTCTGAACGAGGATGTCGAGGCGCCCGTACTCCTCGACGGCGCGGGCGACCATCTCCTTGGCCACCTCTTCCTTCGACACGTCGCCGAGCAGGGAGGAGGCGCGGCCACCCCCGTCCCGGATCCGCTCGGCGCTGGCCGCCGCCCCGTCCCCGTCGATGTCGACGATGAGGACCGCCGAGCCGTCGGCGGCCAGCTTGCGGGCGATGCCGGCGCCGATCCCGGTGGCGCCCCCCGTCACGATGGCGACCTTGCCGTGCAGTCTCTTCCGATCCATGCCGTTGCCCTCCCTGGCGACGAAGATGTTCGCGCCCACTTGCGGCCAAGCGGAGCGCTGTGTGGAGTGGCGCGACGAGTCTCAGCTGGGGCGCAGGATGGCGCCGGCCCGCCGAGACACGTCGAAGGAAAGCTCCGTGCCGCCGGCGCGCAGCCTGAACCCGTCGCCATTCCGGACGACCCGCGCCTTCGCCGAGCGGCTGCTGAAAGCGAGGACGAGGATATCGTCGTCCGTGCCCGCCACCAGCCGCGTCGAAGCCTCGGCGGCGTCCGGGAGAAAGCTCACGAGGCTGCCGGCGGCCAGTCCCGAGGGCGCGTAGGGGACCTCCTCGGTCCGCAGTTGCAGGCCCTCCCCGAAGGCCGCGATCACCTCCACGGCGCGGGGCCCGGCCCCCAGACGGGCGCGCCTGCTGTCGAGAGCGCGCAGGTCCACCGGGTTCAGCTTGTAAGCGAGTTCGCCGCTCCCGGTTTCGGGTCCCAGGCCATGGGCCGGGTCCACCGTGAGCCGCTGCCGCCCCGGGCAGCTCAGCTCGACGAGGGCCAGATCGCAGGCCCCTGAGACGCCGGGCGTCTGCAGGGCGCCGCCGAAGGCCAGGGCCGTGTGGGGGTGCACGTAGAAGGTGCGCGGCTCCTGCCGCGAGGCGAGTCCCTGGGAGTCGCGGCCCATCTCGCCGAAGGTGGCCGGGTCGTCCTGCCGCCTCGACCGGCCATCGAGGGCGGCCTCCATCCACGGCCGTCCCCCGCGCCGGTTGAAGCCGCCCCAGGCGATCTCGGCTTCGTGCCAGGTCCCGGTGCTCACCCGCTGCGGCGCCTCGACGGTTACCTCGTGGTTCCTCTGGCTCTGCACGGTGAAGCGCAGGCGGCCGTCTTCTTCCACGACGAGGGCGAAGGTGTTGACCCCGGTGCCGCCGATGCCGCCGGCGCCGTGGCCGGTGTTGAACAACACCCGGGGACCGCCGAGCCGCCCCCGCAGCCGGAAGCGCAGGCGCAGGCGTCCGCCGTCGGGGCGGAACCACGGGCCGGCCTCGTATTGCAGGGCGTCGCCGCCGCTCAGCCGGAGCAGAGAACAATCGGCCTCCTCGATCCGCCGCAGCCCTCGCGTCCGGCGTCGAAGGGCCACCAGCAGGACCGGATGCTCCCCGGGCAACAGCCAGTACTCCTGCTCGGCGCGACGTCCGGAGACCCGCAGCCGCTGCCATGGGCCGGTGCGCAGCGGACGGCCAGGCACCGCGACGACCTCGTTCTGGCCGCCCACGCAGGGCAGGCTGCCGCAGCCCACCGGCTGCGCCTCGGCGGCGCTGATCGTGCGCAGCACCGGGTGACCCGCCCACTGCACGTGCAGGTTCATGAAGCCGTGGGCGACGCCGCCATCGTAGCCGCTGACGCAGAGGACCGCCGCGTCGGGTCCGTGGCCGCTGCGCATCACCGCGGAGCGGCCGGTTCGCGCCGAGAACCGCCGGGCCAGCGGCGCCGGCCGGCGGGGTCTGGCGGGTCGGAAGGCGGGATCGAAGAAGCAGTAGGCGTAAGGGGCGTAGGAGATCATGCACTCCGCCGTGGACCCCTTGACGCCGGCGCCGAAGCGGTAGAGCCGCCCCAGGCGCGGGTCGGCGAGGGCGGCGTCTCGCATCTCCTCGTCACCCGACTCCTGGGCGAGCCGCAGCAGGGCGGGGGAGCAGGCGTCGAGCTGGGTGCCGAGGACGGTGGCGTTGGCGGGATAGTAGAGCCGGTCGGGGATCCGCCGGGGCGCCGCTCGATGGGCGCGGAACCAGGTCAGGGGCCGCCGGAACCTCGCCGGCGCCTCGCCGACGAGGTCGATGCCGGTGACGTTGCGCAGGGCCTCGGCGAACTGCAGGAGCCACAGGTTCTCCCAGGGCCAGAAGGAGGGCCCGTCCACCGGCTCGCCGGCGGGTCCGCAGCCGTGGGGC
>CAZEHQ010000286.1:0-4846 GCA_964512165.1 uncultured Gemmatimonadaceae bacterium | reverse complement strand
CGGCCGGACCTGGCGGGAGGAGCGGCTCGCGCGCGGCGGCGCCAGCTCGTGCGCGTGGCCGACCCGGACCGGGCCCGGGACGACCTGCCGGCGGTGACCCGGCGCGCCCCGGCCCAGGGGCGCTGCCTCCAGCACCTGCTGCAGGCCGGTCCCGTGCCCAAGCGCCGCCTCCTGGAGGAGGGATTCGGCTACGCCGTCCTGAAGGGGCTGCAGGGGAGGGGGCTGACCGAGACCGTGGAGCAGGAAGTCCTGCGCGATCCCCTCGCTGCTCTCGAGGTGGCGGATTCGCCCGCGCCGGAACCCACGGCCGACCAGCAGGAGGTCCTCCGGCGCATCCACTCGGCCCTCGATGCGGGCCGCTTCGAGCCGCTTCTCCTGCGCGGGGTCACCGGCAGCGGCAAGACCCTGGTCTACCAACTGGCCGTGGAGCGGGTCCTGCAGTCGGGCCGCAGCGCCATCGTCCTCACCCCCGAGATCGCCCTGGCCTGGCAGATGGTGCGCCGCTTCCGGGCCCACTTCGGAGCGACCGTGGCGGTCCTCCACAGCCAGTTGTCGGCGGGGGAGCGCTACGACACCTGGCGCCGGCTCCGGCGCGGCGAGCAGAGGCTCGTCATCGGCGCCCGATCCGCCGTGCTGGCCCCGGTGAAGGAGCTGGGGCTGATCGTCGTCGACGAGGAGCACGACGGCTCCTACTTCCAGGACGACCTGGAGAGTCAACAGCCGCTGGTCTACCATGGCCGCGACCTGGCGGTGATGAGGGCGCGCCTGGCCGGCGTGCCGGTCATCCTCGGGTCGGCGACGCCGAGCCTCGAGTCGTGGTGCAACGCGCGGAGCGGCAAGTACACCTCCCTGAGCCTGCCGCGGCGGATCGACGACCGGCCCCTGGCGCGGGTCGAGGTGGTCGACATGAGGCGGGAGCCCTTCCAGGGACGGCAGCGCACCCTGTTCTCCAAGACCCTGCGCCTCAAGATCCGCGAGCGCCTCGAGCGCGGCGAGCAGATCGTGCTCCTCCAGAACCGGCGCGGGTTCTCACCCGTCGTGCAGTGCGCCAGCTGCGGCGAGGCCGTCGCCTGCGGCCGGTGCCAGGTCTCCCTCACCTACCACCGCCGCCAGGGCGAGGGCCTGCGCTGCCACTACTGCGACTACCGCACTCCCGTACCCGGCCAGTGCCCGTCCTGCGGCAGCGCCGAGGTCAGACTGACCGGCGCCGGAACCCAGAAGGTGGAGACCGCCCTCGAGGAACAGTTTCCCGGGATCCGCGTCATTCGTATGGACGTGGACACCACGGGATGGAAGGGCGCCCACGACCACCTGGTCGAGAGATTCCGCCGGCGGGAGGCCGACGTGCTCCTCGGTACGCAGATGGTGGCCAAGGGCCTCGACTTCCCGGAGGTAACCCTCGTCGGCGTGATCTCCGCCGACACCGGCTTCCACCTCCCGGACTTCCGCGCCGCCGAGCGCAGCTTCCAGCTGCTCACGCAGGTGGCGGGACGCTCCGGGCGAGGATCGAACCGAGGCGAAGTGGTCATCCAGACACGTCTTCCCGAGGACCCCGTGCTGCTCGCCGCGGCGCGCCAGGACTACGACGCCTTCGCCGAGGGCGAGCTCGTCGAGCGGCAGGCGGCGGGATTCCCGCCCTTCGGACGCCTCATCGTGTTCCGCTGGCGGGGCGAATCGGAGGAGGCGGTGACCCGGGCGGCGGAGCGGGGCACGCGGTTGCTGCAGCAAGCCGGTCCGGCGGGGGTTTCCGTCCTCGGTCCGGCGCCGGCGCCGCTGGCGCGCCTGCGGGGGCGCTACCGCTGGCAGGTCCTGCTCGCCGGGGCCGGCGGGCGTCAACTGCGGCTCACGGCGGCGTCGGCCCTGGGCCCCATGCGCCGGGAGGCCAGCCGCTGCGACGTCGATCTGGGAGTCGTCGTCGATCCCCAGTCCACCATGTGAGGCTCCGGTGATCCTTCTGGTTTGTCTTGCCCTCCTGCTGAGTTCCTCCGCCGGCGCCCGGTGTGACCGGGAGTGGGCTGCCTACACGAGCATGAAGCAGGTGGAGGGGGTGCTCGTCGACGGCGACAACGTGTGGGCGGCGACGACGGGCGGTGTCCTGCGCTACGACCGCATCCAGGGTCGGTACGATCGTCTGACCCGGATCGACGGACTGGTCGGCAACCGCATCCTGTCCCTGGCGGCCGACGACGAGGGCAACCTCTGGTTCGGCAGCGACGGCAAGGGTCTCAGCCGCTACCGCCCGGCCACTCTCACCTTCGACCGCACCTATCAGGAGTTCCGCGGTCTGGCCATCACCTCGCTCCTGGCCGCGGGCCCGAGGCTCTTCGTCGGCACGAGTATCGGCGTCAGCCTCTTCCTGACCGACCACGAGGAGGTCAAGGAGACCTATCGTCTCCTCGGCAACCTCCCGAAGGACACGGCCGTCCGGACCATGGCCCTCTTCAACGACACGCTCTTCGTGGGCACCTCGGTGGGGATCGCCTGGGCTCGGATCGACCATCCCAACCTGCAGGATCCCGAGAGCTGGCGTTCCCTCAACAACATCGGACCGGTGGGTTCCCTCCTCGATGTGGGCGGGGTTCTCTACGCGGGCACCGAGTGGGGTGTCCTGGTCTACGACCGCGAGGAGGGCGGCTTCCGCCGGGACTACGAGGAAGCGGTCGTCAGCCTCGGGGCCCGCGGGGGGCGGGTCGTGGCCGCCACCGCGGAAGGCCGATTGCTGGCGCGCACCGGGGAGGGCGGGTGGCAGCGCGTCCCGGCCCCCTCCGGGATGGGGGAGGTCAAGGCCATCGGCACCACGGATGAGGAAGTACTCTGGCTGGGCACCAGCACCGGCCTCCACGCCATCGGCGACGAGCCCGCCCCGCCCTCCAGCGAGCCGGGGTCGAGCCGGTTCTACGAGATCGCCGTCACCGGGGAAGAAGAGGTGTGGGCGGCCAGCGTACCCGACGACCTTCGTTCGGAGGAAGAGGCCGGCATCTACCACCTGTCGGAGGGACGTTGGTCGGTCTACGACCGCCGCACCGTCGTCGCCCTCGAGGCCGACGCCGATGGACGCCTCTGGACCGGCAGTTGGGGGGCAGGCGCCTTCATCCGCGAGGAGACCGGCTGGACGAAGGTCCCCACAGACGGCACCGTGCTCCGGAGCAGCAGCACCAGCAACCGGAATTTCATCGTCATCAGCGACATCCACCGAGACCCCGCGGGACACATGTGGCTGCTCAACACCCTGGTGGGAGTCGCCGTCCTCGACGGCTATCCTCCGCGGCGGGAGTACCTCTTCGACCAGAAGGAGCTGGGGCTGCTCCCCACCTTCGATCTCTACCGCATGGACATCGGACCCACCGGCCTCAAGTGGATGGTCAGCCGCCGGTCCGGCCTCGTTCTGCTCGACGATGGCGGCACCCCCTTCGACGGCGGCGACGATCGCATGGTCAACCTCTCCCAGGCCGGGGAGAGCCGGCTCACGAGCGATCGCCTCTTCGCCGTTCTCGCCAGCCGGGACGGCCGCGTCTGGATGGCAGCCGAGAACGGGGCGAACGTCCTGACGCCCGACTACGACCGTGCCTCCGGAGCCCTGGATGTGGCGGCCTGGCGGGTCTACGACACCTCGGACGGCCTTCCCTCGGCCGACATCAGCGTCTTCGAGGAGGACGACGACGGCAATGTGTGGGTCGGCACGTCGGCCGGCCTGTCGCGCATCAATGCCGAGGGACAGGTCGACCTCACCTTCACCTCGCGCAACAGCTGCCTCATCGGCAACCAGGTGAAGGGGTTGCGCTACGACGCCGATCGCGGAGATCTCTGGGTAGGCACCCTCGACGGTCTCAGCCGACTGCGCCTGAGAGCGGGGGAAGTCGGACAACCGGAGGTGGCGAGCGTCTATCCGAACCCCTACAAGAC
The DNA here is from genome assembly GCA_964512165.1 of uncultured Gemmatimonadaceae bacterium. Lineage (GTDB taxonomy): Bacteria > Latescibacterota > UBA2968 > UBA8231 > UBA8231 > UBA8231. The sequence goes on along the minus strand of CAZEHQ010000286.1, from coordinate 943 downwards.
GACCGGGCGCGAGGAGGTGTCGATCACGGGGCTCCCCCTCGCATCTACTCGGCCTCCGGCGATCTCGTCGCCACCCGGCGGGCGGAGGCCGGGCGCGGCACCATCACCTGGGACGGCCTGAACGAGGCCGGGTACCTGGTGGCTGCGGGCGTCTACTACTACGTCGCCGAGAGCGAGTCGGGCGAGTCGGTCTCCGGCCGCTTCGCCCTGGTGAAGGCGGCCCGCCCTTGAGCGCGGGCCGAGCGGCCGCCGCTCTTCGGGGCGCGGTGCTGGCGGCGGCGATCCTGGTCCCGGCGTCCCCGGGCCAGGCCGCCGGGACCGACCTCTTCACCATCGCCCGGCTCCAGTACGACGGCGGCGGCGACTGGTACAGCGATCCGTCGTCCCTGCCCAACCTGCTGGCCTTCCTCGCGCGCCACACGAGACTGCCCGCGGCCTCCTCCGAGGCGCGCGTGCGGCTCCTCGACCGCGAGCTCTTCGCCCATCCCTATCTCTACATGACCGGACACGGCAACGTCTCCTGGACGGCCGAGGAAGGGGCCCGCCTGCGGCGTTACCTAGAAGCGGGCGGGTTCCTCCACGCCGACGACAACTACGGCATGGACGAGTCCTTCCGCCGGGAGATGCGCAAGGTCTTCCCCACGAGGGAGTTCGTCGAGCTGCCCGCCGGCCACGACCTGTTCCGCTGCCACTTCGATCTGCCGGGCGGCCTGCCCAAGGTCCACGAGCACGACGGCCGGCGGCCCCAGGCCCTGGGTCTCTTCGGCGGCGAGCGCCTCCTGGTCCTCTACACCTACGAGTCCGACCTCGGCGACGGCTGGGAAGACGCTCACGTCCACGGCGACCCCGAGGAGGTGAGGCAGCAGGCTTTGCGCATGGGAGCCAACATCGTCCTCTACGCCCTCACCCGCTAGCCCATCGTGACCGAAGCCCCGGCACGCGC
>CAZEHQ010000285.1:0-4885 GCA_964512165.1 uncultured Gemmatimonadaceae bacterium | reverse complement strand
CAGGGTTACCACGTTGCCCGCCTTGACGATCTCGACTTCGGAGGTCTCGAACCGGCATTGGGCCGGCAGGCGGACGGCCTGGCTGCCACCGCTCCAGAACACCTTGGCAGTGCCTCTGTAGTCCTGTTCCCTGCTCATTGGCTCCCTCTCCCGGGGGCGGACAACTGTCCCGGCCACACGCTCAAGTTGGATGCTCGAACAGCTCTATCGGCCCGGGGTGGATCCGGGCGATGGTGAAGCGGGAGCCCGGCATCGCCCAGGTGTAGGCGGCCCCGGTGTCGATCATCCACAGATTGGCCATCCTCACGGCGCGCTCGCCGCGCGCATGCCCGCAGATGACGCAGGCCACCCGCCCCTCGACCGGAGGCGCCGCTCCCGAGGCCCCGCCCTGGACGCAGCGCTCCATGCGGCGGCGGGACCAGATGGCGTGGTAGCTGTCCTCGCGGCTCCCCTCCCGCAAGGCCGACAGAAACTCCTCCCAGGTGCGGTCTTCCGGCACGTCCGCGTGGACGATACCGACGGGCCCCGTCTCGCAGTCCACCTCCGCGGCGAAGGGCAGGCTGGAGAAGGCCCGCACCCAGGTCTCCCGCGCCGGAGCCGGGACTGAACCCCACCACCCTCCGCCGTTGTAGTCCCACACACCGTGCTCCTCGCCCCGCTCCCCCGCGGGATCGGCCGCCGCGTCGAGCAGGAACTGATCGTGGTTGCCGCGGATGGCGTGGAACCAGTCGCGTCCGGTCAGCCATTGGAGAGCGGCCTCCGATTCCGGACCGCGGTCGATCAGGTCCCCCACCGAGAACAGCCGGTCCCGGCCGGGGTCGAAGGAGAGTTCGTCGAGGAAGCGGTCGAGGGCGGAGTACATCCCGTGGATGTCGCCGACGACGAAGTCCCGCCCTCCCTCGTTGCGGGCGAAGCTCCTGACGGCACCGTCGCCTCCCAGGGCCGCGGAGACGAAGGTCGGGCGGTACTGGAGGATCTCGGCTTCCCAGATCGGCCGGATCGACGGCCTGGTTCCGCTCTTCACGTCCTGCATCCTCGGGCAGCGTCACCCATCAGAGGTCCAACACCACCTCCAGCGGGGCGTGATCGCTGAGCCCGCCCCCGGCGATCGTGCCCATCTTCGCGGTCCAGTACTTCGCGTACCGCACGTGGAGATCAGAGCTCGCAAAGACGTGGTCGATCCGCGTGCCCGCAACGAAGCTGCACCCGGCCTCATCGTGGCCATGCAGCTCGAGGTATACATCCCGCATTCCGAACCTCCTCAGCCCCAGAGGATCGCCCGATTCATCCCCGTGGAGGTCGCCGGCCAAGATGGTCGGATGCCGGCCCCTTCGCGACATGGCCAAGTGGATCACTTCCTTCCGGTCAGGAAGCTCTCCATAGAGGCACGCCGTGTGCAGCCTGACTCGTCCGGCGAGCAGCAACGACAGCGACGCATGCGTCTTCGGCCATCGTGACTCCGTGTCGATCGCTCCGTCGGCATGGCCGAGCCGATCGACGGGTGCCTTCGATGCGATGAGCACGCCGCTCTTGCCAGACATCGGCTGCACTACGGGGCTCATGACGTGGGGCAGGCCGACCTTCGGAAGCTCCTCTTTCCAACTCTCGAGGGATCGTGGGGTGATCTCCTGCAAGGCGACAACCTCCGGCCCGCGCTCTCGCAGGAAGCCGGCCTGCGACCGTGTATCGGTGCGGTTCTGCGTGTTCCAGGTGATGATGCGCATGACCAGATTCTACGAGCCGTCGAGCACCTCCGCGAACCTCGCGGAGGAACGCTTGCCCGGACACTCTTGCACCGATGCATAGCGCCTGATACTCTCCATGGAGCCCGGCAGGGCCCGCCCGTTCCCTTCACCGGACTTCGTCTCCGGCGCGGCGTCCGCCCCGGTCCGCCCGTCTCGAAGACCTATCTGGCAAATGCACAATCGGAGTTCTACGGCTACGAGTTCTGTTTGCTCCGTGCCCGTTGAACCGGACCCGACGGGCTTGGTCCCAACGCTGCGCGGGGCCGCCGCCGCCCTGCTGCTCCTCCTCGCCCTTCCCGCCGCCGCCCAGGCTCCTGGCGAGCTGACCCCCCGGGAGGTCCTCGACCGCTTCGACGACCTCTACCGCGGCGCCTCCTCGCACGCGGTCCTGGCCATGACGGTGGTCACCGAGCACTGGACGCGGGAGCTGCGGCTCGAGGCCTGGAGCCAGGGCCGGGAGAAGTCGCTCTTCCGCATCCTGTCGCCGCGCAAGGAGAAGGGGACGGCCACCCTCAAATCGGGCCGCCAGATGTGGAACTACCTGCCCAAGGTCGACCGCGTCATCAAGGTGCCGTCGTCGATGATGGGCAGCTCGTGGATGGGCAGCCACTTCACCAACGACGACCTCGTCAAGGAGAGCCGCATGGCCGAGGACTACGACTTCGAGTTCGGCGAGGCGACCGGCGACGGCGAGATCGCCGTGGTCTGCATCCCGAAGGAGGAGGCCCCCGTGGTCTGGGGGAAGGTGGTGGTCCGCGTGCGCTCCACGGACGGGATGCCGCTGGCGGTGGAGTACTTCGACGAGGAGATGGAGCCGGCCCGGACCATGAGCTTCGGCGACTACCGCGAGACCGGCGGACGGCTGGTCCCGCTGCGCATGCGCATCGTCCCCGCCGACGAGCCGGAGGAGCGAACCGAGATCCGCTACGAGTCGATCGAGTTCGACCTTCCCCTGGCCGGGGACCTGTTCTCCCTGCGCAGCCTGCGCGACTGACGGATGCGATCCCTGGCCATCGCCTGGCGCAACATCATGCGCAAGCCGCGGAGGACCGCGGTGACGGTGGCCGCCGTGGCCCTGAACACGGCCGTCCTCATCTTCACCTGGGCCATGATGGACGGCATGCTCGCCCAACTCGTGCACAGCTCCCGGCACACCGACATCGGCGACGTGCAGCTTCACGCCCCGGGGTACCGCGCCGACCGCTCGATCTACAAGAGCCTCCCCGAACCGCGGGTCCTGCTCAACCGGGCGCAGGCCGCCGGCTTCGGGGTCGTGGCCCGCAGCTTCGGTTTCGGACTGGTCTCGTGCGGCGCCAAGTCGGCGGGGGCCAGCTACTGGGGCATCGATCCGGCGGCGGAGAGCGGCACCTTCGAGCTGGCGGGCAAGCTCCGGAAGGGCCGCTTCCTGCCGCCCCAAGCGCAGTCCGAGGTGGTCATCGGCCGCCGCCTCGCCCGCAGCCTGCAGGCCGGCGTCGGCTCCGAGATCGTCGCCGTGGTGCAGGCCGCGGACGGCTCCCTCGGCAACGATCTCTTCCGCGTCGCCGGTATCCTGCGCAGCGTCGGCGAGGAGATCGACCGCGGCGGCATCCTCATGCACCGGGAGGACTTCGACCGCCTCTTCGCCGCCGGCGGGCGCGTCCACGAGATCGCCCTCCTCGGCCGCGGCACCGCCGCCGAAGAGGTGGCCGCCCTCTACACCGGACCGGAAGAGGAGCAGGCCCTGGTGGCCGAGACCTGGCGCGAGCTGCTGCCCACCCTCTCCGACATGCTCAACGTCTCCGGCGCTTCCATGGGGATCTTCTCCGCCATCTTCCTGCTGGCCGCCGGCCTCGGTGTTCTCAACACGATGTTCATGGCCACCCACGACCGGGTGCGGGAGTTCGGCATGCTCAAGGCCCTCGGCACGAGGCCGCGCCGCATCGTCGGGGACGTCCTCGTCGAGGCGCTGGTGCTGTCGGGGACCGCCGCCCTGATCGGGGCCGTCCTCGGCGGCGGGGTCAGCCTCTGGCTGGAGGCCTCGGGCGGCCTCGACCTCACCCGCTGGCAGGGGGAGTCGCTGACCATGTCGGGGATGCCGATCGCCGCGGTCTACCAGTTCACCCTTCATCCGGAGAAGGTGGCCGCCGCCGTCGTCTCCATGTCGGCGGTCTGCGCCGCCGCGGCCCTGTTCCCCGCCCTCAAGGCCGCCCGCCTCGACCCGGCGGCGGCGATGACCCACCCGTAGGATGGAAAAGCTCGCGCTGATTCTCAGGATCTCCTGGCGCAGCATCTGGCGCAACCGGCGCCGCACCTGGATCACGATCAGCGCCATCGCCTTCGGTCTCGCCCTGGCGACCTTCTTCATCGCCTTCGGCGACGGTGTCTACAACCAGCTCATCGACGACGCCACCCGCATGCAGGGGGGCCACTTCACCCTCGAGCACCCGCGGTACCGCGAGGCCCCCGCCATCGACCTGTTCGTCGCCGGCGTCTCCGGCCTGCGCGCCCGCCTGGAGGCGCTCGACGGCGTCCAGGGCACCAAGGCCCTCGTCCTCGGCCAGGGGGTCGCCCGGTCGGGCCGCGGCGCCGTCGGGGTCTCCGTCATGGGGGTGGAGCCGGCCCTCGAGGCCGAAGCGTCCCCCATCGCCGGCAGCCTGGCCGCCGGGTCCTACCTCGAAGAGGGGGACAGGCGCAAGGTGGTGATCGGCACGGGGCTCGCGAAACGGCTCGAGCTGAGGACCGGCCGCAAGCTGGTCATCGCCACCAACGACGCCTCCGGCGAGATCGTCGAGGAGCTGTTCAGAGTCAAGGGCACCTTCGAGGTCGGCTCCGACGAGGTCGACGCCTACATGGTGCAGATCCCCCTGGAGTTCGCCCGCCGGCTCTACGGCCTCGGCGCCGACGAGGCCACCCAGATCGGTGTCCTGCTCGCCGACCCCGGACGGCGGGAGTCGGTGATGGCCGCGGCGCAGGGATTCGTTCCGGAGGGAGTGAGCCTGCGCACCTGGGAACAGGTGATGCCCGAGCTGGCCGACTACGTCCGCGTCGACCGCGGCGGCAACCTGGTCTTCCAGGGAGTCATCGTCTTCCTGAGCCTGTTCACCATCTTCAACACCATCCTCATGTCGGTGCTGGAACGCACCCGCGAGCTGGCCATGCAG
>CAZEHQ010000284.1:0-4922 GCA_964512165.1 uncultured Gemmatimonadaceae bacterium | reverse complement strand
CCTTTGCGGGGCGGCCGGATTACGGGGCCCATGAACGGCCGTCATGGTCTCTCCTGCTGGCCCAGTCTCAGGAAGGGATGCGCAATAGGTGATCCCGACTTCCTCCCTTGTCAAGGGCTTTCTACACTCACCCAGATGCCCACTTGGGAACAGCCGCGGTCGCGTATGAGTGCACGTAAATGTCGTTCAGACGGCAGGGCACCACGGGCTCTCTCAGGAGAGGATCGGAATGCATCTGGGGCCTGGTCTCGCATACGAGTCGCATACGATGTCGATACGTATCTGTGCGCATTCCGGATGTGTGGCGGCTCCTTTGCGAAGGCCACCGAGGTTCTGCCCATCGGCACCCGGGAGGCGCAAGGCGGGGCCCCTCCCGCCCGGAGTTTGCACCCCCTCGTTCCGGCTTCTTGATTGACCCGGCGCCGAGCAAAGGGCGCCGACGCTCTCGGTGGTCCGTCGCGGAGCGCCCGGAGCGCGAGATGAGTGCTCTGGTTTTCCACAACGTTATCCACCATCCACGACGGGAATTCGAGGACAATTGCCTGCCGACAGTGGACGGAGCCGAGAGATGGCCTCACTCGCTCACATGGGGGCGCGCCACTACACCCTGGGGGACGGACTGGCCGGGATGCGGGTCGAGGATCTCTGCCAGGACCGGCGAGGTCAGCTCTGGATCGCCACGGCCGATGGCGGAGTGAGCCGGTTCGACGGGGAGGTCTTCGAGAGCTTCGGGCTGTCCCATGGCCTGCCCCATCTGATGGTGATGGGCATTGCCGAGGACGCCGTCGGGCGCATGTGGTTCGGTACGTTCGGCGGGGGACTGGCCGCCTTCGACGGCCGGGAGTTCCAGGTGTACACCACGGAGCACGGTCTGCCGTCCAACGAGATCATGGGGCTGCAGCCGCAGGCCGATGGCTCCATGGATGTGCTGACGGGGGCGGGAGTCGGCCGGTTCGACGGGGAACGTTGCGTGGAGTGCACGACGGAGATCGGGGGGCGGCCCACGGGGCGGGTGCACGACATGGTGACCGACTCGGCGGGCACGACATGGCTGGCTGCACGGGCCCTGGGGATCATCAGCCTGGACGGCCGCTGCCTGAGCCCGGTCTTCGCCCCCGGCGGCGCCCACCACTGGGCGTGGAAACTCGCCCGGGACCCGTCCGGCCATCTGTGGATCGCCTCCCGTCACAGGAGCGGGGAAGCCGTGGTGGGCCGCTACGATCCGCGGAGCGAGCATCTCGACTTCGTCGAGGTGCGGGACCCGTCGGAGGCGGCACGGATCGTGAAGCCGGGGATACGGCATGTTCGCGTCGACGGCAGAGGCCGGCTGTGGATAGCCCGCCGGGGCGTGCTGGTGTACGACGGGCGGGAGTGGCATCCGCTCTCGAGGGGGATGCCTGGTGTCTCTTTCGCCAATACCCGCCTGACCTACGAGGACCGTGAAGGCAATGTCTGGGCCGGGTCGTGGGGCGGCGGCCTGGTCCTCTGCTGCAGGGGGGGCGTCAGGAGGTACACGGAGACCGACGGCCTGCCCCACCCGAGGGTTGGGTCCCTGGCGGAGGACGGCCGCGGCCGGATCTGGATCGGCACCGGGAGGGGCCCAGCCCGCCTCGAAGAGGACGGGATCCATCCCCTCGAGGCGGGGCCTCCGGTCCCCGCATTGGCGATCGACCGGCGGGACAGGCTCTGGATCGGCGACGGGAATGGCAGGGCGTCCATGGCGACGGGCTCAGCCCCCCGGGTGATCGCCCAACTCGCCGAGGAGGTCCATGGGAGGGTGACGGGGCTGTACGAGGACCGGGCCGGGCGTCTGTGGGCCTGCACTTCCGATGGACTCCTCGGTCACATCGGGGAGGATCGCTTCGTGGCTGTGCAGGAGAGGTGTTCCCATGCGTACACGACCATGGTGCAGGACGGCGAAGGCGTCCTCTGGGTCGGTGGGGCCGGGCAACGTCCGGCGCTCTACCGCATGGACGGCGCCCATCGTCTCCTTGTCTGTGATTTCGCCGGGCTCGAAGCGATCCCCGCGGTGAAGGCCCTGTGCGAGCACGCGGGACGGCTCTGGCTGGGGACCACCTGCGGGCTCTTCGCGGTGGACGTGGCCTCCGGAAAGGTGCGCGCCTTCACGACGGATCAGGGCCTTTCGGCCAACTGCATACTGTCCCTGGCCGCGGACCGGCAGGGCCGGCTGTGGATCGGAACCCAGGGCGGGGGCGTGCTCAATTTTGATGGCCAGGCCTTCCACCGTCTCCCGAACCTGGGCGAGGGTTCGCGACAGGACCCGGTCCACACGATTCTGTGCGATCGCCAGGGCCGGCTCTGGTTCGGCACCGGGGCCGGCCTCATCTGCTACCGGCCATACCATTCCTCCCCGGGCATCGTGATACGCCAACTCGTGGAGGGGCGTCTTCTGGAGGCGCCTGACTCCGTTTCCTTTCCGCAGGGCACGGCGGAAGTGACGATTCACTTCCAGGGCATCCGATTCAGGATCGACGGGGATCCGCTGCTCTACAGCCACCGTCTCGTGGCCGGCGAGGATGTGGGAGAGTGGAGTGAGTTCACGGAGACGAACAGGGTCTCGTACCAGGACCTGCCCGTGGGGGAGTATCGCTTCGAGGTGCGGACGCGAGACCCGGAAGGCAGGATGTCGGAGGCGGCCCGGTTGCAGGTTCAGGTGGTCGCGGATGCCGGGGAGGAGGGCCGCCGCAGGCTCGATCAGCAACGGCCGAGCCCGGGGGATTCGGTGCTCGGCCACGGTGCCGTCACAAAGCGGCTCGTGTCGGAACTCCGGCGGGTGGCGGCGACCGACATGACCGTGCTGTTGCGTGGAGAGGCCGGTACGGGCAAGGGTTTCGTGGCCCGTGAAATCCATGACTGGAGCCCGCGGAAGCAGCATGCCTTCGTTCGCGTCAACTGTGGTTCCCTGACCTCCGCCCTGGTGGAGAGTGAGCTGTTCGGGCATGAGCAGGGGGCCTTCCCGGGTGCAGCGATGCGCAAGATCGGCCTCATGGAGCAGGCCCATGAAGGGACCCTGTTCCTCGACGAGGTTGCCCATCTGCCTGTTGCAGCGCAGCAGGCCCTGATCCGGATCCTCGACGATGGTCTGCTGAGACGCGTGGGGGGAGTGGAGTCCGTCCCTGTTGACGTGCGCGTGGTCGCCGCCACCGGCCGGGACCTGGGGAGCATGGTCAGGGAAGGGGCCTTCCGGGCGGAACTCTACTACCGCTTGAGGGAGTTCCCCGTGGTGTTGCCGCCGCTGCGGAACCGCCGCGAGGAGATCCCCGGCCTGGCTGCGCACTTCGCCGCAGAATACGCCCGGCAACTGGGCCGGCCGGTGCCGACCCTGGCCGAGAAGACCGTGGAGTACCTGAAGAGACACTCCTGGCCGGGAAACGTCCGAGAACTACAGCACCTGATGCGGCGGGGGGTGATGCTGTGCGAGGGTGCGGTCCTGGAGGTCTCCCACGTGCTCCTGCCGGCCGAGGAGGAGGGATCACGCTCACCCGAAGCTCGGCGGGACGAGAAGCAGCAGATCCTGGAGGCCCTCAAGGCGACAAAGGGCAGGATCTATGGGGAATACGGCGCGGCCAGGCTGCTGGGGATGAATCCGGAGCGACTCCGTTCCCGCATGCGCTCGCATGGGGTACAGCGGCCGAAGAAGTCCAAGTGAGGTCGAGTCCCGAGCCGGCGGCCCCGTGACCGGCGCCCACGACCCCGAGACCCCGGCCGCCCCCGAGCCCCGGTCCCGCGGCCAGCGCATCGGCCTGTGGCTGGGGCCGCTGCTGGCCGCCCTCACCCTGCTGTTCCTCGACCTGGAGCCGGGCCGGCCCGAGGTGACGCGCATGGCGGCGGTGGCCCTGCTCATGGCGACTTGGTGGATCACCGACGCCATCCCCCTCTACGCCACGGCGCTGCTGCCGCTGATCCTCTACCCGCTCCTCGGCATCGAGCGGACCCGCGCCACGGCGCCCATCTACTTCAACAGCACGATCGTTCTCTTCCTCGGCGGCTTCATGATCGCCCTGACCATGGAGAAGTGGGACGTCCACCGGCGCATCGCCCTGTGGGTCATCCGCTCGGTGGGGGGAGGGCCGGCGCGGATCGTGCTCGGCTTCATGCTCGCCGCGGCCTTCCTCTCCATGTGGATCTCCAACACGGCCACGGCGATCATGATGCTCCCGGTGGGCTTGGCGGTGATCCTGCGGATGGAGGAGCAGTTCGGCCGCGAGCGGACCCGCGCCTTCTCGGTGGCGGTCATGCTCGGCATCGCCTACGCCTGCTCGGCGGGTGGCATCGCCACGCTCGTGGGCACGCCGCCCAACCTCTCCCTGGAGCGCATCTTCCAGATCACTTTCCCGGAGGCGCCGCCGATCTCCTTCGGCGTGTGGTTCGTCATGGCGGCGCCGATCACGCTGATCATGCTGGCCTGCGCCTGGGCGCTGATCACGCAGGTCTTCTTCCGCATCCCGCGGGACGTCGCCGTCGACCGCGAGGTCCTGGAGGCGGAGGCGCGCAAGCTCGGGGAGGTCCGCTTCGAGGAGCGGGTGATCCTCGCCGTCTTCGCCGCCACCGCCGTGCTCTGGGTCTTCCGCGCCCCCATCGTGATCGGGGGGCTCACCATCCCCGGCTGGTCCGGCCTGCTGCCCTTCGGCCACCTGATCGACGACGGCACCGTGGCCATCACCATGGCCTGCCTCCTCTTCCTGGTGCCGGCCCGCTCTCCCGGCGCGCAGTCCCGGACGCTGATGGGTCCCGACGTGGTGCGCGGACTGCCGTGGAACATCGTCCTCCTCTTCGGGGGCGGCTTCGCCCTGGCCCACGGCTTCCAGATCACCGGACTGGCCCGCTTCATCGGCGGCGGCTTCAGCGGCCTCGGCTCGGTGCCGCCCGTCGTCCTCATCCTCGTCATCTGCCTCTCCATC
>CAZEHQ010000283.1:3864-4941 GCA_964512165.1 uncultured Gemmatimonadaceae bacterium | reverse complement strand
ATCGCCGTCATCGGGCGGGTCACCGGCGACGGCCGCCTCACCTTGGAGGACCCCCTCTTCGGCAACCGCCCCGTGGACGGCCTGCCCCTGGAGGCCCTCCTCGGCAAGCCCCCGCGCATGGTGCGCGACGTCAGCCGGCGGCCAGGGGGCGGCGGCGGCCTCACCCTCGACGACATCGATCTCGACGAAGCGGTGGGCCGCGTGCTGCGCTTCCCGGCGGTGGCGGCCAAGACCTTCCTCATCTCCATCGCCGACCGCACCGTGGGCGGCTGCATCGCCCGCGACCAGATGGTCGGCCGCTGGCAGGTGCCGGTCTCCGACTGCGCCGCCACCCTCACCGGGTTCCGCGGCCACACGGGCGCCGTCATGGCCATGGGCGAGCGCACCCCGGTGGCCCTCGTGGACGGGCCGGCGGCGGCGCGGCTGGCCGTGGCCGAGGCGGTGACCAACCTCGCCGCCGCGCCCGTGGGCGCCATCGAGAAGGTGAAGCTGTCGGCCAACTGGATGTGCGCCTGCGGCGAGGACGGCGAAGACGCCGCCCTCTTCGACACGGTGCGCGCCGTGGGCCTGGAGTTCTGTCCCGCCCTCGGCGTCTCGATCCCCGTGGGCAAGGACAGCCTCTCCATGCGCGCCGTGTGGAGCGACAGCGGCGGCGAGGAGCATACGGTGGCGGCGCCCCTGAGCCTGGTGGTCTCCGCCTTCGCGCCGGTCACCGACGTGCGCGGCATCGTCACCCCGGAGCTGAAGCCGCAGGCCGACACGCGTCTGCTGCTGGTGGACCTCGGCCGCGGCCGCGACCGCCTCGGCGGCTCCTGCCTGGCCCAGGCGTACGGCCGCCTCGGCGAGGAGGTCCCCGATGTGGAGCCCGCCGACGTGCGCGGACTCTTCGCCGCCCTGCAGGCGCTGCTGGCCGAGGGCCTGCTGCTGGCCTGCCACGACCGCTCCGACGGGGGCCTCTTCGCCTGCGCCGCGGAGATGGCCTTCGCCGGGAGGCGGGGGGTTCGCCTGCGGCTGGCGGAGGGGGCGGACCCTCTCGCGGCTCTGTTCAGCGAGGAGATCGGTGTCCTGCTCCAGGTG
>CAZEHQ010000283.1:0-3764 GCA_964512165.1 uncultured Gemmatimonadaceae bacterium | reverse complement strand
GGCGGACCCTCTCGCGGCTCTGTTCAGCGAGGAGATCGGTGTCCTGCTCCAGGTGCGGGACGGTCACGCGGAGCGGGTGCGGGAGGAGTTCGCCGCCCACGGACTCGGCGGCTGCGTGCGCGACATCGGATCCCCGGTCGAGGCCGACGCCTTCGAGGTCTGCCTGGGCAACGGTGAGTCCCCAGTCTACCGCGAGGACCTCGGCGCCCTGGAGCAGGCCTGGGCCGAGCTGAGCTACCGCATGGCGGATCAGCGCGACGACCCGGAGTGCGCGCGGGAGGAGTACGAGTCCATCGCCGACCGCGCGGACCCCGGGCTCACCTGCCGAGTCCCCTTCGAGTTCGGAGCCCCTCGCCATGGGCGGGAGCCCGGAAGCAACGGCGGCACCGGGCGCCCCGGGAGGACGCGCAGCGCCCCGGGCCATGGGCGGGAGGAGTCCGAGAGCACCGGCGAAACCAGCGGCCCCGGGAGCACGGGCGGCGTCCCCTCGGAGTCCGGAGCCCCGGCCGTCGTCGACGGGCGGCCCCCCGTGGCCATCCTCCGCGAGCAGGGCGTCAACGGCCAGGTGGAGATGGCCGCCGCCTTCGACGCCGCCGGCTGCCGCTCGGTGGACGTGACCATGACCGACCTGCTCGCCGGCCGCGCCGACTTGGCCGACTTCGCAGGTCTGGCGGCCTGCGGCGGCTTCAGCTACGGCGACGTCCTCGGCGCCGGCGCCGGCTGGGCGCGGACGATCCTCTTCCACGACGGCCTGCGCCGCATGTTCGAGGCCTTCTTCGCCCGGCGCGAGACCTTCTCCCTCGGCGTCTGCAACGGCTGCCAGATGCTGTCCCTCCTCCGCGAGCTGATCCCCGGGGCCGAGGGCTGGCCGCGCTTCACCCACAACCGCTCCGGGCAGTTCGAGGCGCGGCTGTCCACCGTGGAGGTTCTGGAGTCGGCGTCGGTGCTGCTGCGCGGCATGGAGGGCGCCCGCCTGCCGGTGCCCGTGGCCCACGGCGAGGGCCGCGCCGAGTTCGACGACCCCGCCGACCTGGAGCGCCTCGCTGCCGGGAGCCGCGTCAGCGCCCGCTTCGTCGACGGCCGCGGGGCCGCGGCCTCCACCTACCCGGCCAACCCGAACGGCTCGCCGGAGGGGGTCACCGCCCTGTCCAGCGCCGACGGCCGCGTGACGATCATGATGCCCCACCCCGAGCGCGTCTTCCGCGTCGTGCAGTTGAGCTGGCGCCCGCCCGAGTGGGAGGACCGCGAGTTCAGCCCCTGGCTCAGGATGTTCGAAAACGCAAAGGAGTTCGCCACATGACCGATCCCATTCGCTGGGGCATCCTGGCCACCGGCCGCATCGCCGGGGTCTTCGCCCAGGGCCTGGCCGACGCCGGCTCCGACCTGTCCGCCGTGGGCTCGCGCCGCCAGGAGACGGCCGACGCCTTCGGCGACCAGTTCCAGGTGCCGAGGCGCCACGCCTCGTACGAGGCCCTGGCCGCCGACCCGGAGGTAGACGTCGTCTACGTCTCCTCCCCTCACCCCATGCACTGCGAGAACACCCTCCTCCTGCTGGAGCACGGCAAGGCGGTCCTGTGCGAGAAGCCCTTCACCATCAACGCCGCCGAGGCGCGGCGGGTGATCGTCGAGGCCCGCCGGCGGCAGCTGTTCCTCATGGAGGCGATGTGGACGCGCTACATCCCCGCCGTGGCCCGTGTCCGCGAGCTGATCGCCGACGGCGCCGTGGGCGAGCCCCGCATGGTGCAGGCCGACTTCGGCTTCCGCGCCCACCTCAACCCCGAGGGGCGGCTCTTCAACCCCGACCTCGGCGGCGGCGCCCTGCTCGACATCGGCATCTACGTCCTCTCCCTGGCGAGCATGGTCTTCGGCCCCCGTCCCCAGGACGTGGCCTCCACCGCCCACCTCGGCGAGACCGGCGTCGACGAGCAGGCGGGAATGACGCTGCGCTGGCCGGGGGGCGAGCTGGCCGTCCTCAGCTGCGCCGTGCGCACCAGCACCCCGGGGGAGGCCCGCATCTTCGGCACCGAGGGCTCCCTGCTGCTCCACAGCCCGTTCTTCAAGTGCTCCACCCTCACCATCAAGCGGGGCGACGAGGAGGAGCGCCTGGAGATCCCCGTGGAGGGCAACGGCTACAACTACCAGGCCCTGGAGGTCGAGCGCTGCCTGCGCGAGGGGCGGTTGGAGAGCGGGACCATGCCCCTGGACGAGAGCCTGGCTCTCATGGAGCTGATGGACCGACTGCGGGCCCAGTGGGGGCTCGTCTACCCGACGGAGAGATGACGCGATGGAATACGGACAGCCGGCCTGGACGGAGAAGAAGGTCTCCCGCATCGTGCAGGGAACGATCATGCTGCACGAGGACCAGCAGGAGGAGGGCTTCGAGTTCCTCGACGCCGTGTGGGCCTCGGGGATCAACGCCTTCGACACGGCCGCCCTCTACGGCGGCGGCACCTGCGAGCGCGTCCTCGGACGGTGGCTGGAGGACCGCGGCCTGCGCGACCAGGCCTTCGTCCTCGGCAAGAGCTGCCACCACAACGCCGACCGCCGGCGCGTGACCCCCTACGACATCGCCGCCGACCTCGCCGACTCCCTCGCCCGCCAGCGCCACGGCTACCACGACCTCCACTGCCTGCACCGCGACAACCCGCGGGTCCCCGTCGGGCCGATCGTGGAGGCCCTCAACGAGCACCTCGAGGCCGGCCGCATCCGCGCCATGGGCGGCTCCAACTGGAGCACCGAGCGCCTGCAGGAGGCCAACGAGTACGCCGAGGCCCGCGGCCTCCACGGCTTCGTCGCCTCAAGCCCCAACTTCGGCCTCGCCGACGAGAAGGAGACCCCCTGGGAAGGCTGCCTCAGCATCTCCGGACCCTCCCGGGCGGCGGACCGGGAGTGGTACGCCCAGCGGCGCATGCCGCTGTTCACCTGGTCGAGCCTCGGCCGGGGGTTCTTCTCGGGGCTGCTGACCCGGGACAGCGCCGAGTCCCTGCGCGACGAGGTCGACGGCTCCAGCGTCGCCTCCTACTGGCACGAGGACAACTGGCGCCGCCTCGACCGCGTGACCGAGCTGGCCGCCGAGAAGGGCTGCACCGTCCCCCAGGTGGCCCTCGCCTGGGTGCTGCGGCAGCCGGGCCTGGACGTGTACGCCCTCGTCGGCGCCCGCACCGGCGCCGAGTGCCGCGCCAACGCCGAGGTCTTCGACCTGCCGCTGACGGCGGCGGAGATGGAGTGGCTGGACCTGCGGTGTGAGGAGCGGTGAGCGGCCCGGGAGAGGCGCCTGCCCGACCGCACGAACTGCGTGGAATGGGAAGACAGCCGAAGTGGTCAGGCAGCCCTTCATCTGGTTGACCGTTGTCTCGAAGGGGGTAGATTCCACCCCGTGGGCAGGGTCCCTATAGGCACGTGCCAAACCAGGCGGGAGTCGCGGCCCTCCTTTTCCTGGCGGCTGCGCAAGACACAGATAGCTGCAGTGGAGGCTCAAGATGAGACATGTCGATATCGCGGTCTCTGGTCCGGATGGCAAACTCCAGCTTGTCGTGGAAGTCAAACACAAAGTGGGCGCATCTGCCGAGTGGGTCACACACCTGCGCCGCAACTTGCTGGTGCATTCGTTCATGCCTCCCGCCCCGTTCTTCCTGCTCGTTCTCCCTGACTATCTCTACCTGTGGGCAGAGGCCACGCCGGCGAATGACCTGGCTGAACCTGACTACACAATCGACTCCGACAAAGTGCTGGGACCATACCTCAAGTCGAACCAATCCCCGAAC
>CAZEHQ010000282.1:0-4987 GCA_964512165.1 uncultured Gemmatimonadaceae bacterium | reverse complement strand
GAAGGCCCGGGGCGAGGCCGAGCGCATGATCAAGAAGTCCGAGGCCTACGCCGTCGAGCGGGTGCGCCGCTCCCAGGGCGACGCCGACCGCTTCCGGGCGATCCACGCCGAGTACGTGAAGGCCCCCAAGGTGACGGAGAAGCGGCTCTACATCGAGACGATGGAGCGAATCCTGCCGGGGCTGCAGAAGTACATCATCGACGCCGACGGCAAGGGCGTCCTCAACCTCATCAACCTCGAGCGCCTGCAGCCGGCGCGCTCGCAATAGGAGAGGCCGCCGCCATGCGCAACGCCGTCGGTGTCGTCGTCGCCCTCGTGCTGCTTCTCTTCGGCGCCAACCTCGTTTTCTACACCGTGACCGAGGTCGAGCAGGTCGTGGTCACCCAGTTCGGGGAGCCCATCGAGGTGAATACCGAGCCTGGCTTGTACTTCAAGCTGCCCGATCCGATCCAGAAGACGACCTTCTTCGACCGCCGCCTCCTCGACTACGACTCGAACCCGGATCCCATCTACACGAAGGACAAGAAAACCCTCATCATCGACAACTACGCCCGCTGGCGGATCGTTGACGCCCTGACTTTCATGCAGGCCCTCCGAACCGTAGACGAGGCCTTGGCCCGGCTCGACGACGTCATCTATTCCGAGTTGCGCAAGGAGCTCGGTCAGCACGATCTGTCCGAGGTGGTGGCCACCAACCGCCAGGCGATCATGGATTCCGTGCGGGCGCGGGCCAACCTGGCCGCGGAGGTCTACGGGATCGAGATCCTGGACGTGCGCATCAAGCGCGCCGACCTTCCGCCGGAGAACGAGCAGGCGGTGTACAATCGAATGCGGGCCGAACGCGCCAGGGAGGCCAAGGCCTACCGATCCGAGGGAGAGGAAGAGGCACTGAAGATCCGTGCCGAGACCGATCTGGAGGCGGCCACCATTGCAGCCGAGGCCTACGAGCGGGCCCAGGGGATCCGGGGCCAAGGGGACGCCGAGGCCCTGGCGATCTACGCGGCGGCCTACCGCAACGCCACCGGCTTCTACCAGTTCACCCGGACGCTCGAGGCGTATGAGAAGTCGCTGCAGGAGAACACGGTTCTCGTCCAGCCCGCCGACACCGAGTTCTTCCGCCATCTCAAGGGAAAGTGACGCCGACGCGCCAGGGACGCTGAGATGCTGGTGGCGGTCACCGGCAACATGGGCGCTGGCAAGACCACCTTGGCGGCGATGCTCGAGGATCTCGGCGCTCGCCGGATCGATGCCGACGTGCTGGCGCGGCAGGTCGTCGACGCGAGCGAAGGCCTGCGCCGCCGCCTGGCGGGGGCCTTTGGAGAGGATCTGCTCGACAGCGAAGGCAGGCTCGATCGCCGGGGTCTCGCCCGGCGGGCCCTCGCCGACGAGGAAGGCCGGCAGCGGCTGGAGGAGTTGGTCAGACCGCAGCTGGAGCCCCACATCTGGCAGGCCCTGCGGGAGGCCGAGGCCGGCGGCGGAATCGTGCTCCTCGACGCGCCCCTGGTCTTCGAGTGGGGGCTGCAGGACCGTTTCGACGCCGTAATCCTGATCAGGAGCGAGTCTGGCCTCGCAACACAGCGAGTCGCCCGGGAGCGGGGACTCGCCCCCGAAGAAGTGCGGCAGCGCCGGGCCATTCAGCAGGACGACATTCCGGAGGGATCCGTCGACTACGAGGTGAGCAACGACGGGGATCTCCGGTCCCTGCGCAGCGAGGCGCTGCGGGTCTGGGAAGGCCTGCAGCAACGACAGGACGGGAGGGAAGCTTGAGTCGCAGGACCCCCCTGTGGGATCACCATCGCGAGGCCGGGGCTCGCCTCGTCGACTTCGCGGGCTGGGAGATGCCGATCCAATACACCGGAATCCGGGGGGAGCACCAACAGACCCGGACGGGCGCGGGTCTGTTCGACGTGAGCCACATGGGGCGCCTGTACGTCTCCGGGCCCGGAGCGGCGGAGTTCCTCGATGGTCTGCTGCCCTGCGCCGTCGAGCCGCTGTCGCCCGGCCGAATGGCCTACACCGTCCTGTGCAATGACCAGGGCGGGGCCCTCGACGATCTCGCCCTGTACCGCCTCGCGAAGGAGGACTTCCTCCTCGTCGTCAACGCGGCGCGCACCGAGTCCGACCGCGCCTGGATCCTGGAGCGTGTGCCCTCCGCCTCTCCCCGGGTCGAGGAACGAACCGGGAGTCAGGCGATGATCGCCGTCCAGGGGCCGAAGGCGGAAGGGCTGGTCACGTCCGTGATCGACGACTCCTGCAGCGACCTCGGCTTCTTCCGTTTCACCATGGCCGAGGGCGCCTCGGGCGATTGGCTGGTCAGCCGCAGCGGCTACACCGGGGAGGACGGTTTCGAGATCATCTGCCCCGCCGCCGACGGCCCGGCCCTCTGGTCGCGGCTGCTGGAGGCCGGCGCCCACCCCGTGGGCCTGGCGGCCCGGGACTCGCTGCGCCTGGAAGCCGGCCTCTGCCTCTACGGCAACGAGCTGACCGAGACCACGAGCCCCCTGGAAGCGGGTCTGGCATGGGCCCTCGCCCTGGACAAGCCGCGGGAGTTCCCGGGCCGGGGGCCGCTGCGGGCCCAACGCGATGCCGGCGTTCCCCGGCGGCTGGTCGGCCTCGGCCTGCTCGACCGCGGCATCCCCCGCCCCGGGCAGGCGCTGAGAGTCGACGGCGTCGAGGTCGGCCGCGTCACCAGCGGTACCCACTCTCCCGTTCTGCGGCGGGGGATCGCCATGGCCTACGTGGCCAGCGGAAACGAAAGCGCGGGGGCGAGGCTGGAAGTGGAGATCCGTGGCAAGGCGGCTGCCGCCGAGGTCGTTCCCCTGCCCTTCGTGCCGTCCAGGGTCCGCCGCCGCCGTCTCCGCCGCCCGAGGAGGGAGCGCCGGTGAGCAGGTGTGAGGCCCACAGGTTCGACCACCGGCACATCGGCCCCCGGGATCGCGAGATCGAGCGCATGCTGGCGGCCCTCGGCCTGGACAGCCTCGACGACCTCGTGTCCGAGGTCGTGCCCGAGGCGATCCGCACGCGCCGGGAGCTGCAGCTTCCCGAGGCGATCTCCGAGCAGGAACTGCTGCACCGCCTGCGCCGACTCGCCGGACAGAACGGCGACTACCGCTCCTGCATCGGCATGGGCTATCACGGCTGCCTCACGCCGCCGGTCATCCAGCGCAACGTGCTGGAGAACCCGGCCTGGTACACCCAGTACACACCGTACCAGTCGGAGATCGCCCAGGGCCGCCTCGAGGCACTGCTCAACTTCCAGACCGCCGTCATCGACCTCACCGCCCTGCCCCTGGCCAACGCCTCCCTCCTCGACGAGGCCACGGCCGCGGCCGAGGCCATGGCGCTGCTCCACGCCGCCCGGCCACGGCGCTCAAGGGCGGTGCGGTTCTTCGCGGCGGCGGCATGCCACCCCCAGACCCTGGCCGTCGTCCAAACCCGGGCGCGGTGGCGCGGCTGGCAGGTGGAGGTCGGCGATCCCGCCACCGTGGACCTGATGGGCGGAGAGTACTTCGGCGCCCTCCTGCAGTACCCGGACACCGAAGGCAACGCCGACATCGGCCTCCAGGCCTTCTGCGAGCGCGCCGATGCCGCAGGAGTGCCGGTGGCGGTGGCCACCGACCTGCTCGCCCTGACGCTTCTCAAGCCTCCGGGCGAGCTCGGCGCCCGGATCGCCGTCGGCAGCAGCCAGCGCTTCGGCATGCCCATGGGGTTCGGCGGCCCCCACGCCGCCTTCTTCGCCTGCGGCGATGACTACCGGCGCCTGGTTCCCGGGCGGATCATCGGCGTCGCCCGCGACGTTCGGGGGCGGACGGCCCTGCGCATGGCCCTGCAGACGCGCGAGCAGCACATCCGGCGGGAACGCGCCACCAGCAACATCTGCACCGCCGAGGTCCTGCCGGCGGTGGTGGCCAGCTTCTACGCCGTCTACCACGGTCCGGAGGGGCTGCGGGCGATCGCCGCCGATGTTCACGACCGCGCCAGGGCCTTGGCCGAGACCGCCGAAGAGGCGGGATTCCGCGTCGAGCACGAGCAGTTCTTCGATACCCTCTGCCTGGCCGCGGACAGCTCCCGGATCGATGCCGCCCTGCAGCGGGCGGCGGAGCGGCGGATCAACCTGCGCCGGCTCGATGAGGGATGGTTGACGATCTCCCTCGACGAGACCTGCGGTGACGACGACCTCCGCGACCTGGCGGAGATCCTGGGCGGAGGGGAAGCCTCCACCTCCACCGGACCCGGCCGCTTCGAGTGGAGGGAGGAGCTGGTGCGGACCAGCCCCTTCCTCGAGCACGACGTTTTCCACGATCACCGCTCCGAGACCGAGATTCAGCGCTACATGCGTCGTCTCGACGCCCGCGACCTGTCGCTGACCACGTCGATGATTCCCCTCGGCTCCTGCACCATGAAGCTCAACGCCGCGGCCGAGATGATGCCCATCACCTGGCCGGCCTTCGCCGGGCCTCACCCCTTCGCCCCGCTGGAGCAGAACGGCGGCTACCGTACCGTCTTCCGGGAGCTGGAGGCGATGCTGGCGGAGATCTGCGGGCTGCCCGGGGTCTCCCTGCAACCCAACGCCGGATCCCAGGGGGAGTACGCCGGCCTGCTGGCGATCCGCCGCTACCAGGAGGCGCGCGGCGAGGAGGACCGGCGGGTCTGCCTGATCCCGGCATCGGCCCACGGGACCAACCCGGCGAGCGCCACCATGGCGGGGCTGGAGGTCTCGGTCGTCGCCTGCGACGAGGCCGGCAACATCGACCTCGACGACTTGCGGCGGAAGGCGGGGGCGGCCGGCCGTTCCCTGTCGGCCCTCATGGTGACCTATCCCTCCACGCACGGGGTTTTCGAGGAGGAGATCCGGACGATCTGCGACATCGTCCACGAGCAGGGGGGACAGGTCTACATGGACGGGGCCAACATGAACGCCATGGTCGGCCTCTGCCGGCCGGGGGAGTTCGGCATCGACGTCTGCCACCTCAACCTGCACAAGACC
>CAZEHQ010000281.1:0-5062 GCA_964512165.1 uncultured Gemmatimonadaceae bacterium | reverse complement strand
GGTCGCGCACGCGGCTGCCGGCGTAGCGCCCGGCGAGCATGTCGACGACGAGGTCGAACTGCCGGCGGGCGAGGTGGCGGTAGGGGAAGCTGGCGCGCACCTCGTCGTATAGATCGTCCAAGTCCCAGCTCTCGGTGCCGGCCATGGAGATCAGCACCTGGGCGAGGACGTCGAGGGCGCCGGTGACGGGGTCGATCTCCTCGATGTCGTGGGCGTCGATCTGCGCCGCCAGCACCGCCGCCTCGAGGAAGTCGTGGCCGTGGGTGGGATAGAGGGTGGCCTTGCTCACCTCGCCGACCTGGTGGCCGGCGCGGCCGGCGCGCTGCACGGCGGAGGAGACCGACGGCGGCGACTGCACGAGGACGACCTCGTCGAGGGCGCCGATGTCGATGCCCATCTCCAGGGAGTTGGTGGCCACGATCGCCTTCAGCTCCCCCTCCTTCAGGCGGCGCTCCACGACCTCGCGGATCTCGCGCGACAGGGAGCCGTGGTGGGCGTAGGCCAGGGGCTGCTCGCGGCCCTCGTTGAGGAAGCGGGTGATCTTCTCGCACAGGCGGCGGGCATTGACGAAGAGCAGGGTCGAGCGGTTGCCGGCGATGATCTCCTCGAAGGCCTCGGCCATGGCCGGCCAGATCGAGTCGTCCTGATTCTCGCCCTCGGCGTCGGCGGCCTTTGGGAAGCGCACCGAGACGTCGTAGCGCTTGGAGGCCGAGGAGCGCAGGACGGCCACGGGACGCGCCTCGTAGCGCTCGCCGCCCCGCCCCGGCAGGCGCCGGAAGCCGCCGACGAAGGCCGCCACCCGGTCGAGGGGCCGCACCGTCGCCGACAGCGAGATCCGCTGGAACTCCCCCGACAGCCGCACGAGGCGGTCCACGGCGGTGATCAGGTGGACGCCGCGCTTGCTGCCGACGACGCCGTGGATCTCGTCGAGGATGACGCAGCGCAGGCTGGTGAGCAGGCCGCGCCCCCCCTGGGAGGAGATCAGCAGGTTGAGGGACTCGGGGGTGGTGATGAGGATCTCCGGCGGCTGCCGCAGCATGCGGCGCCGGTCCTCCTGGGGCGTGTCGCCGGAACGGGTGAGGGCGCGGATGGGGGGGAAGGGCTCGCCGGCCGCCTGGAAGCGCTGCCGCAGCTCCTCCAGCGGCCCCAGGAGGTTGCGCTGGATGTCGTTGTTGAGCGCCTTCAGGGGCGAGACGTAGAGGACGCTGGTGGCGCCCTCGGGCCAGTCGCCGCGGACCAGCCGGTCGAGGGCCCACAGGAAGGCGGTGAGGGTTTTGCCGGAGCCGGTGGGCGCCGTGACCAGCAGATGCTCGCCGGCGGCGATGCGCGGCCAGGCGGCGGCCTGCACGTCGGTGGGCTCGCCGACGCGCTCGCTGAACCACCGGCGCACGAGGGGGTGGAACAGCTCCAGGGCGTCCTGCGCCGCGGGCGGCGAGGCGGTGCTCACGGGGCCGTCAGGCGCGCCGCCTCGACGACGGCGCGGAACTCGTCGATGCCGGTGCCCACGCCCCGCACCCAGCGGTTGATCCACTCCTTCATCGCCACCGTGACATCGTGGTCGCCCTCGGGCTTCCCCTTCTCCCACGGGGTCACCGGCCACACGGTGTGGCCCTGCTTGTCGCAGAGCTGGTGCCGGCGGTCGTTCAGCCTCAGCCGCAGGCGCCGGCGGTCCAGCCACTGCGGGGTGCGGCGCGGCTGGAAGGTGGCGGCGCCGGTGCCGTCGTGGCACTCGAAGAGCCAGGCCTCGACGTCGCTTCCAGGCAGGGCCAGGCTCTCCCGGCGGCGCGCCCGGTGCAGGAAGCGGGAGTCGTACACGGTCATCTCGAAGCGCATCCGCGGCGCCCGCTGCAATCCCAGGTGATGGGCGAAGGCGCCGCCGTACCCGGGCACGCAGCCCTCGAAGGACTCGCCCCACAGCTCGGAGGTCGCCGCCGCCGGGTCGAGGGTGAGATCGTGGCGGCGCAGGTGCTCCAGCAGCTCGTCTCGCAGTCGGCGGTAGTACTCGTCCAGGTCGCCGCTCTCGGGGAAGGGGCTGCGCAGCAGCAGGGCTCCCGCCTCCCCGAGGGACTCGGCCGCCGCGTCGCGCAGATACTCCGGCCCCCCGAGCTGCGCGAAGAGAGTGCCTTCGCCCCGGGCGGCGAGGTCAGCCAGCCAGCGCGCCTTCACCTCCTCTTCCCGCTCGAGAAAGAGCCGCAGGCCCTCGCGCTCGATGCGCTCGGCCTCGATCGGCTCGTAGCAGCAGGGGTGGATGAGGAAGATCAGGTGCTCCACGGGCGCGGCCATTCTCAGATCCTATTGCCACGATGGAACCGCCGCCACAGCTTGAGCCGCCCGGAGCCGGAGGGATCCCATGTCGACGACGCTCGTTCCCACGCCCACGTCGGTGCTGCGCCTGGGCCACGCCCACGGCGACATCACGCCCCCCGTGGGCATCTACCACCGCATGTGGGGCGCCGCCCGCCACGATCGCGCCACCGGCGTGCACCGGCCGCTGATGGCGGACGTCATCGTCCTCGAGCCGGTGGACCGGCCGCGGGAGCGCCTGGTGCGCGTGCTCCTCGACCACGTGCTCCTCGACGACGGCCAGACGGACGCCGCGGTGGCCGGCCTGGCGCGCGTTGCCGGCGTCGACCGGGACCGCGTCGTCGTCACCTTCTCCCACTCCCACGCCGCCGGGTTCCTCACGCGCGACCGTATCCCCCTGCCCGGAGGGGAGCACATCGAGCCCTACCTCGCCGGCCTCGGGGAAACCCTCGCCTCCCTCGGGCAGGCCGCCGTGGAGGACCTGGACGAGGCCGTGATCACCTACGCCGAGGGCCGCTGCGGCATGGCCGCCAACCGCGACTACCACGACGAGGAGCGCGGTCTCCGGGTCACCGGCTTCAACCCCGGCGAGGCTGCCGAGGACCGGGTGCTGGCGGCGCGGGTCACCGCCCCCGACGGCACGCCCCGGCTGCATCTCGTGCACTACGCCTGCCACCCCACGACCCTGGCCTGGGACAACAGCCTCCTGAGCCCCGACTTCGTCGGCGCCGCGCGCCAGGTGGTGACCGACCACACGGGCACGCCCTGCGTCTACTTCCAGGGCCTGTGCGGCGAGCTGGGCCCCCGCGACGGCTTCACCGGCGACACCGAGGTGGCCGACCGCAACGGCCGGCAGTTGGGCTTCGCCGCCCTCTCCGCTCTCGCCGGCCTGGGCCCGCCCGGCCACGACTTCGCCTACCAGGGGCCGGTCCTCTCCGGCGCCACCATCGGCACCTGGGCGTGGACGCCCATGGCCGCCCCCCGCGCCGACGCGGTGCGCCGCTGGTCGGGCGGCCCCTATCAGATCGACCTGCCCTTCAAGGATCTGCCGGACGCGGACCAGCTGAGGGCTGACCTCGACCGGCACACCCGCGACCAGGCACGAGCCGACGAAACCGGCGACGCCCTGGCCGCGCGCGACGCCGGCGCCCGCGCCGAACGCTGCCGCCGCTGGCTGCGGCGTCTCTCCGATCTGCCCCCGGGCGACCGCTGTCCCTACCGCTTCACCGTCCACGAGATGGGCGACGCCCTCTGGATCGCCTGCGCCGCCGAGCCGTACAGCGTGCTGGCCACCGAGCTGCGGCGGCGCTTCCCCAGGCGGCCGGTGCTGATCTCGCCGGTGGCCGGGACCCCGCAGCTGGCCTACCTGCTGCCGCGGGACCGCTACGGCCTCGGCCTCTACCAGGAGGAGCCCTCGTGCCTGGCGCCGGGCTGCCTGGAGGCGGTCCTGGAGGCGATGACCGAGGCCGTGGAGGGCCTCACCGGCTCACCGGCGGTCCGGTAGCAGTGACCGGGCCGGCGGGCCACCGCCGGGTCGCGGCCGGGCCCACCGGCGCCCGGGCCCCACGACAGCAGAACCCGTCCGGCGGTCCGTCGCCGGGCGCACTCAAGGAGGAAGAGCCGTGAACCTCGAGGAGATCCGCTCCCACTACCCCGGCCTGAGCCGGGGGGTTCAGCTCAACACCGGCGGCGTCGGGCTGCCGTCGCGGGAGGTGCACGCCGCGGTGCAGGCCGGCTTCGATCAGCTATACGAGGAGCACGTGCCGCCCATCGAGTGGTACACCCTGACGCGCCAGGCGGCCGACACGGCGCGGGCGAAGCTGGCCGCCTTCCTCGGCGCGGAGGAGAGCGGGATCACCCTCACCGTGAGCACCGCCGACGGCATCGCGGCCGTCATCGGCGGCATGTCCTGGCATCCGGGGGACGAGGTGCTGATCACCAGCGAGGAGCACCCCGTGCCGCACCAGGCCGTCCTCGGCCTCCAGGAGAGGTACGGCGTCGTCTCGAAGGTCGTGGAGATCGACCACGACCCCGCGGTCATGCTGGAGCACACCGAACGGGCCCTGACCCCGCGCACGCGCCTGATCTGCATGAGCCACGTCACCACCGACACCGGCCTGGTGGTGCCGGCGCCGGAGATCTGCCGGCTGGCCCGGGAACGGGGCGTCCCCACCCTGTGGGACGGCTGCCACGCCGTGGCCCAGATCCCCGTGAACCTGCGGGAGATGGGCTGCGACTTCTACGCCTCGAACTGCTACAAGTGGATGCTCGGCCCCATCGGGACGGGATTCCTCTACGTCAGCGACGAGGCGCGGCAGGGCCTGAAGCCCCTCCTCCGACCCCACGAACCCGAAGGAGGCGCCGCCCAGTACGTCACCAGCACCCCCTCCTACGCCCTCTACGCCGGCGTGGCGGCGACGATCGACCTCATGGAGAGCATCGGCGGGGTGGAGGCGATCCAGCGCGAGTCCGCCCGCAAGGCGGAGGCCCTGAAGGCGAGCCTCGACGCCGTGCCCGGCGTGCTGGTGCACAGTTCAAGGCGACCCGACTCGCAGACCGGCACCGTGACCTTCGCCATCGAGGGCGTCGACGGCGGCCAGGTGTCGACGGCGCTCAAGGACCGCTGGCAGATCGTGCAGCGGGCCACCTACCTGACCGACCCGAGCGGCGTCCGGATCTCGGTCGCCTTCTACATCAGCGAGGCGGAGCTGGAGGTGCTGGTGGAGGCGGTGAAGGTGCTGGCGACGGAGGCGGGGTG
>CAZEHQ010000280.1:0-5087 GCA_964512165.1 uncultured Gemmatimonadaceae bacterium | reverse complement strand
AAGCGGGTGTTTCTTGAGCTAACCCATTGAAAAAAAAGGCGCTTCTCCAAGAATTCGCTTGACATGGCCGCCGGGGCCGGAGTATGTTGTGCAACCACTTTATTACCAATAACTAAGGTCACATTTCGCCACCCGGTCTGCGCCTCCCGATGACTACCCCCCCGCCCAGGAGTTGCGGTCCCTTGTCCACCATCACCAAAAAGGACCTGGCCCTTCTCGTCAGCCAGAACACGGGCTGCAAGAAGAACCTGGCCGCCAAGATGGTGGACAGCCTCTTCGTCGCCATGCGCGACAGCCTGATCGAGGGCAACCGCATCGAGATTCGGGGGTTCGGCGTCTTCCAGGTCAAGGACACCCGCCCCAAGCCGGCGGCCCGGAACCCCCGCACGGGCGAGATCATCTACGTCCCCGCCCGCCGCAAGACGCACTTCAAGCCCGGCCGCCTCCTCAAGGAGGCCCTGCACCGGGCCCGGGACCCCGGCGGGACCTTCGCTCTCCCCCTCCACCTCGACGAAGACGACGACGACGAGCCGTAGCGCCGCCGCCGCCCGTCACTCCGCCTCCAGGATCTCCCGCACCTGCTCGCGCCAGTCGCCGGGCAGGCGCACCGCTCCTTCCACCCGCATCCCCTCCACCAGCGAGCCCAGGATCCGCCGCCGCTCGGCGAACTCCGGGACCGTGCGCCGCACGTGCTCGCGGGCCCGGCCGAGGGCGGTCAAGTACTCGGCGAACTCCGGCCCGAAGAACCCCTCCAGGTCCTGGCGCAGGCGCCGCGACAGGGAGGGGCTGGCGTTGCTGGTGCTGATGCTGATCCGCAGGGGGCCGGCGCCGACGAGGGCGCCCATGCCGAAGTGGGACCGGGCGGCGTCGTCGTAGGTGTTGACCAGGATGCCGCGCTCCCGGCCGGCGTCCCAGACCTCGTCGCAGAGGGCGGTGTCGCTGCGCACCGTGTTCATCACCAGGAAGACCTCGTCGAGGTCGGCGGCCCGGTAGCGCCGGGAACGCCACTCCAGCCGGCCGCGGTCGTGCCAGTCGCGCAGCGCCGCCGTCGCCTCGGGGCTGACCACCCGGAGCCGGGCCCCGGCGTCGACGAGCCGCCCGGACTTGTCCTCGGCCTCGGCGCCGCCGCCGACGACCAGGCACCGGCGGCCGCGCACGTCGAGGCCGACCTGGAAGAGCGGGTTCAGGCCGCCGCTCACCGTCTTGGGGAGATGGTGTGGACCAGGTGGCCGAGCTCCGGCAGGATGAGCTTGTCCATGGCCAGGCGCACGGCCGCGGTCGAGCCGGGCAGGGAGATCAGGATCCGCCCCCGGTAGGTGCCGGCCGTGGCCCGGGACATGATGGCCGCCGCTCCGATCTCCTCGTAGGAGAGGGCGCGGAAGATCTCGCCGAAGCCGGGCAGCCGCTTGTCGAGCATGTTGTCGACGACCTCGAAGGTGTTGTCCCGGGGCGCGATGCCGGTGCCGCCGTTGAGGATCAGGGCCTGGCAGCCGCCCTTCTCGAGGGCCATCGCCATCTCGCCCTTGATCTGCCGCGCCGTGTCCTTGACGATGGCGTAGTGGACCACCTTGTGGCCGGCGCCGGTGAGGCGCTCGCGGATCAGACCGCCGCTCCTGTCGCTGTCGCGGTCGCGGCTGTCGCTGACGGTGATCACCGCCACTCCCACCTCGGCGGGGGCGGCCTCCCGGTGCTGTGCGTGGCTCATGGGGCCTCTTCCGCTCCCGCGGCGAGGGAGGCGTAGCTGCGGCCCTCCGGATCGCCGGAGCCGGTGGGCAGCCCGAGCTCGGCCCAGCCCTTGTCCAGGCTCTGCCCGGAAGGCGAGCGGCGGCCGCCGAAGCCGCCCTTGACGTTGCTCACGTCGGTGTAGCCGGCGGAGGTCAGGACCCCGGCGGCGGCGGCGGAACGCTGCCCGCTCAGGCACCCGAGGAGCAGCCGGGCGTCCCTCGGAAAGCGCGACTCCATGACGGACAGGAAGTCGGCGTTGGGCGCCAGGCCCAGGGCCTGGCGGTGCATGACCGGGACGTTGAGGGCGCCGGCGGGGTGGCCCTCCTGGAACTCCGGGACCGAACGCACGTCCACGTAGACATGACCGCCGGCATCGAGGAGCGCCGCGGCCTCCTCGACTGTGACTTCCTTGTGGCTCATGGGGGGTGACCTCCTGGAGGATGAACTCGGGGGACCGGGCCGGGATCGCGGGCAGCGCTTGCGACCGTCACCTTGACAGAGTCCGCCATGTACGGCAGACTCGCCCTTCCCGATCGCACCGTAATGTATTGTTTCCAACAACATAGACAACTTGTGCCGGGCCTCGCGGCGATCCTCCTGGCGGCCCTCGCCGGCTGCGGCCCGATCGGCGGCGCCCAGGACTCCGAAGAGGGCGCGGAGACCGCCGAAGCCGCCGCCGACTCGGCCCGGACCGACACCACCGCCGCCGCCGTGCCGGTGCAGACCCGCCCCACGGTGCGCGGCGACATCTCCTCCGCCCTGGTCTTCAGCTCCACCATCGAGACCGAGGACGCCGTCGAGATCCACCCCGAGGTCAGCGGCCGCGTGGAGCGGGTCGCCGTCGAGGAGGGCGACCAGGTGGCCGCGGGCGACCTGCTGGTCCGCCTCGACGCCGAGCAGGCCGGGCTCGAGGACCGCGAGAGCGAGGTGAACCTGCGCCAGCTCGAGGCCTCCTTCGGCCGCACCGAGGAGATGTTCAACCGCGGCCTGATCTCGACCCAGGAGTACGAGGACCAGAAGTTCGAGCTGGAGCGCTCCCGCCTGCGGCGGGAGCGGGCCGGGCTGGCGTTGACCCACACCGCGATCCGCGCCCCCTTCTCGGGGGTCATCACCTCCCGCGGGGTGCAGACCGGCGCCCGCGTGTCGCCGGCGGTCAAGCTCTTCGACCTGGTCAAGCTCGACGACATGATCGCCCGGGTGCACGTGCCCGGACGCTACCTGATGCAGGTGAGCATCGGCCAGCCGGCCACCGTCTCCAGCGACTTCCTGGAGGACGTGGACTGCCCGGCGTACGTGAAGCGGATCAGCCCCGTCGTCGATCCCCGGTCCGGCACCTTCAAGGTCACCGTGGGCGTGCAGGACCCCTGGCGCCACCTGCGCCCCGGCATCTTCGTGACCGTGCGCGTCGTCACCGGCACCCACGCGCGGGCGGTGCTCGTGCCCAAGGAGGCCGTCGTCTACGAGGCCGACGAGCGCTACGTCTTCGTCGTCGAAGGCCGCACGGCGCGGCGCCTGCGCCTCGACGCCGGCTACGAGAACGCCGACTTCGTCGAGGCCCTCTCGGGGCTGTCCGCCGACGCCGACGTCATCGTCGTCGGCCAGAAGGGGCTCCGGGACCAGGCCAGCGTCAAGGTCGTCAACCCTCCCGCCCCACCCGCGGGATGACCGGCGCGAGCCCCCCGGCCGGCGGCCCCCCGGAGGCCTCCGGCGCCGGGGGCGCGTCCTCCCTCTTCGCCGTCACCACCCGCCGTCCCGTGGCCATCCTGATGGTGGTCATGGCGGTCTGCGTCTTCGGCTGGGTCTCCTACCAGCGCCTCTCCCTGGAGCTGATGCCCGACGTCGCCTACCCGGCGCTGACGGTGCGCACCAAGTACCCGGGCAGCGCTCCCGAGGAGGTGGAGAAGCTGGTCTCCCGGCCCCTGGAGCGAGAGCTGGGCATCCTCCCGCGCCTGGTGGCCATGCGCTCCATCAGCAAGGCCGGCCAGTCGGACGTGGTCCTCGAGTTCGAGTGGGAGACCGACATGAACGCGGCGGCCGCCGACATCCGCGAGAAGGTGGACCGCACCTGGCTGCCCGAGGAGGCCGGCAAGCCGCTGCTGCTGCGCTACGACCCCTCCCTCGAGCCGGTGCTGCGCGTCGGCCTGTCGGGCGGGCGGGGGCTCTACCACCTGCGCGAGCTGGCCGAGGAGGAGGTGCGCCGCGAGCTGGAGTCGATCCCCGGGGTGGCCGCCGTCAAGGTCCGGGGCGGCCTGGAGCAGGAGATCCACGTGGCCCTGCGGGAGCGGCAGATCGCCCTCCTCGGGCTCGACGCGGCCACCGTCGAGCAGCGGCTGGCCGAGGCCGACGTCAACCTGCCGGGAGGCCGCCTGCGCGAGGGGGGCACGGAGTACCTGGTGCGCACCCTCAACGAGCTCGACTCGGTGGCCGAGATCGAGGAGCTGGTCGTGGCCCGCCACGGCGGCGCCGAGATCCGCCTGCGGGACATCGCCCGGGTGGAGGCCTCGCACAAGGACCGGGAGATCCTCACCCGCGTCAACGGCCGCGAGAGCGTCGATCTGGAGATCCACAAGGAGGCCGGGGCCAACATCGTCGCCGTGGCGCGCACGGTGCGGGACCGCCTCCTCGGCACCGAGGAGCAGCGGGCCTGGGTGGCGTCCCGGGACACCGCCGCGGCCGCGGCGCCGGAGGCCGGCGCCGGCAAGGACGCCGAGGAGAAGCGCCAGGCGGCGGCGGTGCGCACCGTCACCGAGCAGCGCATGACCGACGTCGTCGCCCACCGCCTGCCGGCCGGGGTGGGCCTCGACGTGCTGTCGGACCAGTCGGCCTTCATCGAGAGCTCCATCGACGAGGTCCGCAACAACGTCCTCCTCGGGGGCGCCATCGCCGGCCTCGTGCTCCTCGTCTTCCTGCGCAACGTGGTCCACACCCTCATCGTGGCGGTCACCATCCCGGTCTCGGTGGTGGCCACCTTCGCGCCCATGCACCTCTTCGACGTCTCCCTCAACATCATGTCCCTCGGCGGTCTCGCCCTGGGCGTGGGCATGCTCGTGGACAACTCCATCGTCGTCCTGGAGAGCATCTTCCGCTGCCGCGAGGAGGGCGACGACCCGGTGACCGCCACGGTGCGGGGCACCGCCGCCGTGAGCAGCGCCGTGTGCGCCTCCACCCTGACCACGGTGGCCGTGTTCTTCCCCATCGTCTTCGTCGAGGGCGTGGCCGGCCAGGTCTTCGGGGACATGGCCCTCACGGTGGTGTTCTCGCTCCTCGCGTCGCTGGCGGTGGCCCTGTGGTTCATCCCCATGCTGGCCTCGCGCAGCGCCGGTCTGCCGGGGCTGGCCCCGGAGTCGCCCTTCCTGCGGCTG
>CAZEHQ010000279.1:0-5126 GCA_964512165.1 uncultured Gemmatimonadaceae bacterium | reverse complement strand
CCGGCGCCGTGCCCTCGGGCGGCCCCGCGTGCACGCGCCTTGATCCGCCGGCCGGCCTGGCGGTGGTCGTGGCCGTTCCGGACTCCGAGCTGCCCAACTCCGCGGCCAGCCCGGCACGCAGGGAGCGCTCGCGGACGACGGCGTGCTCCACCCGCCCCAGGCGCTCCAGGGTCAGGTTCCGCAGGCTGGTCCGCACCGAGTCGCCCACCACCAGGGCGCCGGCGAGCACGGCCGTGCACACCGCCGCGGCGAGGGCCGTGGCGGCGTGCACCCGCCGGTAGTGGATCAGGCTTCGGAGCACCGTCCGTCGCGCAGCTCGAGGACGCGGTCGCAGCGCCGCGCCAGCCCCTCGTGGTGGGTGGCCAGCAGCAGCAGGGCGCCCTCCTCGGCGTGCAGCTCGAAGAGCAGGTCGGCCACGGCCCCGGCCGTGGTCCGGTCGAGGCTGCCCGTGGGCTCGTCGCACAGCAGCAGCCGCGGCCGCCGGATCAGGGCCCGGGCCACCGCCGCCCGCTGGCGCTCGCCGCCGGAGAGCTGCCCCGGCCGGTGGCCGAGGCGGTGGGAGAGGCCGACGCGCTCGATCAGCTCCCGGGCGCGCTCCTCGTCGGTCTCATCGGGGGTGCCGAAGGCGAGGGTGGGGATCAGCACGTTCTCCAGCACGTCGAGTTGCGGCAGCAGGTGGTGGTCCTGGAAGACGAAGCCGACCGCGTCGTTGCGGAAGCGGGCCAGCTCCCTCTCTCCGAGGGCGAAGGGATCGACGCCGTCCACCTCGAGGCTGCCGCCGGTGGGATCGTCGAGGGTGCCGATCAGGTGCAGGAGGGTGCTCTTGCCCGATCCGGAAGGGCCGGTGACCGCCACCGACGATCCGGCCTCGAAGGTGAGGTCGATCCCGGCGAGGACGGGCACGGCGCCGTCGGCGCCGTCGAAGGACTTGCTCAGCCGGCGCAGGACCAGGGCCGGGGCGCGGGGTTCCTCCGGGCCGGGCAATCAGTTCCTGCGCGCGCGGGTTCGCCTGCGAAGGAGGGCGCGCGGCGAAGGTGGGCAGGGGACCCGCCGGCAGCGCGCAACCCCGCGAGCCGGGAGGCATGGGCGAGGGAACTCAGGCGAGACTGTGCGCGCAGGCATCAGGGGGGCCGGTGCTCCCTGATCCGGGAGGCGAAGGCCTTGGGGATCGGAATCGCCTTGAGGGACCCGTCCTGCCCGCACAGGCAGCAGACCGAGGTGATCTCGCCGCGGGCCACGGGCCGGCCGCCGCGGGAGAACTCCACGGCGTAGGTTACCGACTTCTCGCCCCTGCGCTTCACCGTGAGATGGACGTCCACCTCCTCCTCGAAGCGCACCGGCTCGAGGAACTCGCACGACGACGCCAGCCGCGGCCAGCCGAGACGGCGGCCCTCCAGCTCCATCTCCACGGACAGGTTCAGGGAGCGCAGGAAGGCGTGCTCGGCCTGCTCCATGAAGACGTGGAAGCGGGAGAAGTGGGCGATGCGCGCCGCGTCCGTGTCCTCGAACTCGATGCGGCGGGTGGTGCGGAACTCGGAGGCCACGGGCTCAGGTGGGACGGAAGAGGGTGACCAGGCAGCCGCCCGCGGCGGCCATCAGGACACCGAGGAGGAAGGGCCAGTTGAGGACGCCGCCGGCGGGGGGGTGCACGGCCATGGCCACCGCGGCGTTGACCACCGGCGCCCCGGCGAAGACCAGGGACATGACCACGGCGGGCGAGCCCCCGGCGCCGAAGGCCAGCAGCACCCCCAGGGCGCCCACGGCTCCCGCCACCCCGGCGAGGGTCGACCAGGTGACGCCGGCGGCGGGCAGGCTCTGCCACTGGGCGCCGTTGATCTTCAGCACGATCAGCGAGCCGAGGACGGCCACCAGCAGGTAGGCGGCGCCGACGAAGAGGAAGGCCTTGAAACGGCCGTTCACGGGATCGGCCATGGCCGTCACGCCGGTGTGCAGCAGCACGCCGTAGGTCCCCCAGAACAGCACGGACATCAGCGCGAAGAGCAGCCACGTCATGGTGCGTTCTCCTCCTTCGAGTCACCCCGCCAGAAAGCGCTCGTACACGTTGCGGGTCCGCTCCGCCATCACCGCGTCGCCGCGGCTCTCGTGCACGGCCGCGTGGCCCTGGCGGCCGAGGCGCAGGCGCAGGTCCTCGTCGTCGCAGAGCGTCTGCAGGCCGGCGGCCACCTCCTCCGGCTCGGCCGCCTCCACCAGCACGCCGCCGCCGGTGCCCTCCACCAGCTCCGGGAAGGCGCCGTGCCGGGGCTGCACCACGGGGACGCCGTTGGCCAGCGCCTCCAGCACGTAGAGGCCCTTGGGCTCGTGGTAGGGGGCCGGCACGGTGAGCGCGTGCAGGCTCCGAAGGAACTCGATCTTGGCGGCCCGGTCCACGCTGCCGCGGTACTCGAAGGCCAGTCCGTCGGCCTCGAGTCCGCTCCTCACCTCCTCGTAGTACGCCTCGTCCGCGGGGCCCAGCCAGCCGGCCGCCTCCAGGCGCACGGCCTCCGGCCCCAGGCGTTCCGCCAGCAGGCGCAGGGCCCCGGCGGCCACGTGCAGGCCCTTCTCCGGACAGATGCGGGCCAGGAAGCCGATGCGGAACGGTCCCGGGCCCCGCGCGGCTTCCGGCGGCGGGCCGTGCCCCTCCAGCCGCAGCCCCAGGGGCACCACGTGGAAGCGCTCCCGGGGCACGTCCAGGTAGCCGGCCATGTAGTCGGCGTACACGGCGCACGGCGACAGGAACCCGTCCACGTCGGCGGCGCGTTTCCGCAACTCCTCGCGGGCCTGTGTGCGGAAGGGCTCCACCAGCCGGTCGAGGAAGATCTCCTCCCCCTGCACGGCGCACAGGACCGGCCCTCCGAGACGCCGCTTCAGGGGCCCCGCCAGCCCCGCGAACATGGTGTTGGGCAGCTGCACCAGGTCCGGGCGCAGGTCGCGCTCCAGCCAGCGGACCAGCTCCTCCAGCCGGCGGCGCTGGAACCCCTCCTCGCCGCGCAGCACCGAGAGGGTGAGGGCCCCCAGGTCGCGGGCCTCGGTGGACGCCCCGAAGCGGCCGGCGACCCAGCGCAGCAGACCCGGCCGGTCGAGGGGCCGCGTCGCCCAGGAGGGCAGGCGCCGCACGAGGGCGGACTTCTGCTCCAGGTAGACGTTGATGCCGCCGTAGAACACGCGCTCCAGGCCGACGCTCTCCTCGTCGGTGCGCAGGGGGGTGTACGCCGGCACCAGGGTGGCGTCGACGCCGAGGCCCATGAGGGCCGCCGCCAGGGTGTTGTCGTGGATGCAGCTGCCGCAGTACATGCCGCCGGCGCCGGCGGCGATGCAGGCCACCCTCACGGCGGCTCAGTCCCGGGGGAAGAAGCGGTCGACGACGGCCCGGTCCGGCGGCCGCGTGGCCAGTGACACGAGGATCATGGCGGCGGTCGAGACGGCGAGGATCACGGCCACGGGCATGACGCCGCCGGCCAGGGCATGGTCCGGGCTCTGCCAGCCGCGGCTGAAGAACCAGGTCCACAGGACGATGACGCTGGCGATGGAGGCGAAGGCCCCCCAGGCGGTGCTGCGCCGCCAGAACACGGCGGCCGCAACCACCGGGAAGAGGGAGGCGAAGCCGGTGAACGACCACACCCCGAGCTGGAAGATCGAGCGGTTCGAGACCTGGGCGATGACGTAGGCGACGACCAGGACGAGGGCCACGAAGAGGCGGCCGAAGAGGATCTGCTGGCGCTCGGACATGCGGTTGTGGAAGCCGTAGTGGCGGACGATGTCCTGGGTGAACATGGTGCCCACCGACAGGGACTGGGAGTCGAGGGAGGACATGACCGCGGCGAAGACCCCGGCCGCCAGCAGGCCGGCCATCACCTCCGGAGCGTGAAGGTCGATGAGGCGCACCAGGATCGAGTTGGCCGCCGGGCCCTGCAGGGCGGGGAAGTCGAGGCGCCCCGAGACGCCGAGGAGGACGCTCGGCACCCACACGGCGGCGATGCACAGCGGGTAGAGGACCAGGGGCGTGCGGAAGGTGCCGGCGCTGCGCGCCGTGAGCCAGTGCATGAACATGTGGGGGAACATGCCCACCGACAGGGGGATGCAGGTGTAGGTGAGCAGCTTCAGCGGCTTGATGTGGTCGCCCCGCACCAGCAGGTCGGGATGGGACTCGCCGAGGGCGGTCATCACCGCCTGCAGGCCGCCCAGGCGGCTGATGATGACGTAGAACGCGACCCCGCCGAGGATGGTGAAGACCAGGGTCTGGAAGGCGTTGGCCCAGGCCGTGCCGCGCAGGCCGCCGTAGCAGACGTAGGTCATGACCACGGCGCAGACCAGCAGGCCGCCGGCCCACTCCGGCACCTGGCCGCCGGTGATCTGCCGCAGGGTCAGGCCGCCGGCCATGATGCCGATCAGCAGGTAGGGCACCAGCAGGGCCACCAGCACGACGAAGAGCAGCAGCCCGAGCCCGTCCGACTGCCAGCGCTGACGGAAGAACTGGGCCTGCGTCAGGAAGCCGTGGCGCTTGCCGAGGGCCCACACCCGCGTGCCGACAAAGAAGAACACGCACGGGATGACCAGGGCCGAGGAGGAGGCCATGAGGGAGAACACACCGATGCCCTCGTGGTAGGCCTCGCCCGAGGCCCCGAGGATGGCGAAGGCCGTCATGTTGGTCCCGAAGAGGGACATGAGCAGCAGGAAGGGGCCGATGGAGCGGCTGGCCACGAAGTAGTCCTCGCCCGTGCCCCGGAAGAGCCGGTGGCTCAGGGAGCCGACGAGGATCACCAGGCCGAGGTAGACGGCGATGATGGCGAGAGTCATGGCCGCTCCTCCCCCTGCTCGTCCAGGTGCGCCGGCCAGGCGCGGGTCACCAGCAGGTAGAGCATCCCCGCCGCCGCGGCGCAGAAGCCGACGTGGTAGACCAGCCCCGCCGGCAGGCCGGCCACCAGGCGGCCGTCGTCCCACAGCCACAGGTCGTTGTGCAGGAGGTAGAGGATCCCCAGCAGGATGTAGACGAGGTGGCGGGCCCGTGGACTGTCAGTCGCGGGGGCGCCGCGATCCGCCTCGGTGGCGGCCGATTCGGCCGAAGGCTCTCTGTCGTCGCTCATGCAGTCTCCGTTTCGGTAAGTTCCACGACCTCCGAAATGACATCC
>CAZEHQ010000278.1:0-5171 GCA_964512165.1 uncultured Gemmatimonadaceae bacterium | reverse complement strand
GGCTGGCGGAACCGCTCTACGATGCGCTCCACTCCTTCCCTCGCAGGATTGGTATCATGATCCTGATACTTCTGAAGCAAGGGCAAGAACGCCTCCACTTGAAGCTGATGAATCGCTTCGGCGTGCGTGATCTCTGCTTCCTGGAGCCGGATCATCCAAGTTGCCTCCTCCCATGAGGAGTGGGTTTTCCAATTCGATTCGGGCGGGTCATGGCGTGAAGGTGACCTCCAGCTTGATCCCGTCCGGATCCAGGAAATACGTGGCGTAGTAGCCTTCCCTGTACTCGGGACAGTCCACGGGGGGATCCTCGACCACCACGCCGGGCAGCTCGAGGAGTACCTCCCGGTAGAAGGCGTCCACATGGCCGCGGCTGGGCACCGAGAACGCCAGATGGTGGAGCCCCACCGAACCCCGGTTGTGCTCCAACCCGGGATCCGCCTCGCTCAGCAGGAAGACGAACTCGCCCTTCTGGAACCTGTGTCGATCGACCCTGCCTTCAGAGTCCAGGTGGGGGTCGAGTTCGTGGAATCCAAGCCACTGCAGCATGGGGCCGTAGAAGGCTCTCGACCGGGAGAGGTCGGAGACATTGAGCCTCAGGTGATGGAGTGCCACTGCGCCCTGACGATCAGAACAGGGCCAGCGATCCCGTGCGTTCGAGACGGACCATCATGCGGCGGAAGAGGAGCACCGAAACGAGGCCGACACCGGCCACCATGCCGGCGACGATCACCATTCCCGCTTCCACCGAAGGCGCCAGGAGCGTCGTCCCGGTGAGGGCGCCGCGGAAGAGGTCGATGGCCCAGGCGACCGGGTTCACGAAGGCCAGCCACCGGAAGGGATCGGGGATCAGCTCGACGAGGAAGTAGGCGCCGCTGAGCATGGCCATGGGGCGGTGGAAAAGCAGGACGGAGACGGTGTGGTCCTTGAAGGCCATGACCAGGCCGGCTGCCGCGATCCCGAGGAACAGGTTCAGCGCCAGCAGCATGAACAGGGCCAGGGCCGCCTGGAGCAGACCGCCGGCTGTGACCGCGGGCTCGAACCCGACGAGCAGGGCCGCCCCGGCGAACAGTGTGAGGGACTGGTAGCAGAACAGGACGAGGTAGTAGAGGCCGATCCCCAGGACCAGGCTGAGGCGATGGACGGGCATGGTGAACAGCCGCTCCAGCGTACCGGTCGCCATCTCCGTGGCCAGACCGCCGGCGACGTGGGTCTCGAGGAGGACCATGTTGCCGATGCCCAGGGCCGTGAAGGCGATGAGGCCGAGGATCATGAAGGTGAACTGGTCCGGCAGGCCGGTGAGCTCCGCCAGCCGTTCGGAAGCGCGGCCGTCGGAGAAGGCCCAGGCCGTGAGAATGATGGGCAGCGTCGCCAGGAGATGGCCGAGCAGATCGATGCCGAACTTGACGCGGTAGCGGCTCTCGACCAGGAGCTGGTGCAGCGTCGCCAGGCAGAGGGCGCGAAGCTCCTGCCTCGCGCCGCCGGGAGAGAGGACGGCCACCGGCATCCTCAGAAACTCCCCAGGACGCCGGTCCGGCGCGCGGCGTTCAGCTCCCGGCCCAGAAAGACGAAGCCGACGGTCCAGCAGAGCACGGTCATGCCGGCCAGAACGGCCAGTTCCGGCGCCATCTCGCCGAAGGGCTCCGCCCGCAGCAGGGACCGGCGCTCGAGATCGAAGGCCCAGGTGAAGGGCACCATGCGGGCGATCGTCTGCAGCCACTCGGGATAGATGGCGATGGGGAAGGTGGCGCCCGACAGCAGGGCCAGAACGCCCTTGGAGATCACCAGCTGCACCGCCCAGCTGTCGGCGATCCGCAGCAGGGCGCTCGACAGGGCGAAGGCGAGCCCGTAGGTGACCGCCAGATGCAGGAAGATCGCCGCTGCCGCCGCGGGATAGTCGATGTTGAAGTCGAGGGGGATCCAGATCTGCAGCAGCAGGACCGTGGCGGCCACGAACAGTCCCATGTAGAACACGTGTCCGAGGGCGGTGCCCAGAAAGAGAGCGGACGGGAACTGCGCCGACACGAGGACGCGCTCGAGGGTACCTGAGCGGCGCTCCATTCTCAGGAGATTGCCGAGCCACGAGAACACCGTGTTCGACAGGGTGACGGCGATCAGGGGCACCGCCAGGTAGCCGACGTAACCGCCGTAGTCGTAGTCGCCGAAGGCCGACCCCGTCAGCGGCCGGCCCTTGCCCACGAGGGTGTCTCCGAGAAAGACGAAGGGCAGGATCATCAGTATCGGGCCCAGACCCAGATTGAGGAGCCAGCTCGGATAGCGGCGCATGCGCAGGACCATCCGCTTCGCTGTTGCGAAGGAGTCATGGAGATACCACGACACGTTGCCGGGCAGGGCCTGAAGATCCCCGCTCACGGGTTGGCCTCCCCGGTCACCGATGCGAAGACGTCTTCGAGGGTTGGCCGCACGAGGTTCATGCCCAGGACTCGGCTGCCGGCCAAGCCTTCGATGGCGGCCAGCTCGACGACCGAGCCGACCGCCTCCCGCATCTCCAGGCGCACGGTGGTCACCGTCGACTGGCGGTTCTCCGAGATCACCCTCTGCACCATGGCGTGGCTCCGGAGTGCGTCCACCGACGTCTCGGCGCCGGGCGCCAGCTGCACCTCGACGATGCGGTTGTCGCCGAGGGCGCTGCGCACTTCGTCGGGCGATCCCTCGAGGACCTTGCGGCCCTCGTGGATGATCGCCAGGCGATCGGACAGCTCCTCCGCCTCGTGGAGGTAGTGGGTCGTGTAGAAGATGGTCACGCCCTCTTCCTTGCAGAGGCCGCGCAACAGGCCGCGCAGGGCCCTGGCGCCGTTGGGATCGAGGCCGATCGTGGGCTCGTCGAGGAGCAGCACCGGCGGCCGGTGCAGCAGCGAGACGGCGATGGCCAGCCGCTGCTTCATGCCCAGGGAGTAGCGCTCCACGTAGTCGTCGATGCGCCCGGTCAGGCCCACCAGCTCGGTCACCTCGCCGATCCGGCGCGACACCGCCTCGCCGCGCATCCCGTAGAGGCCGGCGAAGTAACGCAGGTTCTGACGGCCGGTGATCTTCCAGTAGACGCTGCGCTCCCCTCGGATCGACACGCCGATGTTGCGGCGCACCTCGCGCGGCTGGGTGGCCACGTCACAGCCGGCGACACGGCAGCTGCCCGCGTCCGGAAGCAGGAGCGTGCACAGGACCCTGACGGTGCTGGTCTTGCCCGCGCCGTTGGGTCCCAGGAGGCTGAAGAACTGCCCCTGCTCGACGTGCAGGTCGAGGCCGTCGATGGCGACGACCGGCACGGTCCGATAGCGCCCGAGAATCCGGCGCCACAGAGCGGGATGCCCCACGTTCCGGGCGAACCGCTTCTCGAGCCCCTCGATCTGTATCACGAGTTCGCTACCGCTTCCAGCCGACGACGATCCCCTGCTCGTGGTCGAGGGGCCGGCACTCGGTCTCGCCGAAGCCGGCCTCGGCCATGAGCGCCTCGATCTGCGGACCGGTGCGCTGGTCGCCGATGGTGCCGAACATCAGACCGAACCACTGGAAGACCGCGATCAGGCCGGCGGTCTTGTCGTCGTTGAGCAGGTACTCCTGCACCAGCACCGGCGAGCCGGCGGGCAACGCCTCGCGGCACCGGCGCAGCAGCCGGATGCAGTGTTCGTCATCCCAGTCGTGGATCACGTGGGACATGAAGAACACGTCGATCCCCTCGGGGAAGGGATCGCGGAAGAAGTCGGCGGCGTGAAAGCGGACCCGCTCCCGGGCCTCGCTCTGGCGGATGGCGGCTTCGGCGGTCTTCTGGCTGAAGGGCAAGTCGACGACGATGCCCTGCAGGTGCGGGCAGCGCTCGGTCAGACCGACGAGCACCCCGCCGGTGGCGGCGCCCAGGTCCGCCACGGTGCGGAAGGAGCTGAAGTCGAAGGCCTCGGCCAGGGCGTGGCCCCACAGCACCCGCCAGCCGTGGCGATCCGGGGCGAAGGCGGTGCTGTCCTCATCGCCCTTGGGATTGGTCACCCAGTCGGGCAGGGCCTCGGGCACGGGGGCGTTGGTGCGCAGGGCCTGCTTCATGATCCGGTACCACCAGTCCGTCTCCGTCTCCGGGTCCGGGGCCCTGGGCACCGTTCGGGCGCGGCCTCCCTCCAGGACCATTTCGCGCATGATCTCGAAAATGTAGTACCGGTCCCCCTCCGTTCCGAGAATCCCGAGGCTGGCATTGGCCGCCAGGAGCACCGCCGCGGGCCGCTCCTGCAGGCCGGTCCGCCGGCCGACCTCCGCGATCGTGGCCGGGCCGTCCCGCAGCGCCTCGTACAGGCCGAACTCCTCGGAGAGGACCCAGGCCGTCCGGGCCCGGTCGACGTGGTGGAGCTTGTAGGCGAAGTAGGGATCGGGACCGGGGCCGATGGTCAGCATGGTGATCTCCTCAGGGTGATGGGCCCGTGGACTACTCTTCCCACCAGTAGCGGGCACCCGCCCGGCCGCCATCACCGTACCGGGTTCCGCTGGCCCCAAGAGCGGCGAAGGCCCAGATGCAGGCGATGTTGGAGTATCCGGTCCAGTCGGGCATGGGCTCGAAGATTTCGAGCCCGGTTGAACAGTGTCAAGATCATCGTGACCCCATATGCGCCGGCGGCGCCGGGAACCCTCACTTCTGTTGACACTGTTCCCCTTCCTCTCGATCCTGACACCATGCTCCTGGCCCTGACCCGCAAAGAGCTGCTCACCAACCTGCTCACCGCCCGTCTGGGTCTGATCCTGGTCTTCGCCGTGCTGCTCTGCGGCCTCGCGGCCCTGGCGGGCAGCCTCGACTTCTCGCAGCGGGTGCAGGACTACGAGGAGGAGGTGCGGCGGGTCGAGGAGCAGCTCGAGGAGGCGACGATCTACGCCGAGGTCCGGCCCCACGTCGTCGGCCCGCCCGAGCCGATGTCGATCTTCAGCCGCGGCGTCGACAAGGGCGCCGGCCAGCGCCTGAGCATCCAGGTGAACTGGGTCGGGGCGAGCATGGGCCGACTCGGCAGCGCCGACAACCGGCTCATGAAGCGCTTCGTCGAGATCGACTTCGCAACCGTCGTCCGGCTGCTCCTGAGCTTCATGGCCGTCATCCTCGGCTTCGACGCCATCT
This sequence comes from uncultured Gemmatimonadaceae bacterium, assembly GCA_964512165.1. Classification (GTDB taxonomy): domain Bacteria; phylum Latescibacterota; class UBA2968; order UBA8231; family UBA8231; genus UBA8231. The sequence goes on along the minus strand of CAZEHQ010000278.1, from coordinate 70 downwards.
GCGGCGACCGCGAGAGGGGCACCCTGCGCCTGATGCTGGCCAACCCCGTCTCCCGGGGCGCGGTGGTGGG
>CAZEHQ010000277.1:0-5208 GCA_964512165.1 uncultured Gemmatimonadaceae bacterium | reverse complement strand
CAGCGGCAGAGACCAAGAGTCGAAGGGGCTCTGGCGGCCTGCGATGGCCGCAAGGCCTTCGAGAGGATGCATGGATTGCTCGACGAAGCCTGGTTGGAGGTGTACCGCGTTCTACGTCCGGGGGGGATCGCCTGCATCAACATTGGTGATGCCACCCGCACCATTGACGGGGACTTTCGGCTCTATTCCAACCACTCCCGAATCCTGTCCAGCTTGCTTGGGATCGGTTTCGTAACCCTGCCCGACATCCTGTGGCGAAAGCCGACCAACTCCCCGAACAAGTTTCTGGGTTCCGGGATGCTGCCCGCCGGGGCCTACGTGACCTATGAGCACGAGTACATCCTGATTGTGCGCAAAGGGCTGCGCCGCAGTTTCAGCTCTGCCGAGGAGAAGAGGCGGCGGCGAGAGAGCGCCTTCTTCTGGGAGGAGAGGAATCTCTGGTTCTCCGATGTCTGGTTCGATATCCGGGGAGCCGGGCAAGAGTTGGTCGATCAGGCCTCGCGCAAGAGAAGCGGGGCCTTCCCTTTCGAATTGGCGTACCGGCTGGTGTGCATGTATTCCATGAAGGGGGACACGGTGCTGGATCCGTTCGGAGGTACGGGGATCACGGCGGCGGCGGCCCTTGCCGCCGGCCGGAACGCGATCTCGGTGGAACTGGATGCGGCACTACTGCCAGCAGCTCGATTGCTTCTTCAGGCGCTGCCTGAGTTTGCCAACCAGCATATCCGGCAGCGTCTTGGGCGCCACCTGGAGTTCGCTCAGAAGAGAGTCGCCGAAGGAGGCGCCTTCAAGCACCTCAACCGGAATTATGGCTTTCCGGTGGTGACCTCCCAAGAGAGGGAGCTCCTGCTAAACGATCTCCTGGGGGTCAGAGAAGAGAATGCTTCGATGACAGCCCTGTACGACGAAGCGCCACAGTCGGAGTTTGTAAGGGAGTGGACACCTGAAGAAGTGGAGCGGTACTCCTTCGGTCCCAAGGAACTTCAGGCAGAGCTGCCGCTGTAATTCTTCAGAAGTCAAAGCTGAACGAAACACCGTCCTTCTCCTTCCCATAGACGATCATCTGGGCATCAATGGCCTCGGGAAGCATGTTCTTGGTCGCATAGGTGTCGGGCTTTACCGATACAGGTGTGTCACCGATGTACCCGTCTATGCCTTGGGATTCCTCTTCCGGGGTTGCCAACCGGTAGGAAGTACCCTTCATGTCAGCGACACGGGCGATCAATGCTCCTTGGACCCGGAGTCCAGCGAAAGTCTTGGCGAGGACGAGGTCCTCTACCCATTGACGGACCATCGGCTTGTCGATCAGGAGAATCGCGTCGCGGAGGTTTGCTACCATGGAGTAGACGCGCTCGGTCGCGATCTCGATTGCTCCCGGCTGTCGCTGCCAATACCAAGCGCTCCACTCCTCGAAGGACCTTCCTGGAAACTCCTTGATGAGATCGGTCATCTGGCCGACCACGCGCGGGCGTGTGCCTTGCGCATTCTGGTTTGCCAGATTCATGATCTGAGTCGTGTACTTTGGGAACTCGGGGACTTGTCCCACCTCGAACTCAAGGATCTCTGCAGTCTTTACTCGTCCACTCGGCATTTCATTCAACCCTTGCTGTGCATCCTCAGAACACCGACAGGTAGGTCTCCCGCTCCCAGTCGCTGACCGCCTGGTGGTAGGACCCCCACTCCTCGCGCTTGCACTCCAGGTAGTAGCCGGAGTACTCCTGGCCGAGGGCCTCGCGGACCACCTCGTCCGCCTCCAGCGCGTCGCAGGCGTCGCGCAGGGTAGCGGGCAGGTAGTCGATGCCGCGCTCGGCCAGCTCCGCCTCGCTCAGCTCGTAGAGGTTCTCGTTGTTGCGGCGGCCGGGGTCGGTCTCGTTCTCGATGCCGTCGAGGCCGGCGGCCAGCAGCACGGCGCTGGCCAGGTAGGGGTTGGCGGCGCCGTCGACGCAGCGGTTCTCGATGCGGCCGGGGGCCGGGATGCGGATCATCTGGGTGCGGTTGGAGCCGCCGTAGGTCACGTACACCGGGGCCCAGCTGGCTCCGGAGCGGGGGGCGCCGCGGGTGAGGCGCTTGTAGCTGTTGACCAGCGGGCCGGTGACCGCCACGAGGGCCTTGGCGTGGGCCAGGACGCCGCCCATGAAGTGGTAGGCCATCCGCGACAGGCCGCTGGGGTCGCTCTCGTCCAGGAACAGGTTGGTCTCGTTGTCGGTGTCCCACAGGCTCATGTGGAAGTGGGCGCCCGAGCCGGTGAGGTCGCCGAAGGGCTTGGGCATGAAGGTGGCGTGGAGGCCGCGCTCCTCGGCCATGGTCTTGACCATCCAGCGGTAGAAGGTGTGGCGGTCGGCCGTGGTCAGGGCGTCGGAGTACTCCCAGTTGATCTCGAACTGGCAGTTGGCGTCCTCGTGGTCGTTGGCGTAGGGACCCCAGCCGAGGGCCTGCAGGTGGCCGATGAGGGTGGTCATGAGGTCGAAGTTGCGGTTGAGGGTGACCAGGTCGTAGCAGGGCTTGTCCAGGGTGTCGAAGGGATCGCTGGTGGTGAAGTGGCCGTCCTCGTCGCGCTCGAGGAGGATGAACTCGGCCTCGACGCCGACGTTGAAGCGGTAGCCGAGACCGCGGGCGCGGTCGAGCTGGCGGTTCAGGATGGTGCGCGGGCAGTAGTCGAAGGGCTCGCCCTCGACCTCGAGGTTGCCGGGAACCCAGGCCATGTTGGGCCGCCAGGGCACGGTCATCCCCTGGCCGAAGTCGGGCATGTTGGCCAGCTCGGGGCTGTGGGGGCCCTGGCCCATGTTGCCGGCGGCGAAGCCGGCGAAACCGGCGCCCTCGGCGGCCATGTCTTCCAGGTTGGTGGCCGGCACCAGCTTGGCCTTGGGCATGCCGCCCATCTCGACGAAGGAGCACAGGAAGTACTCGATGCCGTCGTCCTTCACCCACTTCTGCACGTCTCTCAGTTCCATGACCCTCTCCTCGGGGATGCGTTGAAGTATGCTCAGGCTTGCAGGGATCGCAGGGCGGCGGCGCCGATGGGGGCGATGCCGAACTCGGCGCCGGCCTCCATGAGGACGTCCCAAACGTAGGCGCCCGGGGCGCGTCCGCCGAGGACGCGGTAGGCGGGCAGCTCTCCGGCGTCGGAGCGCACCACCAGGGCCTTGACACGGGCGACGCTGGTCTCGCGGGCGCGGCGGTCCGGGAAGGCGGAGTCGTCGAAGTCGAGGCCGCAGACCTTGCTCAGCAGCCGGGGCGCCCGCGGGCCGACGATGCGGTATTCGCAGCGGCCGTGGGTCACGTCGGTGATGGTCACCAGGCCGGGGGCCGCGTCTGCGGGTTTCTCCAGGGCCGCCAGCAGCGCTTCTCCCTCTCCGGGGCCGGCGGCCACCAGCAGGAGGTCGGGCCGGAGGCCGCAGGCGGTCACCCGGCCGCCGCTCACCTCTCCCATCCCGGGCGCCGCCAGGCCGGTGGCCGCGGCGATCACCCTGGCGGCTTCGTCTCCCTGCACCAGCAGCTTCGCCCGCGGCGTCTCGTCGCCGAGAGCCACCCCTTGGAGCGCCGCCCGCTCCTCCGCGGCGCCGTCGCCGAAACGCTCGGGGACACGCCAACCGGCCACCTCGGTCAGCTCCGCGCCGAGGGCCTCCCAGCGCCCGTGGAGGGGGGTCGTGTACCAGGGACCGGCCATCAGCCGCGCAGCCTCTCGCCGCCGGGATCGTAGAACGCCCCGTGGTGGACGCGCCCCTCCTCCAGGCGGCCGTCGGAGTACACGGAGAAGGCGGCGCCCTCCTCGGCGGCGAGGTCGGCCGGCAGCCAGCACAGGCCGATGGTGCCGCCGAGCGTCGGTGAGCGCCGGCAGGAGGTGATCCAGCCGATGATGTCGAAGCCGCCGGAGCCGCGGGTGACGATCTGCAGGCCTTCCACCACCTCGGCGTCGTCGCGGGTCATGCGGAAGCCCACGAGGCGCTGCTTCGGGCCGGTCTCCGCCACCCGGGTCAGGGCCCGCTTCCCGAGGAAGTCCGGCTTCTCCAGCTTGACGGCCCAGCCGGAGTCCGCGGAGATGGCGTCGGAGAGGGCGTCCGTGTCCTGGCCGACGATCAGGTGGCCCTTCTCCAGGCGCAGGATGCGCTGCGCCTCGACGCCGAAGGGGCGGATGCCGTGGTCGGCCCCGGCCTCCATCAGCGCCTCCCACAGGTGCTGGCCGCCGCCCGCGGGGCCGTGGATCTCGTACGACAACTCGCCGGTGAAGCCGATGCGCAGCACCAGGCAGGAGAGGCCGGCGATCCGGGCGCGCCGGGCGCGCATGTAGGGGAACTTCGCCTTCGACAGGTCGCGGGAGGTGAGCTTCTGCAGGACCTCGCGCGAGGCCGGACCGGCGAGGTTGACGGCGGCCCGGGCCTCGGTGAGGTCGGTGACGTGGACGCCGTCGCCCCAGCCGGACTGGCGCCACCACTCCACCCACTCCAGGGCGCCGGCGGCGCCGGTGGAGGTGGTGCTCACGTACCAGTCGTCGTCGGCCAGCCGGGCGCAGACGCCATCGTCGAGGATGACGCCCTCGTCGTTGCACATCATGCCGTAGCGCACCCGCCCCCGGCGCAGGTCCCGCCAGGAGTTGACGTAGAGGCGCTCCAGCAGGTCGGGCACGCCCGGACCGGTGAGGCGCAGCTTGCCGAGGGGGCTCACGTCGATGAGACCCACGGCGTTGCGTACCGCCGCCACCTCCTCGGCCGGGTCGCCGTAGCGTTCGGGCCGCAGCCAGGTGCCGGCGGTCATCAGGCGGGCGCCGCGGGCCACGTGCCAGTCGTGCATCGCCGAGACCTGCACGGGCTCCATCTTCTGGCCGGCGAGGGTTCCCAGGGAGACGGGCGTCACCGGGGGGCGCGCCGTGGTCCGCCCCGTCTCCTGCACCGAGCGCCCGGTGCCGGCGGCGCACAGTCGGATGCCGTGGAGGTTGCACATGCGCCCCTGGCAGGGGCCCATGCCGATGGTGGTGTAGCGCTTGAGCAGCTCCAGGTGGTCGTAGCCCTCGGCCAGGGAGGTGTCGACATCGGTGTCGGTCACGTCCTCGCACAGGCAGACGAAGCGCTTGCCGCCGCCGCAGGCGGGAGCGCTGACCAGCGCGGAGGAGCGGGAGGGCTCTGCTCCCGGCGGGTCCGCAGCGGCCTCGGCGGGGTCCGCTGCCAGGGGCCGGGCCGCGGCGGCCTCCGGGTCCCCCGGGGCGCGGGCGGC
>CAZEHQ010000276.1:0-5326 GCA_964512165.1 uncultured Gemmatimonadaceae bacterium | reverse complement strand
CCCCGACGAGCCGGTGCGGCCGACGGTCACCCTCGGGCGGGAGCTGGCCGCCGGCTTCGAGCCGCCCCGGGCCCGCGGCGAGACCCCCGACGAAGCCGCCGCCGGGGCCCTGCGCCTGCTCTCGGCGCGCCACCGCGGCCAGATGGTGGGCGCGGTCGCCGCCGAGGTCGTGCGTCTCGTGGAAGCCGGCGCCGCCGAGCCGGGGGAGATCGCCGTCGTCGCCCCCCACGCCGACGGCGTCCTGCGGTTCCTGGTGAGCGAGGCCCTCCGCGAGGCGGAGATCCCCTGCGCCGTGGTCCGCCGCTTCGAGAGCCTGCGCGAGGAGCCCGAGACGCGCGCCGCCCTGGCCCTGGCGGCGCTGGCCTACCCGTCCTGGGAGCAGGCCCCCCACGCCAGCGACGTCGCCGAGGCGCTGCAGGCGGCGATGAGCCTGGACCCGGTGCGCGCCAAGCTGCTGACGCGGGCGGCGTACGACGCCGGCTCCGGCGCCCTGCGCGAGCTGGGGGAGGGCGACCCGCGACTGCGGGAGCGGCTGCCGCCGGGAGCCCTGGAGGCCTTCGAGACCCTGCGCCGCTGGCTGCAGGCGCGCCGGCAGGGGGAGCCTCAGCCCCTCGACCTCTTCCTCCGGCAGCTCTTCGGAGAGGTCCTGTCGCGGCCCGATCTCGATACCGGGAGGGCGGCCATGTACGCGCGCCTGATCTCCTCGGCCTCCTGGTTCCGGCGCTCCGCCCCCTCCCTGGGCGCCGGGCCCGACCCCGGGGGCACGGCCGAGGGCTACGCGCGCATGGTGGAGGAGGGGGTGGTGGCCGCCTCCCACCCGCCGGGCGCCCAGCCGGCGGCCGACGCCGTCCTCGTGGTGGCCCCGGTCTACACCTACCTGCTGGAGGAGCGCTTCGACCGCTGCCAGTTCTGGCTCGACGCCGGATCGATCAGCTGGTGGGAGCCGCCGCACCAGCCGCTGACCAACCCCCACGTCCTGTCCCGCCGCTGGCGCCGGGAGGCCCGCTGGACCGAGGCCGTCGACCACGAGACCCGCAACCGCACCCTCGGCCGCCTGGTGCGGGGCCTGTGCAGCCGCGCCGGCGAGGCCGTGTACCTGTGCTGGAGCGAGACCGAGGCCGGCGGGCCCCCCGAGGAGGACAGTCCCCTGCTGCGGGCGGCGGCGCGCATCGCCGGACCGGTGGAGCCGGCGGCGTGAACGCCCCCGAGATCTTCCGCCCCCGGGAGGGCCAGAAGCAGATCCTCGAGTACGAGGGCGGCCTCATGGGGGTGGCGGCGGTCCCCGGCAGCGGCAAGACCACCACCATCGCCCATCTCGCCGCGGAGCTGCTGGAGCGCCGGGGACGGGGCGCGGGGCCCCTGCCCGAGACCGGCCGGGTCCTGGTGGTCACCTACCAGGCCGCCGCCGCCGACGCCCTGCGGGGGCGCATCGCCCGGGCCCTCGCCAGCCGCCGGCTGATCGCCGCGGGGTACGAGGTGCGCACCCTCCACAGCCTCGCCTTCGGCATCGTCCAGACCTGGCCGGGCCACGCCGGCACCGACTCGGACCTGCGGGTCCTGGACGAGCGCTCCCAGGTGGAGCTGGTCGACCGCGCCCTGCGCGAGTGGAGCGCGGAGAACCGGCACCGCTGGGAGCCCCTGGCCCCCGGAGAGGGGCGGCCCGACGCGGGCTGGGAGGAGAGATGGGCGCGCATCGGCCTCGACCTGGGGCGCACGGTGATCGCCGCCGCCAAGAACCACCGCCTCGACGCCGACGCGCTCCTCGGGCGGCTGGTCGGCGCCGGGGACCGCGGCGAGGAGGGCGAGGACCTGCCCCTGGGACTCCTGCGCATCGGCGCCGAGCTGTACTCGCGCTACCAGCTCCTCGTCGAGAGCTGGGGCGGCATCGACTTCAACGACATGGTGCGCCTCGCCGTCGACCTCCTCGCCTCCCACGAGGACGTGGCCGAGCGCCTCGCGGCGCGCTGGCCCGTGGTGCTCGAGGACGAGGCCCAGGACAGCGTCCCCCTCCAGGAGGAGCTCCTCGGCAGGCTGACCGCCCGGTCAGGCCACTGGATCCGCGTGGGCGACCCGAACCAGTCGATCACCAGCACCTTCACCTCCGCCGATCCCCGGTTCCTGCGCCGTTTCCTCGAGCGCCGGGAGGTGCGCACCGTGGAGATGTCGGTCTCGGGCCGCTGCTCGCCGCGGATCATGGAACTGGCCAACGGCCTGGTGGCCTGGACCTGCGAGGAGTACCCGGTCCTCGAGGTGCGCAGCGAGGCCTTCCGCCGCCAGCGCATGGAGCCGTCCGGCGCCGGCGACCCGCAGCCGAACCCGGACGACGGCGACAGCGCCATCGCCCTGCGCCCCTTCGAGGACCGCGCCGAGGAGCTGGCCTACGTGGCCCGGCGGGCCCTCGGCTTCACCCGGGCGCGGCCGGAGGGCACCCTCGCCGTGCTCGTGCCCACCAACCGTCTCGGCTTCGAGATGGCCGAGGTCCTGCGCGAGACGGACATCGCCTTCGACGAGCGCCTCACCACCACGCGCCGCTCGCGGGCGGTGATCGACCGTCTCGCCCGGGTCCTCACCTTCGTCGCCAGCCCCCTCTCGCCGGCCGCCCTCGAGGGGGTCTTCCGCGTCACCGCGGGCGAGGAGGCCGAGGACCTCCGGCCCCTGGTGCGCAGCTGCTACCGCCCCGAGAGCCTCCTCTACCCGGCGCCGGGGGTGGCGGTGGCCGACGCCTTCCCGCCGGTGGCGCGCCTCCAGGGAGACCTGCAGCCCCTCGGCGCGCTGGCCCGCCGGGCCCGCCGCTGGCTGGAGGCGGGGCGCTTCCCCGTGGACCAGCTGGCCCTGGCCGTGGCCGCCGAGCTCTTCGAGGGCGACGACCTGGCGCGGGCCCAGCGCGTGGCCGGGCACCTGCGGCGGCGGGCGGACCAGCACCCCGGCTGGCGGTTGCCGGAGCTGGCCGCCGATCTGCAGCGGCCCGAGGCGGCGCGGGAGATCCTGGCGGGCGAGGAGGAGGCGGCGTACGAGCCGCGGCCCGGACAGCTCACCCTGACGACGATGCACAAGTCCAAGGGCATGGAGTGGGACCTCGTCTACCTCGTGGGCGTCGACGGCATCGAGTTCCCCGGCACCCCGGAGGACTACTTCCGCGGCCACGAGCCCCACCTCGGGGGCAACCCGGCGGAGATGGCGAGGGCCCGCCTGACGGCGCTCCTGGAGGCCGGCCCGAGGCCTGCCGTGGCGCCCACCGGCCAGCTGGAGTACATCAGCGAGCGGCTGCGGCTGCTCTACGTGGCCATCACCCGGGCGCGGCGCTTCCTGTCGGTCAGCTACAGCCGCACCATCCCCAGCGGCCAGCGCACCCGCGCGGCGCCGGAGTCCCTCCTCTTCGCGCGCCTGGGGGCGCTCCTCGACGAGCAGCGGGGAGGCCCCGCATGAACCCGCCGCCCCTGAGCCAGAGCGCCCTCTCCGCCTTCGACCGCTGCCGGCGCCGGTTCTACCTGCGCTTCGTGCGGCGCCTCGAGTGGCCGGCGCCGCTCACCGGCTCGGAGCAGGAGTGGGAGCGCTCCCGCCGCCGCGGGGAGCGGTTCCATCTCCTCGTGCAGCAGCACGCCCTCGGCCTGCCGGCGGACGAGATCGCCCGCGCCTCCGGCGACGAGGAGCTGACCGCCTGGTGGGAGCGTTTCCGGCGGCACCCGCCGCCTCCTCCCGGCGGGCCCAGCCTCCGCGTCCACACGGAGCTGGAGCTGGAGGTGGTGCTGACCGGCGGCCAGCCCCTGGTGGCCCGCTTCGACCGGCTCGAGGTCAGCGGCGATTCCGGCGGCGTGCGCCTCGACATCGTCGACTGGAAGACCGGCGCCCCGTCGAGCCGGGAGCACCTCGATCGCAGCTGGCAGACGGCGGTGTACCGCTTCGTCGCCCTCGAGGGAGCCGGCTCCCTGGCGCCGGGGCCGGTGGCCGCGGAGGGGGTCCGCTTCGTCTACTGGCAGAGCGCTCTGCCCGAGGAGCCGGTGGTGCTGCACTACGACGCCGGGCAGCACGAGCAGGCGCGGCAGCGGATCGAGGCGGCGGCGGCGGAGATCGAGGAGCGGCTTGCGGAGGGGGAGGAGGGATTCCCCCGGACCGAGGACATCGGCCTCTGCCGTTACTGTCCGTACCGGTCCTACTGCGACCGCGGGCGCGAGGCCGGACCGGGGGTGGACTTCGAGTCGGAGGAAGAGGAGGGCGAGGCCGACGGTTGGCAGGCGCCGCCCGGGGACCCGGAGCCGGGGTAGGGACGGGGCGTCAGTGAGTCCCGGCGCTCCAAGGCGGGTTTGCCGACCTGGACCTCGGTGCCGGCGAGGAGCTGGTAGAGGTAGAGGGCGGAGGCGGTGTGGCCCGGGCGCCGTCCAGGAGCCGACCTGAAGGGTGCTTCGCGGCTAGCGGGCCTCGCCGTCCAGAAGAGAGCCGTACAGCGTGTGCGAGGTGGCGCTCTCCACGGCAACCCTCACGAGGCGGTTAGCCGGCGCCTCCTGCGGAAAGACGGTGACCTTGCCCTGGGGCGAGCGCCCGAACCACGTGGTCCGGCCGTCCTTGCTCTTGCGGCGGCTGCGGCCCTCGACGAGGACCTCCACTTCGCGGCCGATCATGGTGTGGTTGATCTCGCGCGAGATGCCCTCCTGCAGCTCGATGATCCCCTGCAGGCGTTCGGCCTTGACCTCGTCGGGCACGTCGTCCGGCTGGCGCCGCGCCGCCCGGGTGCCGGAGCGTTCGGAGTAGCGGAACATGAAGGCCGAGTCGAAGCGGATCTCCTCCATCAGCCCGCGGGTGAGGGCGTAGTCCTCGTCGGTCTCGCCGCAGAAGCCGACGATGATGTCCGTCGTCAGGGCCAGGTCCGGGATCGACTCGCGCAGGCGGCGGACCAGCTCCCGGTACTGGCCGACGGTGTAGCCCCGGTCCATGGCCCCGAGCTGGGCGTCGGAGCCGGACTGCACGGGAAGGTGCAGGGAGGGGCAGACCTCGGGAGTCTGCGCCATGGCCTCGATGGCGTCGTCGTCGAAGTCGGCCGGGTAGGGGGAGGTGAAGCGCACCCGCTCGATGCCGTCCACGGCGGCGACCTGGCGCAGGAGCCGGCCGAAGGTGGTTGGTCCGTCGCGGTAGGAGTTGACCGTCTGCCCGAGGAGGGTGACCTCGCGAAAGCCTTCCTCCGCGAGGTGGCGCACCCGGCGCAGGACCTCGTCCGCTTCGAGGCTTCGCTCGCGGCCTCGCACGTAGGGGACGACGCAGAAGGTGCAGAACTTGTCGCAGCCGCGGATGATGGTCACCCAGGCGTTGGTGGCGCCGGGGTCGGGGGTGGGGT
>CAZEHQ010000275.1:0-5366 GCA_964512165.1 uncultured Gemmatimonadaceae bacterium | reverse complement strand
GACGCCAGCTACACCGACCGCGCGCGGCGGTGCCGGCGGCACGTCTTCTTCCTGAAGGCGCAGAGCTGTTTCGTGATGATCGACGAGTTTGCCGCGGCTCCCGGCATCGACTCGGCGTTGCAGTGGAACATCCACTCCTGGAACCGCTTTTCGATCGACGAGGAGGCACGGACCTTCCTGCTGGAGCGCGACGGCAGTTCCTTCGAAGGACACTTCATGTATCACAACAACGCCTTCTTCTCACTCAGTGAGGGATGGGACCCCCCGCCGATGCGGGCAGGCAAGGATGACTCGCAATGGCACCAGCAGTACCACCTGCGGTTCACGCCCTCCGGCCTGGTGAACCGCCGCAACCTGGGGGTGGTGTTGTGCCCGGGCCACGGCTCGCTGGATCGAGCCGCAGTGCGGACCGAGCGGGCGGGCGAGACGGAGGTGGCGCGTATCGGGGAGGACCTTGTGCTGGTGGGCGGTCGAGGCGGGGTGGCATACGGCAACCATCGCTCGGACGGACTGGCGCTGCTGATCGTGCAGGACCGGGTGTATGAGCTTGGGGATGCGGGTGTGGTGTCATGAGCGGCGACGACCACGGATGGGGCGATGAAGTCAAGCCGCGTTCAGGTCACAGCGGCCGCACCGGTATCGACAGAATCCTGAAAGAGGCCCGCCGCGGAGATCTGCGGTCCGTGAAGCGGCATCTGAGCCAGGACCCGTCGCTGCTGCTGGCCAAGAGCGGGGGACACAACCGGACGTTTCTGTGGGAAGCGACACGCGGCAACCGGGTCGAGGTGGTGCGGTTCCTGTTGCGGGCAGGAGCCGATCCCAATGTGCCGGGGCGGACACGGGCGGAGATCCCGGTGCTCCTGAAGCCCTACTGTATCGCGCGACGCTATCACCGCCCGCACCTCGCGCGGATGTTGGAAAGGGCCGGTTCCGTGATGGACATCTACTCGGCCTGCTATCTGGGTGACACGGACCGCGTGCAACACTGCCTCCAGGCCGAGCCCGGCCTGTTGACCGGGGAACAGAAAGACGACTCGGTCTGGCGTGTGACCCCCCTGCACTATGCCGTGGCCGGAGGCCACGAGCAGCTCGCGCGGTGGCTGATCGCGGAAGGCGCACAGGTGAAGCCCTATACCCGGCTGTTGTTCGGCGCGGCCGAGCGCACGAAACACGCGGACCTGATTCCCGTGCTGGTAGAGGGGGGTGCGGACCTGGATCTGGTCAGGAGCTGAGGTGAGGTCCGATCCGGCGACCTGGCAGGCGCTGGCCAGGCCGGGGCGGTGGCCTGGTTTCCTCAGGCTACCTGCGGCTCGTAGCGCCTGACCTGGATGTTCTCTTCGGTCCGGCGGGCCTGCACCAGATCGTAGGCGATCTGTCGCCGCAGCCAGAACTCCGCGTTGGACCAGCCCGCCTTTTCCAGTCGAATGGCCATCTCCGGCGAAATGGCCGCATGCCCGTTCAGGACGCGGGAGAGGGTGTGACGGGCCACGCCCAACACCTTCGCCGCTTCGGTGACGTTCAGGCCGAGGGGGTCCAGACAGTTTTGCCTGATGCTGCGGCCCGGATGGGGTGGATTCTTCATTGCCATGAGTCGACCAGGTCCACGTCGTACGCGTCACCTTCCTCAAAGCGGAAGAGGATCCGCCAGTTGGCGGCGTCGACGCGGAGAGAGCTGCCCATGGGGTCACACCGGCGAACCTGACTGCGCGGCGCAGGCCGTGGTCACAGGAACCGTTCCGCCGAAAGAGGAGAGAGGTCGAACCCCGGTTCTTCGCCGAGGGCGGCGTCGGCGACGATGTGGCCGCTGTAGGGACCAAGTTGCAGTCCGCTCGCCCCGTGACCGGTGTTGAGGTAGAGGCCATGCCAGCCCGGGACCGCTCCCATGACCGGCATGCCGTCGGCCGACAGGGGACGCAGGCCGACGCGGGTCTCGCGGATGGAGGCGCCGGCCAGGCCGGGGGCGACGCGCAGGGCTTCCGATAGCACCTCGACGATCCCGGCGGCGGTCACTTTGGGATCGAAGCCGGAGCCGGTCTCGCGGGTGGCGCCGACGGCTACGCGGCTGTCCGGCCAGGGGACCATGTAGTGATCGCGGAAGGCGCTGACGATCGGCCAGGTGGAGGTGTCGGTCCCTCCGAGGTCGAGGTGGATGATCTGGCCGCGCTGGGGGGCCACCGGGATGTCGAGGCCGAGCTGGTCCGAGAAACGGCGGGACCAGGCGCCGCCGGCGATGACCACGGTCCGCGCGGATATCCGGTCGCCGCCGCTGAGGACGCCGGCGATCCTCCTTCCTTCCAGTAGCAGGCTGTCCGCCGATGCCTGGCGGCGTTCGAGTCCGCGCCTTTCCGCGGCCTCCAGCAGGGCGTTGGCAAGGAGACGGCCGTCGATGCGGGCGGCGTCCGGGTTGTGCAGGGCACGGGCCGACGGGGCCAGGGGCGGGAACATCTCCCGCGCTTCCGCGGCCTCGACGGCGCGCACCGAAGAGCCGTGGTCCGGCCGCGAGAGGATCCGCTGTGAGGCGGCCTCGAAGGGAGCGAACTCGTCGTCGGAGACCGCCGCCAGCAGCAGTCCGCAGCGGGCGAAGCCGGTCTTCGCGCCTTCCGCCTCGAGGTCGGGGACCAGCGTCGAGAGGTGCTGGTACGCGGCCCGGCTGAAGCGGTACCAGACGTCGGAGTCGCCGCGGTAGGTCGCCGGGGAGACGATCCCGGCCCCGGCCGCGGTGGCGCGCCCCTCGTCGCCGCGGTCGAGGAGGAGCACCCGGGCCCGGGCCCGGACCAGGTGGTATGCGGTAGCGGCTCCGAGGATGCCGCCCCCGATGACGATGGCGTCGTTCATGGCAGTCGTATGAGATGGAAAATAGGCGTGGGAGGACCGGCGGGCAGGGCCGGTGCCGGCGGGCTCGGCCATGCCAAACGTGGTCAGCCAGGTCACTCACCGCGGCTTGAGGCGGTCCACCCCCCAGGGTAGCTTGTCTCCATGCCATCCATGAGAACGGAGACGGCAGAGATGAAGAGCACGATCTGGCTCAGCTACGATCTGGGAGTCAACGGCGACTACGAGGGGCTGTATTCCTGGCTCGATACTCACGGTGCCAAGGAGTGTGGCTCCAGCGTGGCCTTTCTGAAGTACGCACACGAGGGTGATCTGGCAGCGGCGGTGAAAGAGGACATGCAGGCCGCGGTCTCCCTGGACAGGCGCTCCCGCGTATACCTCATCCACAATCGCAAAGGGCGTTACCTGTTCGGGCGCCGAAAGAGCGCCCCTTGGGAGGGATTCGGCGACAACGGCGACGACGAAGAAGACGACGGTGACACGACATGAGAGGCGGCCTGCTGCCCGACTCGGGCTTCTTCATGGCCCTGTACGAACCGCGAGACGAGAATCATGAAGCTGCACAGGGGAAGCGAGAGTGGCTGGACTTGATGCCAATCGTCCTGCCGTGGCCAATTCTGTATGAGACATTGAACACCCGGTTTGCTCGCAGGCCCCCAATCATGGCCCGTTTCGATGCCGTCGTGATGCACCCTGACACGCGACTGCTCGATGATACCCGCTATAGAGACGACGCCTATCGATCCGCAATGCAGAGCGGACGCCGAGGTCGACCGCTCAGCCTTGTCGATGCCGTGCTCCGCGCAGTGATCGACGACACGAATGTTGCACTCGATTTCGCGGATGTCTGCCGACAGAATTCGGTTGCAGTGCTCTGAGGATCTCCCCGTCCTCGGCTTCGACTGAGTCTGCTGTAGCCTCGCCCGCAGGGCTCCGGCTGAGGCCAGCACGAGAGGGCCGGGCTCACTCCTCCTTCAGGTGCCGGCAGTCCAGCCGCGCCACCTGCATCGGCCTCTTGCCGGACCTCGTCTTCAGCCTCCGGTCCGCCCCCAGGACGATGAGCACCTCGGCGGCCTCGAGCCTGCCTTCGTAGGCGGCCCTGTGCAGCGGCGTGCGTCCCTTCCTGTCCTGCGCGTCGAGATCGGCGCCGTGCGCGGCCAGAAGCCAGATCGCCTCGAGGTTCCCCCTCTCGGCCGCCAGGTGCAGCGGGGTTCGGTCGGTAGTGGTCCTGGCATCGACCTCGGCGCCGTGCCGCAGCAGCCACTTCAGGCAAGGGATCGAACCGGAGCGCGATGCCCAGTGCAGGGGGGTCATCCCCATCTCTCCCCTCTGCATGACGACCGAGGAGTCCTCCCGGGCCAGCTCGAGCACGCGCTCGAGGTCGTTCATGCCGCAAGCCGAGAAGATGTCGAAGTGCGCCCCGTGCCCGAGCAGGGCGAGGACCGCATCGGCCACGTCGGGGTTCCAGCCCCCGGTGCCGAAACGCGCCGCGGCTTCCTGCAGCGGGGTGTTGCCGCCCTCCCCGTTGCCCGAGAACGGCGCCTCCGGGTCGGCCCCGTGGGCGAGGGCGAACTCCGTGAACTCCACCGGCCGGCCGACGGCCCAGAACAGCAGCGAGGTGTTCGCCGGCCACCCGACGTGGGACGTGCTGATGACGGACGCATCGCTGACGCCGGCCTCGAACACGGTGCGCAGGGTCTCGAAGTTCCCGTGGTAGAAGGCCTTGGTCACCGGCTCGTGCTGATGCTTCCTGTAGAGTCCGGTGGCGCAGTCGTAGAATTCCCGGATGCCGCGCTCGAGCAGGAAGCGGACGGCGTCGAGGGTCCCGAAGTAGGAGGCCGCCATGGCGAGGGCGACGGAACCGACCGACTCGAGCAGGGCCGGCTGCTCCCGCAGCAGGGCCTTCATCCGCGGGACGTCGCAACTGGCATGGCACAAGTCAGTGGCGCCGTGCGCCGCCGCGGCCAGGAACTGCTTCTCCAGGGGGGTGAATTTCCTGCCCTCCCTCATCTCGAAGGCCCTGGACATCTTCTGCATCAGGTAGTCGGTGTCGTTCACGGTGCTCTCCTCCGGTTCTCCTCTGCCTTGGGGCGGCGCCGGCGGCTCCGGCCGTGCCTCGGCGGCGCGTACGCCGGGACTGGTTGGTGGGGCTATCGCCTGGGGTGGATTCGTGGGGCCGGCGAGCCCCTCGCTGCGCTCGGGTCTCTGGGTCCTCTGGATGCGCGCAGTTGTGATCCGCCCGGCGTAATGCGCCGCTCGGCTCGGCCTGCGCCGCCGTCGCCGCCCTGGGTGGGATCACCGGCAGACACCCTTCTCGGCCGTGTGGCGCCGGGCGGGGGTTCTGTGCCGGCGCGTCTCCGGCGCCACTCGATCCGGTGGCGCGCTTGGCCTGGTGGCCGCGTTGCGGGCATTTCCCGAACTGCCTCAGGACCCACTCCTGGACTCTCGGTTGAGACCCGGGGAGCGGTGTGTATATTACACACTCGATGAAGAGCGTAGACGTAATCCGGAAGCTCAAGCGGGAAGGCTGGGTG
>CAZEHQ010000274.1:0-5424 GCA_964512165.1 uncultured Gemmatimonadaceae bacterium | reverse complement strand
ATCCTCGTCGACCTTCCTGGCTACGGGTACGTGCGCGGCGGCGTCGACCTGCGGCGCAACCTGGGCCGGCTCATCGAGACCTACCTGGCCCGCCGCGAGGCGCTGCGGGCGGTGGTCCTGCTCATCGACGCCCGCCACGGCCCGACGGAGCTGGACCTGCAGATGGTGGACACCCTGAGGAGCGGCCGACGCCCCTTCCTGCTGGTGCTCACCAAGGCCGACAAGCTCTCCCGCGGCAAGCTCGACCGGCAGGTCTCCCGGCTCGAGGAGGAGGGGCAGCTCGCCGACCTGCCCTACCTGCCCTTCTCCTCCGAGAGCGGCCTCGGCCGCGGCGACCTGCTGCAGTGGGTTGG
Source organism: uncultured Gemmatimonadaceae bacterium (assembly GCA_964512165.1). Lineage (GTDB taxonomy): Bacteria > Latescibacterota > UBA2968 > UBA8231 > UBA8231 > UBA8231. The sequence goes on along the minus strand of CAZEHQ010000274.1, from coordinate 5,071 downwards.
GGAGGTGACGGCGGTGGAGGCCGCGGCGGCCCCATGAGAGTCCTGATCAGCGACCGCGTCGATCCCGGCTGCGTCGACGTGCTGCAGGCCGGCGGCCGCATCGAGGCCGACATGAGCACCGGCCTGTCGCCCGCCGAGCTGCTGGAGCGCATCGACGCCTACGACGGGCTCATCGTGCGCAGCGCCACCCGCGTCACCGGCGAGGTCATCCGCCGGGCGCGGCGCATGCGCGCCATCGGCAGGGCCGGCGCCGGGGTCGACAACATCGACGTGGACGAGGCCACCCGCCGCGGCATCGTGGTGATGAACACCCCCGGGGGCAACTCGGTGAGCACGGCGGAGCACACGGTGGCCATGGTCCTCTCCCTGGCGCGCAACGTCCCCCAGGGCACGGCCTCGATGAAGGCCGGCCGCTGGGAGCCCAGCGCCCTCACCGGGGTCGAGCTGGCGGGCAAGACGATCGGCGTCTTCGGCCTCGGCCAGGTGGGCCGCGAGGTCGCCCGGAGGGCCGCCGCCCTCGGCCTGCGCGTCCTCGCCTGCGACCCCCCGGTGACCGAGGAGGTGGCCCAGTCGTACGGGGCCCAGCTCGCCCCGGAGGAGCAGATCTGGGAAGAGGCCGACTTCCTCACCTTCCACGTGCCCCTGACGGCGCAGACCCGGCACCGGCTGTCGGAGGGGGAACTGGCCCGCTGCCGCGACGGCGTCCGCGTCATCAACTGCGCCCGCGGCGGCATCGTCGACGAAGAGGCCCTGCTCCAGGCCCTCGACTCCGGCAAGGTGGCGGGCGCCGCCCTCGACGTGTACGAGAGCGAGCCGCCGGAGGCGGGGTCGCGGCTGGTGGCCCACGAGCGGGTGATCTGCACCCCCCACCTGGCGGCGGCGACGCGGGAAGCCCAGAGCAGCGTCGCCCTGCAGGTGGCCGAGCAGGTGCGGGAGGTGCTGGTGGGCGGGGCGATCCACAACGCCGTGAACGTGCCCAGCGTCGATCCCGAGGCCTACGAGAAGCTGCGCCCCCACCTGAAGCTGGGCGAGCGCCTCGGCCGCATCCACGGCCAGCTGGCCAAGGAGGACCGTCTGCGGCGCATCACCGTGGAGTACCACGGCGAGATCGCCACCGGGTCCACCTCGTCCCTGACCTCGGCGGTGGTGCTGGGACTGATGGAGAGCTTCGCCGAGGAGGGGACGGTGAACCTCGTCAACGCCCGCATGGTCGCCCAGGAGCGCGGCGTCCGCATCGACGAGCTGACGAGCAGCGACGCCGAGGACTACGCCAGCCTGCTGACGGTGGCCCTCGAGTTCGACGGCGGCGGCCGGCGGGTGCTGTCGGGCACCCTCTTCGGCCACCAGGACCCGCGCATCGTGCGCGTCGACGAGTACGACCTGGACGCGGTCCCCGAGGGGCATATGCTGTTCTACGTCAACGACGACGTGCCGGGGATCATCGGCCGCATCGGCAGCACCATGGGCCGGCGCCAGATCAACATCGCGCGCATGGCCTGCGGCCGGCAACACGTGGGCGGCCGGGCCCTGACCGTGCTGAACGTCGACAGCCCGGTGCCCGAAGCCGTGATCGAGGAGATCCTCACCGACCCCCACATAACCTGGGCTCGCCTGGTGAGCCTGTGACGCGAGAGGGAGAGCCGAACATGCCAGCGACCGTCGTCCTGGGAGCCCAGTGGGGCGATGAGGGCAAGGCCAAGATCGTCGACTACCTCGCCGCCGGCGCCGACGTGGTGGTGCGCTTCCAGGGGGGAGCCAACGCCGGCCACACCGTCGAGGTGGGGGGCCAGACCTGGATCTTCCACATCCTGCCCGTGGGCGTCCTCAACGACCACGCGGTCTGCGTCATCGGCAACGGCGTCGTCCTCGACCCGGAGTCCCTGTTCTCCGAGCTGGACGAGCTGGCGGACCGGGGCATCCCCGTGCCTCCCGAGCGCCTGCGCGTCAGCGGCTGCGCCCACGTGGTGCTGCCCTACCACAAGGCCCTCGACCGCGCCTCCGAGGAGAGCCTCGGCTCCGGCGCCATCGGCACCACCGCCCGCGGCATCGGCCCCGCCTACCGGGACAAGGTCGCCCGCAGCCACGCCCTGCGGGTGATGGACCTGCTCGACGCCGACCTGCGCGACCGGCTGCGCTCCGCGGTCCGGGCCGCCAACGACATGCTCACCGGCATCTACGGGGCGCCGCCTCTCGACGTGGAGGAGGTGGTACGCCAGACCCAGGGGTTCTCCGAGAGGCTGCGGCCGTACGTGGACGACACCTCCGTCTACCTCAACAACGCTCTCGACGACGGCCGCCGGGTGCTCTTCGAAGGCGCCCAGGGCACCCTCCTCGACATCGACCACGGCACCTATCCGTACGTGACCTCCTCCAACACCACCGCCGGCGGCGCCTGCACCGGCACCGGCGTGGGACCGACCCGCATCGACGAGATCATCGGCGTCACCAAGGCCTACATGACCCGCGTCGGCAACGGCCCCTTCCCCACGGAGCTGCTCGACGACGAGGGCGAGCGCATCCGCGAGCTGGGCCAGGAGTACGGCGCCACCACGGGCCGCGCCCGCCGGTGCGGCTGGTTCGACGCCACCATCGCCCGCATGGCGGCGCGGGTCAACGGCCTCACCGGCCTCGCCCTCACGCGGCTGGACATCCTCGACCCGGTGGAGCGCCTCAAGCTGTGCACCGCCTACCGCCACGGCGACCAGCTGCTGGAGGAGTTCCCCGCCGACCCGCGGATCCTCGACAAGTGCGAGCCCGTGTACGAGGAGGTGGACGGCTGGTGCGCGCCCACCACCGGCGCCCGCGCCTTCGCCGACCTGCCCGCCGGGGCCCGCGCCTACGTGCGGCGCATCGAGGAGCTGAGCCGCACCCCCGTGAGCCTGATCTCCGTGGGCCCCGACCGCGACGCCACCATCCGCCTCTGAGACCCGCCATGCTTCTTTCCCAGCGCACCCCCCCGGCGGACAAGGCCGCCGCCCTGCGCCGCGCCATCGTCGCCGGCACGGTGGTGATGCCCGGGTGCTTCAACGCGCCGGTGGCGATGCTCGCCCAGAGGCTGGGCTTCGAGGCGGTCTACATCTCCGGCGCGGGGCTGATCAACAACGCCGGGTACCCCGACATCGCGCTCCTCGGCATGGAGCAGGTGGCCGGCGCCGCGGGCGCCATCGCCGACGCCGTGGAGGTGCCGGCCCTGTGCGACGCCGACACTGGCTTCGGCGAGGCCCTGCAGGTGATGCGCACGGTGCGCGCCTTCGAGGCCGCCGGCGTGGCCGGCATCCATCTCGAGGACCAGGTCATGCCCAAGCGCTGCGGCCACCTCGACGGCAAGCAGCTGGTCCCCGCACGGGAGATGGAGCGCAAGCTCGCCGCCGCGGTGGAGGCCCGGGCGAACCCCGACTTCCTGCTGGTGGCGCGCACCGACGCGCGCGCCGTGGAAGGCTTCGAGGCCAGCGTCGACCGCGGCCGCCGCTACCTGGAGGCCGGCGCCGACGCGGTCTTCATCGAGGCCCTGCAGACCGAGGAGGAGTTCGGCCGCTACGCCGAGCGGGTGCAGGGCCCGCTGCTGGCCAACATGACCGAGTTCGGCAAGACCCCGCCCCTGACGGCGCAACAGTTCGCCGACCTCGGCTACGCCATGGTGATCTTCCCCATGACGACCTTCCGGGTCATGATGAAGGCCGTGGAGGGCGTGCTCACCGAGATCCGCGACCAGGGCTCGCCGGCGGCCTGGCTCGACCGCATGCAGACACGAGAGGAGCTCTACGAGCTGCTGCGCTACCCCGAGTACGAGGCCATGGACCGGCGGCTGGCCGGGAAGGGCGGCGATGGCTGAGCGGCCCGAGTACAGCCCCGGCCTGGCCGGCGTCATCGCCGGCGAGTCGGCGATCTCCCGGATCGACTTCGAGGCCAACCGGCTGATCGTGCGGGGCTACGACCTCGTGGAGATCACCCGCCAGTCCATCTTCGAGGAGGTGGCCTGGCTGCTGCTCTACGGAGACCTGCCCTCGGCCGGCCAGCTCGCCGACTTCCAGGACCGCCTGCGCGCCGAGCGCGCACTGCCGCCGATGGTGGAGGAACTGCTGCGCCGGACCCCGGCCGAAGCCCAGTCGATGGCGGTCCTGCGCTCGGCGGTCTCCGCCCTCGGGGTGGCCGACCCCGAGGCCCGCGACATCAGCCGCGAGGCCACCCTGCGCAAGGCGGAGCGCCTGCTGGCCAAGGTCCCCACGATCCTGGCCGCCGCCCACCGCTGCGCCAGCGGCCTGGAGCCGGTGCCCCCCAACCCGGCCCTGGGCCACGCCGCCAACCTGCTCTACATGGTGGACGGCCGCCGGCCGGAGGAGCACGCCGTGCGCGCCCTGGACGTGGCCCTCATGCTCTACTCCGAGCACGGCTTCAACGCCTCCTCCTTCGCCGCGAGGGTGACGGCCTCGACCCTGGCCGACCTGCACGCGGCGGTGACGGCGGGCATCGCCGCCCTCATGGGCCCCCTCCACGGCGGCGCCAACGAGGCGGCCATGGAGATGATGCTGGAGATCGGCGAGACGGAGCGGGCGCGCCCGTGGGTGCTGGAGGCGCTGGGGCAGAAGCAGAAGATCATGGGTTTCGGCCACCGCGAGTACAAGAGCGGCGACTCGCGGGTGCCCGCCGTGCAGGAGGAGGGGCGCCGGGTGGCCGCGGCCACCGGGGAGAGCCGCTGGCAGGGCATCGCCGAGGCCGTGGAGGAGACGATGCGCTCCGAGAAGGGGATCTTCCCCAACGTCGACTTCCCCGTGGCCTGGACCTTCTACACCATGGGGCTGCCGATCCCGCTCTACACGCCGGTCTTCGTCGCCAGCCGCGTCGCCGGCTGGGCAGCCCACGTCGTCGAGCAGCAGGAGAGCAACCGCCTGATCCGCCCCAACCACATCTACACCGGTCCCGAAGAGAGGGCCTTCCGGCCCCTGGCGGACCGCTGAGGCCGAGCATGCACGTCAAGCGCTGGCAGGAGGAACGGAGCTTCTCAAGGGAGAAGTTCCGCAAGGTCAACCTCTTCGAGTCGGAGAGGATGTTCTGCGACATCTACTGCTTCGAG
>CAZEHQ010000273.1:0-5453 GCA_964512165.1 uncultured Gemmatimonadaceae bacterium | reverse complement strand
CCCAGGTCGCGTTGCGAGAGGCTCTCGTCAACGCCGTCTATCACCGGGCCTACCGTCCGGATGTCGTCGAACCGACCAAGGTCTATCTCTACCCGGATCGCATCGAGGTGATCAGCTATCCGGGGCCGGTCGCCGGCATCGAACAACACCACTTCGATACCGGCCCCGTGCCGCCGGTGCCGGCCCGCAACCGGCGCATCGGTGAGTTTCTCAAGGAGCTCAAGCTCGCCGAGGGCCGGTTGACCGGACTGCCGCAGATGATCGAGGCCATGACCCGGAACGGTTCGCCGAAGCCGGTCTTCGACTTCGATCCCGGGAGGACCTACTTCCGCGCCACCCTGCCGGCGCATCCGGAGTACGCCGCCATTTCGGCCATCCAGGACGCCGCCTACCTGCGCACCGTCGGCAGTGGAGAGGACGCCTTCAGGCGGGTACGGGACGCATGGGAGTCCAACGAGTCGTCGGCGACGTTGGCTGCCGAGATGATCCGCCTCTACAGGGACCGGGGCCAGTTGGAGGAAGCGGAGGCCCTGTTCGAGCGATTCAGCGAGCGGGGTTCCCGGGTGGCGCAGGCCAACGTGGCGAATGTCCTGATCGAGGCCTTCCTGGCCAGCGGCCGGGAGGAGGAGGCCAGGCGCCTGCTCGACGGCCTGCCCGATGTGGTCTCCGGCCAGGACGCCATCGACGCGGCGATCCTGGCGCGCCGGCTGCGAGATCCACAGACGGCGCATCGGTACTTCCAGCAGGCCGGAGAGACGGCCTTCGCTGACGCCCGCGCTCTCCACGAGTTCGCCCAGACCAAGATGCGGCTGGCCCAGGACGCCTGGCGGACGAGGCGGGGATCGTGGCGAGAGGTCAACCGCCGTCTGCTTGTGGAGGCGCGCGGCTTGCTGGAACGGGTAGTGCAGATGGACGCCCCCGGCGCCCGCCGAGCCTGGGCGTCGCGCGACCTGGCTCGGACGCTGGACTGGCTGCGTTCGCCCGCCAGCGAGGTCGAGGCCGCCTTCGAGGCCGCCCTGGCCTTGCTGCCGAACGAAAGGCGCTTTGCGGACGAACTCGCCGATTTCCGCCAGCGGCAGGAGCGCCGCCGGTCCGCAGGGCGTGGGGCTGGCCGCCGGGGCCGGTAGTCCTACGCCCCCTCCGCCGGCCCGCCGATGCGCTCCCGGTAGAGGTCGAAGGCCCTCTCCTGGGTGGCGCGGAGCCGGTCCTCCAGCTCGTCGAACCCCGTGCACTCCAGGGCCGCCGCCAGCTTCCGCCGCAGCGGTTCGGGGGCGTCGTGCACCGGGACTTCCTGGGTCCATGTGAGCCGGACCAGGCCCTGAAGGGCGCGCTGCATTCGCACCGCGCCGGCGAGGAAACGGCCCTCCTCCTCGTCGAGGAGGCCGGCGGCGGCGAGGGCCTCGAAGCAGGCCGCGGTGCCTCCGGCCAGGACCTCGGGACGGTCGTGGGCGTGCAGCAGCTGCAGGTACTGGGCGGTGAACTCCAGGTCCACCAGGCCGCCGCGCGCGTACTTCAGCTCGAAGGGGTCGCCCGGCGGGTACTCGGCGGCGATACGGTCGCGCATGCGGGCCACGTCCTGCAGCAGCGCCGCGGGATCGCGGGGGCGGGTCAGGACCTGGCGGATCTCCCGGCCCGCGGCCTCGGCCGCGGCCTCGTCGCCGCAGAGGACGCGGGCCCTCGTCAGGGACATGTGCTCCCAGGTCCATGCGGCGCCGGCCTCGTATTCCCGGAAGGCCTCCAGGGAGGTCACCAGGGGCCCGCTCTCGCCCGAGGGCCGCAGGCGCATGTCGACCTCGTAGAGCCGTCCGGAGGCCGAGCGGCTCCGGAGGGCGGCGATGAGCCGCTGGGCGGCGCGCCCGTAGAAGCGCCGCGCCTCGATGGGGGCGGGGCCGGCGGTGGTCTCCCGGTCGTCCGGGAGGTCGGCTACCAGCATCAGGTCGAGGTCGGACTCGAAGGTCAACTCCCCGGCGCCGAGCTTGCCCATGGCCACCACGGCGCAGCCCCCGCCGGGCCTGCCGTGATGCTCCTCCAGCTCGGCGAGCACGTCCCGGAAGAGGACCTCGACCACCACCTCGGCCACGTGCGACAGGGAGGCCGAGGCCTCGTCCACGGTGATCAGGTTCTCCAGGGACTGCACGCCCACCTGGAAGCGGCGGTCGCCGGCCCAGCCCGCCACCCGCCCGCTCCGCTCCTGCGGGTCCTCCACCCCCTCCAGGCGCTCCCCCAACTCGCCGGCGAGCTGCTCGCGGCCCGGGAGCGGCAGGAAGAAGCCGGGCTCGAGGACGGCCCTCAGGAGCCGGGGGTTGCCGCCGAGGGTGTCGGCGATGCGCGGGGCGCTGCCCATGACCATGGCCACGAGACGGAGGAGCCAGGTATGGGCCCTGAACATGGGGAACAGCGAGATCTCCTCCGGGAGCGCCTCCAGGAACCTGTCCATGCGCGCCAGGGCGCGGTCCGGGTCGGGGGTCCGGGCCAGGGCCTCGATGATCTCGTGGAGGATCTCGCGGAGGATGGCGCGGGCGCGCTCCGGGGCGGTCGAGGGGTGGTGGCCGGCCGCCCACCCGCGGAAGATCTCCACGGCCGTCGGCGCCCGCGAGAAGCCGGCGGCCTCGAGGCGGTCGACGGCCTCGGGGTTCTCCTTGCCCTCCGGACCGTCCAGGATCACCGCGGTGATGTCCTGCTCGCTCTCGGGGATGTCGAAGCGGGTGCGGTAGAGGTTGTGGACCTCCAGGCAGGCCTGCTCGACCCCGCCCTGCAGCTCCTGCGCGGAGGCAAGGCCCATGAGGGCGGCCACGTGCTCCAGGCCGTCGGTCGACTCCGGCAGCTTCTGCGTCTGGTCGTCGTTGATCATCTGCAGGCGGTGCTCGACGCGCCGCAGCAGCAGGTAGGCCTGGCGCAGGGTGGCCGCCTCGGCCGGCAGGAGGTGGTGCTCGCCGTCGAGGACCTCCAGCATGGCCAGCAGCCGGGGGCCCCTCAGGCGGCGGTTGCGGCTCCCGTAGGCGAGCTGGTGCATGTGCACGAAGAACTCGATCTCCCGGATGCCGCCCCGTCCCAGCTTGACGTCGTGGCCCGCGGCGCTCACCGCTCCGTGGCCGTGGAAGTCGTGGATCTGCTGGCTCATGGAGCGGATCTCGTCGACCGAGGTGAAGTCGAGCCCCTCGTCCCAGATGAACGGCGACAGCCGCTCCAGGAAGGCCTCGCCCGCGGCCAGGTCCCCGGCCACGGGACGGGCCTTGATGAGGGCGGTGCGCTCCCAGGTGCGGCCGAAGCGGAGGTAGTAGTCGAGGGCGAAGTCCACGGTGATGGCCGGGGGCGTGGAGGAGGGGTCGGGGCGCAGGCGCAGGTCGGTGCGGAAGACGTAGCCGTCGCCGGTGCGGGACTGGAGGATGCCCGTCAGGTCGCGCGTGACCCGCGCGAAGCAGTCGCCCGGGCTCTTGCGGCCGGTGTAGCGCACGCGGGACGGGTCGTAGAGGACGATGAGGTCGATGTCGGAGGAGTAGTTCAGCTCGCGGGAGCCGTGCTTGCCCATGGCGAGGACGAAGTACCCCCACCGGCCCTCCTCCCCGGGCAGCTCCAGGTCGCCGCGCCGCGCCCGGCCCAGCAGCAGGTGGGCGACGGCCAGCCGCACGGCGTGGTCGGCCATATCCGACAGCAGCTCGGCGCACTCCATGACGCCGCGGAGGCCGAAGCAGTCGTAGACCGCCGCGGCCACGGCCACCCGGCTCCGCCGTTGCCGCAGGAACCTCATCAGCGGGTCGCGGTCCATGGCCGGGTCGGCCGCGGCGAGCTCGTCGAGCAGCCGCCGGGTAACCGCCTCGGGGGTCTCTTCCACCAGGGACTGGGTGAACTCCAGGTCCCGCAGCAGGAGGCGGCTCAGGTAGGGGCTGTTGCCGCAGAGGAAGGAGAAGAAGACCCGGCCCTCGGGCGACTCCAGGGCCGCCGCGAGGGGCTCGCGGCCGGCGCGGGAGGCCGCCTCCCTCAGCCGGTCGGTCCCGGCCGCTGCCTGATCCGCACTGTGACCCCGCAGGTCGCCGAACCCCGGGGTCCCGGCGGCCTCGGCCAGAACGCTCGACGTCGGGGCGGCGGGCATCGTCGACTCTCGCGCTCCCTCAGATGGAGTAGTACATGTCGAACTCGACGGGGTGGGGGGCCTGCTCGAAGCGCACCACCTCCTCCTCCTTGAGCTCGATGTAGGCGTCGATCTGGTCCTTGGTGAACACGTCGCCCCGGGTCAGGAACTCGTGGTCGGCGTCGAGGGCCTCCAGGGCGCCGCGCAGGGAGTGGGCCACCGTGGGGATGTCCTTCAGCTCCTCGGGGGGGAGCGCGTAGAGGTCCTTGTCCATGGGAGGGCCGGGATCGATGCGGTTCTCGATGCCGTCGAGGCCCGCCATGAGCATGGCCGCGAAGGCCAGGTAGGGGTTGGCGGTGGCGTCGGGGAAGCGGATCTCCACGCGCTTGGCCCGCGGCGAGGCCGAGTGCGGAATGCGGCACGAGGCCGAGCGGTTCTGCGCGGAGTAGGCCAGCAGCACCGGCGCCTCGAAGCCGGGCACCAGGCGCTTGTAGCTGTTGGTGCTGGGATTGGCGAAGGCGTTGATGGCGCGGGCGTGCTTCATGATGCCGGCGATGTAGTGGAGGGCCGTCTCGGAGAGGTCGGCGTACCCGGATCCGGAGAACAGGGTCTCGCCGTCCTTCCACAGCGACTGGTTGATGTGCATGCCGGAGCCGTTGTCGCCGACCACGGGCTTGGGCATGAAGGTGGCCGACTTGCCGTGCTGTCCGGCCACGTTGAGGACGACGTAGCGGTAGACCTGGAGCTTGTCGCCCATGACCGTCAGGGGCGCGAACTCGATGCCCAGCTCGTGCTGGCTGGCGGCGACCTCGTGGTGGTGCTTCTCGACGGGGACACCGGCGCGGCTCAGCGCCTTGAGCATGTCGGCGCGGATGTCCTGGGCGGAGTCGACCGGCGGCAGCGGGAAGTAGCCGCCCTTGGTGCGCGGCCGGTGCCCCTTGTTGCCGCCCTCGACCTCGCGGCCCCGGTTGTAGGGCCCCTCGGCGTCGTCCAGGGAATAGAAGGTGTGGTCCGCCTCGACGCCGAAGCGCACGTCGTCGAAGAGGAAGAACTCCGGCTCGGGGCCGAAGTAGGCGGTGTCGCCGATGCCGGAGAACTGCAGGTGGGCCTCGGCGTCGCGGGCGGTGCACCGGGGGCACCGCGAGTAGCGCTCGCCCGTGGTCGGCTCGTGGACGTTGCAGATGAGGTACAGGGTCGGATCGGTCATGAAGGGATCGACGCCCGCCGTGGCCGGGTCCGGGAGCAGGGCCATGTCGGACTGATCGATGCTCTTCCAGCCGTTGATGGAGGAGCCGTCGAACATGACGCCGTCCTCGAAGGCGTCTTCGTCGAAGGCTTCGGCGGTCATGGTGACGTGGTGCCAGCGCCCCCTCGGATCGGTGAA
>CAZEHQ010000272.1:413-5495 GCA_964512165.1 uncultured Gemmatimonadaceae bacterium | reverse complement strand
GTGTAATGAGACCACATGAGGGGATGCCGGGGGTCCTTGCAGAAGGAGACGATGCCAAACCTTGTCGACAGCTGCCTTGCCAGCAACTCACGCAGGTAAAGGCTGCCGTATTCCTCTCTTGCTGCCCTGACCTCCTGCTCAGTGACGGGACTGTCGTTGTTGATGCTGGACTTCCGCGTACTCACGGTTCCCCTCCTCCTCGTCTCGCTCCACGAAGAGGCTCATTACCGAGCACTCAAGAGGATCGTTCAGCGCCGAGGGCTGGGTAGCCCTGAGCGACCCGTCTCCGACCTCGGGCAGGCATGTGAGGGCTCTCTCGGCCGTGACGTACTTGTACAGGATCTCCATCAAAAACCCTGGCTGACTGGGGATACTCTCCCGGCCTCTCAGCCGCCCTGTCTCACCCTGACCCCCAGGACCCGCTCCCACACCTTGACCATCGCTCCCTTGGCCTCGTCGCCGTGGCCCTCGGCCAGGGCCTGGCGGTAGGTCTGCATCGCCCCCGAGGCCACGGGCATGGGGGCCCGCTGCTCGTTGGCGCGCTCCATGATCGCCACCATGTCCTTGAAGGCGGCGCCCATGGGGTAGCCCTCGTCGAAGCGCCCCTGCAGGACGCGCTCGGCGAAGTAGTCGAAGCCGAAGCTCTGGCCGGAGCCGGTGGCCACCACGCGGCGGAGCTTGTCGGGGTCGAGGCCGAGGCCCGTCGTCAAGGGCAGCATCTCGGCCATGGCCGCCACCGAGATGTTGTAGAGGACGTTGTTGGCCATCTTGGTCAGCTGGCCGTTGCCGGGCGCGCCCATGTGGACGACGAGGCTGCCGATCCGCTCCAGCAGGGGCTTCACCGCCTCGAAGGCGGCCTCGTCCCCTCCCACCATCACCGTCAGGGTCCCCGCGGCGGCGCGGTCCTCCAGGCCGGTGACCGGCGCGTCGAGGAACCGGACCTCCTGCCCCGCCAGCCGGTCCTCCATGGACCGGGCCGCCTCGGGGCGGCAGGTGCTGCAGTCGACGACGATCGCTCCGGGAGTCAGGGACCCGGCCAGCCCTCCGGGGCCGAAGAGGACCTCCTCCACCACGCTCTCCTCCGGCAACGACAGGAGGACCCGGTTGCAGCCCCGCCCCACGGAGGCCACATTCTGCACCGGCCTGACGCCGGGGGCCTTCACCGCCTCGCAGGCCGCGGCGTCGATGTCGAAGACGAGGATCTCCTCGCCGTGGCGCGCCAGGTTGGCCACCATCCTCCGGCCCATGGCACCCAGACCGATGAAACCCACCTTGTCCATGTCGAACCCTCCGCCTCAACCGGGGAACCGCCCGTGAGCACCAGCCGCCTGCGACAGCTCGAGCGCGGCGATCTCGACGAGCAGCAGAAGGCCGTCTGGGACGCCATCGTCGAGGCCCGCGGCAACGTGGCCGGCCCCTTCCGCGTGTGGCTCCACAGCGCCCCCTTCGCCGACCGCGCCCAGAAGCTCGGCGCCCTGGTCCGCTACCAGACCCGCCTCGAGCCCCGCCTCTCGGAGCTGGTCATCCTGGTCACCGCCCGCGCCTGGGACTGCCAGCTCGAATGGACCCTGCACGAGCCCATCGCCCTCGAGGCCGGCCTGGCGCCGGAGCTGCTGGAGGCGGTCCGCCTCGGGCAGTACCCCGAGTTCGAGCGCGAGGACGAGCAGGCCGTGTACGACTACGCCGCCGAGCTGGTCTACAACCGCTTCGTCCAGGAGCGCACCTTCGCCACGGCCCGCGACCTGCTCGGCGAAGCCGGAGTCGTCGAGTTGACCGGCCTCATCGGCTACTACTCGATGGTGGCCATGTCCCTCAACGCCTTCCAGGTGCCGCTGCCCAAGGGCACCAAGCCCACCCTCGTGGACTGCCCCACCTTCCGCTAGTCGGGCAACCCCGCGGCGATCTCGCCGCAGGTGACCGACCAGCACCCGAACATCTCCAGGTTCAGGATCGTTCCCCGGGTCTGCCCCAGGGCCTCGTGGGTCTCGGCCGATTCCATGCCGGTGGTGGCGTCGCGCACGATCAGCACCGCGTAGCCGCGGCGGTTCATGTCGAGGGTGCCGTAGTCGCGGTGGACGATGCAGGCGTTGGTGTTGAAGCCGGCGAAGAGCAGGAACATCACCCCCTGCCCCCGGCACCAGAGATGCAGCTCCTCGCCGGTGGAGACCACGGGCTCGCCCTCGGCCGGCTGCAGGTCGGGGTGGATGCGCAGGCCCGCCCGCACCTCCTCGCGCTCGGGGTCGCGCGGCTCCCCGGGCGGGCCGTAGGCGGCGAACTCCCCCTGGCGCTGGCGGAAGTCGGGCGGCGGCCAGTCGGCGTCGTCGGGCCAGGTCTTGCGGTCCCAACCCTCCAGGCAGACCCAGTTCGGGTGCGACACGGCCTGGGGCGGCGAGGGAGCGTGGACGATGGGCAGGCCGGCGGATCGGCAGCGGTCGACCAGGGGCCGCAGCCGTTGCCGGATGATCCCGTCGGCCCGGGCGTGGGTGTCCTCCAGGTAGTGGCGGTCCCAGACGTCGACCAGGACGAGGGCCGTCCGCGACATCGGCATGCGCCAGTCGAGGTGGTCGTACGTGGTGTTCGACTCCACCCACTCGACGCCGGGGTCGACGTGCCAGCGGTGGTAGCGGGGGCGGATGTGGAGACAGCGGCGGCTCACAGGAGCAGCAGCTCGTTGCGGCAGTCGATGCGCACGGACTTGGCGTAGTGGTGGACCTCCACGCCCTCGGCCACCGTCACCGGAACGCGGAGCAGCAGCTCGGCCCAGTCGAAGCGGTGGAAGGCGATGAAGGCCAGCTCCAGGGAGCCGATCAGGTCCCCGGGCTCCCCTTCCAGGCCGGGCACCAGGACCGGCCCCGTGTCCGGCTGGAAGAGCACGTCGCGCTCGTTGGCGTTCACCGTCTTCACCGGGTACTCCAGCTCCACCTCGCAGCGGCCGTTCCCGTAGAGGGTGCGCGCCACGAGGGTGCGGTTGGCCAGGATCGCCTCCACCGCCTCCGCCGAGGTCTCCAGGGGCCGCGCCTCGACGCGCTCCACGTCGGTGCGGGCGCTCTCGAAGACCTCTTCCACGCGCACCACCTGGCGCTCCGGCTGCATGCCGAGGGACTCGACGTACAGCGGCAGCTGCCGGCCGACGATGTCGTAGGTCTTGAGGCTGAGGAACTCGCCGTCGTCGGACAGGACCGGCTTGAAGTCGGCATTCGGCTGCGGCCAGATGCCGTCCTCGGCCCCCACCGCCTCGGTCTTGCAGCTCACGCCGAGAGCGAAGCGGCGGCTCCGGCCCGAGGCCGTCTCGGTCACCGTGCACAGACAGTCCAGGGGCACGCGGGCGTTGTTCAGCGCGTACGGCGGCGGCACCGTCACCGTCGCCGGCGGCAGCTTGTCCCTGTCGGAGCGCCACCACACGTAGGAGCGCGCGAAGTCGACGGCCGAGACGCTCACACGCAGGTCCAGCCGCCGTCGACCATGAGGGCCTCGCCGGTGACGTAGGCCGAGGCGTCGGAGGCGAGGAAGACGACGGCGCCCTTGATGTCCTCGTTGTCGAGCATGCGGCCCAGGGGGCAGCGCTTCTCGTAGGCCTCGACGAAGGGGCCGGGCTGCTCGTCGTAGTAGCCCCCGGGGCAGATGCAGTTGGCCCGCACCCCCTGCTTGCCGAAGTAGTTGGCCAGGTAGCGGGTGAAGTTGATCATGCCGGCCTTCACGAAGGTGTAGTCCGGCGGCTGCCGCATGGGCGTGTTCTCGTACAGGGTCGGGTCGTTGGCGACGACGCCGTAGATGCTGGAGATGTTGATGATCGAGCCGCGGCCGCGGTGGGCCATGCCCGGCAGGAAGGCCTTGCACAGGGCGAAGAGGCCGGTCATGTTGCCGCGGGCGCTGAACTCCCAGTAGTCGGGAGTCTGCTCCTCGAAGCCGCCGCCGCGGGCGACGACGGCGGAGTTGACGAGCACGTCGACGCCCTCGAAGCGGTCGTGGACCTGGCCGCCGAAGGCCTCGATGGAGGCGGTGTCGGTGACGTCGAGCTGCAGGGCGTGAGCCGAGTGGCCCTTGCCGCGCAGCTCGTCGGCGAAGGCCTCGTTGCGCTCCAGGGATCGGGAGGCCGTGATCACGGTCGCTCCCGCCTCGGCCAGGGCCTCGGAAATGCTGGAGCCGAAGAGCGGCCCGGCGCCGCCGGTGACCACGGCGGTGCGCCCGTCGAGTGAGAAGCGGTCGAGAATCCCCATCAGTGCTGGTCCCTCCTCGGCAGGATCGGTTGCGCCCGCAGCTCGCGGATCAGGTCGACGAGACCGCTCACGGCGGCCTCCAGCCAGGCCTCGCCCTTCTCGGGGGTGGCCTTAGATGCATCACCCAGAACGCCGCTGGCCGGCGGCGAGCTCCAGGAGGGTATCAGCCGCGCCGCGGAGCCCTCCGGGTGGGTGCCGGCCAGCAGGTCGGAGCGGAAGCTCTTCGACAGGGGCGAGCGCTCGTCCACGGCCTTGTCCATCTCCACCAGCTCCGGCTTCAGCGCCAGGTAGAGGGCGGTCTCGTACTCGCCGCCGTGGGAGGTGCCGCCGTGGTCGGACTCGCGCAGCTCGGCGCCGGCGGTCCTGGCCCCGCGCAGGTCCCAGTGGCTGACGCTGGCGCAGTAGACCCGCCCCTCGTACTCCATCACCGTGAGCCGCGCCGCCAGGTCCAGGGGCGAGGCGTTGCTGCCGTGGCCGTTGACGATGAGGATGCGCTCGAAGCCGTGGTGGCCGAGGCTGCAGGCCACGTCCTTCACGTAGCGGATGAAGGTGTCCCAGGTGATGGTCAGAGTGCCGTGGAAGTCCATGTGGTGGGGGCTGTAGCCGTGGGGCACGGCCGGCGCCATCACCGCCTCCCCGGGGATGCGGGCGACGGCGCGCTCGCAGATGCCGGTGCACAGCACCACGTCCGTGTCCACCGGCAGGTGCGGTCCGTGGTCCTCGTAGGTGGCCACGGGCAGGACCGCCACACGGCCGTCGCGGGCGGCGTCGCGGATCTCGTGCCAGATCATCTCGGCGAATCGGTACTTCAACGCATCATCCTCCTGGCCCGTACCTTCCTGTCCCATGCTCACTCGATTCAGGA
>CAZEHQ010000272.1:0-403 GCA_964512165.1 uncultured Gemmatimonadaceae bacterium | reverse complement strand
GATCGGCTTTGGAGCAACCTGAATTCGCCGCTTCCGCCCGATGAATGGCCTCCCTCACCCTTCCACTTTGGAGGATTCTCCCATGGCAGCCTTGAGATACCTCGCCCTGGCGGTAGTCGTGGCTGGCGCCGGCTGCGCTGCCAGGGCCGCTCCGGCTTCCAGACCTGCCGACGTGATCGAGGACCCCTCTGCCCGCGAGTCCGCCCCCACGCCCGGCCTGGGTATCAGCCGGTCCAGGATTCAAGCCCATTTCGAGAAACGTGGTTGGACCTTCAAGCCTGCCGGCCGGCGACGGCCCACCGGAGAGGAGCGGGTCCTGGGGGAAGCGTCCTTCGGCAAAGCGACACTTGAATTGATCGGTCCCGAGCACAACATCATTCAGGCCAGCATGTCGGTCTCCTTC
>CAZEHQ010000271.1:1823-5566 GCA_964512165.1 uncultured Gemmatimonadaceae bacterium | reverse complement strand
CCCATGGAGGTCTCGCCGCCGTCGGCGAAGAGGCAGGTGCCGGTGACGAAGGAGGCGTCGTCGGAAGCGAGGAACAGGACGCAGGCGGCGATCTCCTCGGGCCGGGCCGGCCGTTGGAGCATGGTGGCGCGTCCGACCTCTTCCTTGAACGAGTCGGGGGTCATCCCGGCCGCGGCGGCTCGCCGCTCGTGGAAGGGGGTGAAGGTCGGTCCCGGACAAAGGGCGTTGACCCGGATCCCTTCTTCGGCATGGTCCAGGGCCATGGCGCGGGTCAGGCCCGTGACCGCCGCCTTGGTGGTGTCGTACTGCACGGCCTTGCGGCTCGCGATCACGGCGCTGTTGGAGGCGATGTTGACGATGCTGCCCTTGCCGCTCTGCCGCAGGAAGGGGATCGCGGCTTTGGCGCAGAAGGCGTAGCCCTTGACGTTCACCGCCCAGATGGTGTCCCAGCTCTCCTCGCTGGCTTCGGTCACGGTGTTGTAGGAACGGATGGCGGCGTTGTTCACGAGGATGTCGAGCCCACCGAAGTGATCCGCCGCCCGCCGGACGAAGGCGGCGGCCTCGGCCTCGTGGTCCATGCGGGCCTCCACGAACAGCGCCTCCCCGCCGGCGGCCTCGATCTCTCGGGCGACGCACGCGCCGCGGGGGCCGTCGCGGTCGGCAAAGGCCACCCGCGCGCCCTCCTCCACGAACCGCCTTACCGTGGCTTCGCCGATGCCGGAGGCACCGCCGCTGACGGCCGCGACCCTGCCGTCCAGTCTTCTCCCCGGGGTCAGCGTTGCTCGTCCTTGGTGGGGAATTCGGCCGGCATGCAGATCTCGATGACCTCGAAGTCATCGGAGAACTCCAGCACCTCGTGGGGGGTCCCGGGATCCTGGTGCCAGCTGTCGCCGGCCTCGAAGCGCACCTCGCCGATGTCCTGGAACTCGACCCGGGTCCAGCCGCGCAGCACGTAGTTCATCTGGAACTCGAGATCGTGGGAGTGATAGCCGCCCGGACCGCTGCAGGGTTCGGTGGCGCGGATGACGTGGACGAGCAGCTTGCCCTTGGTGGCCTCGACGGCGCCGAGGTCGCGGTACTCGAAGTAGGTGCGCAGGCCGGTCTTCCAATCCGCCGACTTGTGAAGGGACATGGTGGCCATGGCGATCGATCCTCCTGGGTTGGGGGGATTTTGCGGCGGGAGATAGAAGCGCCTCGCCGGCGCCAGGGTCAAGGCGGTGGTCCTGCCGGGCCTTACGGCCGCTTGACGGCCCTCACCACCGCCTGGGGCACCGCCCGCCACAGGCAGACCGCGTCGAAGCCGGCCTCCTCCAGGGCCGCGAGCTCCTCCTCCAGCGGGAAGTAAGTGTCCTCGCCCGACCACTCCTCGAAGTGGCGCCACGCCTGCTGTTCCTCGATGCCGCAGGAGACGAGGTGGGCGGCCCAGGTCTCGTAGTCGGCCTGCCGGGCGGCGGGGTCGGCGGGCATGGTGGCGTCGGCGTTGACGAACACCCCGCCGGGGGGCAGGGCGACGTGGATGGCGCCGAAGATCTCCCGCTTCCCGGCGAGGGTGGGGACGTGGTGCAGGGCGAGGGAGGCGACCACCGCGTCGCACGCCGGCAGCGGCCCCTGGAAGGGGCGGACCGAGTAGCTGACCCGCGACGCGAAGGGCGCGAGCCGCTCCCGGGCCTGGTCGAGCATCTCGGCGTCGGCGTCGATGAGCTCGACGGAGGCCCCCTCGCACCGCTGCAGGACGGCCTGCGCCAGGGCGCCGGTGCCGGCGCCGAGGTCGATCACCCTTGCCGGGCGCGACTCCGCAACGGCGCGGGCGGCCCTCTCCAGCATCTCCTCGTAGGCGGGGATGAAGGCGCGGATGGTGCGGTCGTAGGCTTCGATCTCGACGCGCAGGTGGCGCCGCACGGAGTGGCTCATCTACATGTCCGGGGTGGGGGAAACGCCTTCGGGCCTCGACGAGTATATTCCCCCCGTGCCTCTACCGACAGGGAGGGAGAGGCTTCATTCCCTGAAGCTGCAGGGCGCCCCGAGGCCGCTTCGCCTCCTCCGGGAGGGCGCTCGCCCAAGCTCGAAGGAGGCCCATCGTGAGACTTCTGACCTGCCGCCATTTCCGCCTCGGCGCCATGGCCCTGCTGGGGAGTGCCGCGGGCGCCGCGGCCCACCCCTCTCCCCAGGGGCCCCTGGCCGAACGGGGGACCTGGGCCCTGGGCTTCGACCTGCGCTCCGGTGAGGGCAGCAGCTTCAGCCTGTGGAAGGTCAACTCCCCTTACACCGCCGTGGGCCTGGAGGCGAGCCTTTCCCTGGGCCTGACCGAGAACGACTACGACGACCCGGGCTTGAGCAACGAAAGCTACCAAAGCCTGAGGCTGCAGCTTCGCCCCACCTTCAAGCGCTATCGATCCGTGCGCAACGGGATCGCTCCCTATGTCTACTACCAGGCCCTGGGCGGCTTCAGCGGTTTGAGAAGTGACGGTGAGGAGCCGTGGCGGGAGTACTCTTCTTCCAAGATTGAAGTGGGCGTCGGGGTGGGTCTGGGGGTCGACTGGTTTCCCCTGAAGCGCATCAGCGTCGGCGGCCGGACCGGGCTGTCCCTGCGTTACGGCTTCGGCGAGGGCAGTCAATCCGACCCTCGCTCTGGCAGGGTGGACATGCAACAGTACATCGAACGGGACCTCTACCTCAGGGCCTTCGTGTCCAAGGTGACCGCCATCGTCTACTTCTAGGAGGAATCATGCCCAAGATCGTGCACTTCGAGCTGCCCTTCGACGACGCCGAGCGCGCCAACCGGTTCTACGCCGATGTCTTCGGCTGGGAGTCCCACAAGTGGGAGGGCCCGCACGAGTACTACCTGCAGGAGACCGGACCGCAGGAGGAGCCCGGCATCGGCGGGGCCCTGGCGCCCAGGGAGAGAATGGCGAGCGACGGCGGCGCCCACATCGTCATCGGCGTGGACGATCTCGACGCCTACGTGGCCAAGGTCACCGCCGCCGGCTGCGACATCGTCACCCCCCGCACCGCCATCCCCGGGGTGGGCTGGTTCGCCGATTTCCGCGACACGGAGGGCAACGTGATGGGCCTGTTCCAGAGTGACCCCGGTGCCGAGTCCCGGGAGTGATCACGAGTCTTCGTGCGCTCGCGCCGTACCAGTCCGGGAAACCGGACGAGTCCGGCCTGTGAGGGACTGGTTGTCCAGGAAACTGGAAGGGCATGTCGAGAAATGACGCGGTGAGAACCTGGGGGCACGCTTCTTGCGTCCCTTCCCAGGCAGGGTATCGGGGCCATGCCGGCCCGCCACATGCGGCACGGTCGCAGCGGCCGTCTCCGCGACTGCCTGGAGGCACACCATGCTGACCCGCATTCTCTGCCTGCTATTGCCCGCGTTGTTCATCTCCCACAGCTCGGGGGACGAGTTCCCGGAGCCGGAGCAAACCCTCGCTCCCTTCTTCTTCGTCGAGACTGACGATCCGGGGCTGGACCCGTTGCCCATGAAGTCGGTCTCGGCCAGCGTCCGGATCGCGGGGGTCATCGCCGACGTGGTGATCCGCCAGGAGTACGCCAACGAAGGCGGCAAGCCCCTGGAGGCGACCTACGTCTTCCCCGCCTCGACGCAGGCGGCCGTGTACGGGATGGAGATGACCATCGGCGAGCGGGTCGTCACCGCCGAGATCAGGGAACGGGAGGAGGCGCGGCAGGAGTATGAAGAGGCGATCGAAGAGGGCTACACGGCCTCGCTCCTGGAGCAGCAGCGG
>CAZEHQ010000271.1:0-1813 GCA_964512165.1 uncultured Gemmatimonadaceae bacterium | reverse complement strand
GCAGCGGCCCAACGTCTTCCAGATGACGTTGGGCAACATCCTGCCGGGGGACCGGATCCTCGTCGAGTTGAGATACACCGAGACCCTGGTGCCCACGGAGGGCGATTACGAGTTCGTCTATCCCACCGTCGTCGGGCCGCGGTACTCCGAGATCCCCCTGGCCGAGGTCGACCACAGGGACCTGTTCGTGGCGACGCCCTACACCCGCGAAGGGGAGCCGGCCACGTACGGCTTCGACATCGACGTCGAGCTGAGCGCGGGGGTGCCGATCCAGTCCCTGTCGTCGATTTCCCACGACATCGAGGTCTCCTACCCCGAGCCCGGGCGGGCCCTGGTCGAGCTGGCCGATCCGGGCGGGACCGGCGGCGACCGGGATTACATCCTGCGCTACCGGCTGGCGGGCGACCAGATCGAATCCGGCCTGCTGCTCTACGAGGGCGAGGACGAGAACGAGAGCTTCTTCCTCTTCATGGGCCAGCCGCCCGACCGCGTCGAGGAGGGGGAGATCCCCCCGCGGGAGTACATCTTCGTCGTCGACGTCTCCGGGTCGATGAGCGGCTATCCGATCGAGGTGTCGAAGGCGCTGCTGAAGGACCTGATCGAGCCGCTCCGTCCCACCGATCACTTCAACGTCCTGCTCTTCGCCTTCGGCTCCGGCGTGCTCTCCGCCGAATCCCTCCCCGCCTCAAAGGAGAACGTGGCGCGGGCCCTCGAACTCATCCAGATCCAGCAGGGAGGGGGCGGAACCCGGCTCGGGGCGGCCCTCCTGCGCGCCATGCGGCTGCCCCGGCCAAGCGCGCAGACGTCCCGTACCATCGTGATCGCCACCGACGGCTACATCGAGGCCGAGGCCGAGGTCTTCGATCTGATCCGGGACAACCTCGGCGATGCGAACGTCTTCGCCTTCGGCATCGGTACCGCCATCAACCGCTTCCTCATCGAGGGCATGGCGCGCATGGGGTCCGGCGAACCCTTCGTCGTCACGGAGGAGTCCGAGGCGGAGGAGACGGCGGACCGGTTCCGGGAGTACATCCGCACGCCGGTCCTCTCGGGGACGATTTTCACCGCCGATGGGTTCGAGATCTACGAGGTGGAGCCGGTCTCCATCCCGGACCTGCTGGCGGAGCGCCCGGTCCTGGTCTACGGGAAGTGGCGGGGCGATCGCCAGGGAACGGTGTCGTTGCGAGGCCACACGGGGCAGGGGGAGTACGGCATCGATATCGACGTCTCCGAGGTGGCGCCCGACGAGTCCAACGCGGCGCTGCGCTATCTCTGGGCGCGCCGGCTCATCGCCACTCTGGGCGACTACGCGGGACTGGGGTTCGCGGACGAAACCCGGGTGAAGAGCCACATCATGGAGCTTGGCCTGACCTACAACCTGCTCACCGCGTATACGTCCTTCGTCGCCGTCGACCGGGTGGTGCGCAACGACGGCACCGAGGTGACCCGGGTGGAGCAGCCCCTTCCCCTTCCGCGGGGGGTCTCCGACGAGGCGGTGGGCGACGCCCTTGGCTCGAGCACTACCGGGATCGAGGAGGTGCTTGCCACCGCCTCCTGTTCGACAGAGACTTCCACCTGAGCGATGGCGTGTGGATCGACTCCCAGTACACCCCCGACGCCCCGGTGGTGGAATACACCGCAGCGCTCTCGACGCCGGCTGAGCTGAAGAGGTTCGCCTCCCTCCAGAAGGAGATGATCGTCGTCGCCGAGGGGCGGGCCTGGCGGCTGCGGGGACCGGCCCTGCCGCAGGCGGCGGTGTGAAGCAACCGGGTTGATGGGTAACAGATTAGACCGGGATGATGGGTAACACTTC
>CAZEHQ010000270.1:0-5618 GCA_964512165.1 uncultured Gemmatimonadaceae bacterium | reverse complement strand
CCGGACCATTCAACGGATCACCTCCGACCTGGAGGGCCTGCGTTTCAACACCGCCATCGCCGGCCTCATCGAGCTCAACAACGAGTTGGTCTCACTCGAGCGAGTCCCGCTGGAGGTGGCCCGAACGCTGATCCTCCTCCTGCACCCACTCGCCCCTCATCTGGCGGAAGAGTTGTGGGAGCGTTGCGGTTTCGGCTCCGGGGACCTCTCCGGCCAACCCTGGCCCGAGTACGACGAAGCCTTGACCCGCCGGGAGACGATCCTCCTTCCGGTGCAGGTCAACGGCAAGGTCCGCGCCACGATCGAGGTGGCTGCTTCGACCTCCGAGGAGGAGGTGAGACAGCACATCCTCGGCCTGGACAACATCCAGCGGTACCTGCCCGACTCCGGTGAGATCAAGCGCCTGATTCTCGTTCCGGGCAGGATCGTGAACATCGTCGTCTGACGAGGTTCAGAGAGGCCCAGCCCTTGGGGCCGGGATTGCATGGGGGCTCCCGAGAAGCGTATAACCGACCTTATGTACTTTTCGGGGTCTCAACCGGGCGCCAAAAAGGGAGGGGGAGAAAGCAACGCCGTCAGGAGCTTGCGCACGTAACGTATATTATGCGTATCGTGGAAACCCGTAGCATGCAACCCCCTGAACGAGCAAAGGGGACATCAGCGGATGTGGATGTAGTCCGAAGCGTTGTCCGTCAGCCGTTCCCGATTCTCGTAGTACCTCATGGTGGTCTTGAGGTCCTTGTGGCGCAGGTGGGCCTGGACCTGCTGGGGCTTGGCGCCGCCCTCGATCGACAGAGTGCAGCAAGTATGGCGGAACATGTGAGCGGTTACGTTTCGGGTCACTCCGGCCCGGCGGGCATGCTTGCGCACGATGGCGTTGATCGATTGGTCCGAGATCGGCTTTCCTCTCGACCGGTTGCGGGCCAGGGAAATGAAGGCATGTCCCGCCACCGCAAAGCCCCCGAGTTCGAGGGCCTGGCGGTAGAGGTCCAGATAGTGCAGGACGATGGGCTGCAGCTTCACGTCCTGGGGAACCCCGGACTTCGTCTCCGTCAGCCTCAGGAGGTGAAAGGCGCCTTCCTCGCCCAAGTCCGTCCATCTCACGTTCACCAACAACATCGACAATGCTCTGTAATTCATTTCGGGACAGCGCCTTGCCGCTCAGTGTCTCGTCCAGACGATAGCCGCGCACGAGGGAGGCGTCGGCAGGGTTCTTGTCGATCAGGCCCGCCGCCGCCATCATGCGGAAGAAGGCCTTCAAGCTGGCCAGCTTGCGGTTGATCGTCGACCGCTTGCGGCCCCTGGCGGCCAGCGTGTTCCGGAAGTCGATGATATCGCTGAAGGAGACTGCGGCCACTCTCTCGGGAGTGATGTGGCCGCAGCCGAAGAACTCGCGCAGATCCGCGGAATAGGCCCTGCGGGTGCGCTCCGTCAATTGGCCCGACAGGAAGCGCTCCAGCGGGTCCCCGGAGATGGCCCGGGCAGGGTGTCCTGCAGGAGGGGCGGGTGTGATTCCGGTGCTCACCGGTCCAATATACCCAGCAGGCCCGGATCTGTCATTTGCCGCGGTTGCGGGCGAGCAGGCGCGTCTACCTCGCCGGACCGGCCCCGCATGTAACCAACGATAATGACTGTTATCGTTGGTTACGGGTATCGGCCATCCTTCAGGCCCCGGTCGCCCCGTGCCGCGCAGAACCAACCCCCCTAACTGGCTCGTCGCGAGGTATGTACGACAGAATGCAGATTATACGCTATATGTACCGCACCTGGGGTCCAGAACGTACCCCTTTGGGAGTCACGTCCGGTGGAAGAGCCGATCGAGCTCGTGGAGAAGGATCTTGATCAGGATCGGCCGTCCGTGAGGACAGGCGAAGGGCTCGCGCGCGTTGAGCAGCTTGCGCACCAGCGTCTCCATCTCCGGGATGGACAACCTCTCGCCGGCGCGGATCGAAGTGTGGCAGGCCATCGATGCGGCGACGGCGTCCCGTACCTCCGGTCGGACATCCAGCTCCTCGATCAGGTCGGACAGGATCTCGTGGAACAGATCTCCGTCACCCCAGTAACGCAGCCCAGGCGGGATGGCATCGATCAAGAGGCTCCCGGGACCGAACTCGCGCACGCCGAATCCCAGTCTCTCGAACAGCTCACGGGCCTGGAGAAAGGCCTCCATCTCCACGGGGCTGACCGTGACCGTCAGGGGCACCAACAGCTGCTGAGAAGCCCCGCCTTCCGCTTCGAGGGCATCCTGCACCTCCTCGAAGCGGACCCGCTCGTGGGCCACGTGCTGATCGACGACGAGGAGTCCGTCGCGGATGGGGATCAGCAAGTACTTGTCGTGGATCTGCCAGGATGAGGCGGAGCGCCGCGCCTCCCCCAAGGTCTCGCGGCCCACGGCGTCCGCCGTCACCGGTTCCCCGGGGACGGGAGCCGCAGGCAGCAGGGTCAGTCTCATCTGATCCGCCTCCCCGTCCCACGGCTCTGGCTCGGCGACATAGCCGCTCCGGCTCTCGGCCGGGCCCTCGACCCGGGCCGTCTCCGCAGCCGGCGCCGCCTCGCCGGCCACGGCGGACGGATAGGAGTAGGTCTTGGCCTCGGGGACCTTCAGGGCATCTCGCACCGCCTTCTGCACCAGCTGCCGCAACTCCGGCTCCCGGGAGAAGCGCACTTCCCGCTTCGTCGGATGGACGTTGACGTCCAGATGGCGGGGATCCAGGTCCAGCCACAGGACGAACTCGGGATGGCCGTTGTGCGGCAGCAGCGAGCCGTACCCGTTGTAGACGGCGGTTGCAAGGGGGCGGCAGGCGATGGGGCGCTGCCGGACCACCACGTACTGCCTGGAACGGGCTCGCCCGCACTCTCCCGGCGGTGTCAGGAATCCCTCGACCCGCGCCTCCGCTCCACCGACTTCCGCCTCTCCCTGAACCGCAAGGAGCCTCCCGGCCTCGAGGCGGAGCAGCTCCGCCGCTCGCAGACCCCGCTCCCCCGGGGGCAGGTCGAGGATCTGCCGGCCTCCGTGATCGAGACGGAAGGAGACCTCCGGCCGGGCGGCTGCCAGGGCCACGACAGCCTGGGTCACATGCCGCAGCTCCGTGTCCCGGTGGCGCATGAACTTCCGCCGAGCGGGGGTGTTGTAGAACAAACCGCGGATCTCGATGGTGGTGCCCACGTCGCGCCCCACGGGCAGCAGCTCGCGCTGCACTCCGCCTTCGACGACCAGACGCGTGCCCTCGTCGCCCCCGGCGGGACGGCTCTCCACGGTCAGTCGGGAGACGGCGGCGATGCTGGCCAGGGCCTCTCCCCGAAACCCCATGGTGGAGATGGTGAACAGGTCCGTGGGCGCGCGCATCTTGCTGGTGGCGTGGCGCTCGGTGCAGAGCTCCACGTCCTCCCGAGACATGCCCAGACCGTTGTCGGCGACGTGAATCCCCTGGAGGCCCGCCTCCTCGATCTCGATCCCGATGCGGCTGGCCCCGGCGTCGAGGGCGTTCTCCACCAGCTCCTTGACCGCCGAGGCGGGCCGTTCGATCACCTCCCCCGCGGCGATCTTGAGCACCAGGCTCTGGGGCAAGCGCTGTATGCTCGCGCCCATCGCTACAGCTCCGGGGCGATCTCGGAGACGCGGCGCTCGTACTCCTCCTGGGACATGCGCCCCTCCTCCAGGTCCTGGCGGGCCCGGGCCAGGCGCTCCCGGGGACTGCCTGTTCGCCGGTGCGTCCGGGCCTGCTGCACCAAGTTGTACAGTCCGAAGAGGAGGAGGCCGCCGATGGCGGCCATCCAGGCCGACTCGCGCAACCGGCGTCCGCGGTCGGTGCCCACGGACAGGGCCACCCCGGAGGCCCGCCATCGGGCGAGGGCCTCGATCAGCACAGCCTCGTCCGGCATCGACACGATGATGTCCTTCGCCAGGGACCGGTGGCCCTCCTCCTCGATGACCACGGGTTGGCGCAGACGGCCGATGAGCCTGCCCTCCACCACCTCGATCCTCTCGATCATGTCCTGGGACACCAGCTCCTCCAGGCGCTCCGGACGGATGGCGGTCTCGGAGGGTGCCAGCAGGCTCAGCAGCAGGAGCAGACCGATCAGCCCCACGGCCAGGATCAGGGCGAGGGCCGTGGGCGAGGGTCCCGGGGGCGTCCCGGGGCTCTCCCTGGTCTCGTCGTGGGTTGTCACCCGAGCTCCCTCTCTTCGAGCCGGCGGCCGTGGCGTGCCGCCCGGTGCAGCCAGGCCGCCAGCTGCAAGGCGCGGCCGAGTCCCTCGGCCAGAGGATCGGGGGCCGCCTCCCATCCCTGCGCGACAGCCAGCAGGTCTCCGTACTGTCGGCGCAAGCCGGTTGTGCGGGCCTCGCGCAGGTCCTCGTGCACGAAGGCGCGGCCTCGATGGCCGTAGAGCTCGAAGGCTGCGTCCGCCTCCGTCTCGGCTCCAAGGGCGTGAACCTCGAGCACCGCTTCCAGTCCGTTGAGGAACTCCAGGTGGGCGAGGGCCAGATCCTCCTCCGGCCGGTTGCGGACCAGGGCCCGGGTGTGGGCGGCCACCGTGTCGATGCGGCCGAAGAGTTCCTCCAGCAGCAGGGGCGCCCAGAGGGCGTGCGACCCGAGGACGCCGCCCGTCCCCGACCAGGCTCGGGGCACCCGGACCCGCAGGCGGGCGTAGACCGGCCTCTCGACCCGGGTGACGGAGCGCCGCACCTCGTCGGCAAAACCGGAGTGCAGGCTCGGGGCGTCGATACGCAGCATGCCATGCCGCTCCGCCCCCGCCAGGTCCCGCAGCTCCCCGGCCCGCCTCCCGGCGACGGGAGGACAGGCGCACAGGACCCCCTTCCCCGCTTCCAGGGCCTGGCGCACCCAGTATCCACGCTCCGACGGCGGAGAGAGAACGGTGACGATCCCCGCCCGCGGGTCTGCCAACCACCCCTCCGGGCTCTCCCCCGCGGGCTCGAGGGCTCGCAAACCCTCCACGGCGCCGACGGCCGCCAGATGGCGGCAACGCTCCGCGGTCCCCAGAACGGCAACTCCCATCTCTTCCGACAACAGCTTTCCGCCTCCGCCTGACCCTCGAGAGTCGAGAGAATCGAGGATGATAGGGGTCCCCGCAGCCCCCGGCCAAAGGCATGTGGAGAGGCCGTGAGACCTTCCGGTCCGGAGGGAGGGACTCAAGCCTTCGCGGGGCCGTCCCGCCGCTCCTTCCCCCCCGCCGCCTGCCTGTGCATCTGCCGGATGAGGCGCTTGTTGAACTCCTGGGCCGCGTGATAGCCGTCGATGCGGAGCAGGTAGTTGAAGGCGATCGTCTCGGCGATGACGGTGATGTTCTTTCCGGGGTAGATCGGAACGATGATCTCGGGAACCTCCACGCCGAGGATGGTGAAAGCGCGGTCTTCGATGCCCGTGCGCTCGTAGTCCAGGTCCTCCTCCCAGTCCACGAGGGTGAGGACGACTTCGACTCGCTTCTGCCGGCGGGTTCCGCCGACGCCGAAGAGCCGCTTCACGTCCACGATTCCAATGCCCCGGATCTCGATGTGGTCCTGCAGCAGCCGCGGCGGACGGCCCATGAGCAGCCCGTGCGACTGGCGGGTGATGATCACCGTGTCGACGGCCACGAGCCGGTGACCACGCTCGACGAGA
>CAZEHQ010000269.1:0-5637 GCA_964512165.1 uncultured Gemmatimonadaceae bacterium | reverse complement strand
CAGGCGCACGCCGAGGCCCGGGAGATGCTCGCGGAGGTGGGCATCCCGGAGCCGGCGCGGGTGGCGCGCCTGTATCCGCACAACCTGTCGGGGGGCCAGTTGCAGCGGGTGATGATCGCCATGGCCCTGGCATGCCGGCCGGCCCTGGTCATCGCCGACGAGCCGACGACGGCCCTCGACGTGACGATCCAGGCGCAGATCATGGAGCTGCTGCAGTCGCTGCGCGAGTCGATGGACCTCGCCGTGCTGCTCATCACCCACGACCTGGCGGTGGTGGCCGGTTTCTGCGAGCGCGTCAACGTGATGTACATGGGCCGCGTCGTCGAGGAGGGCGCGGTGGAGGAGATCTTCCACCGGCCGGCGCACCCGTACACGCAGGGGCTGCTGAGGAGCATCCCCGTGCCCGGGCAGCAGCACAAGGAGCGCTTCCCGGCGATCCGCGGCACCGTGCCCGACCCGCGGCGGGTGCCGCCGGGCTGCGCCTTCGGGCCGAGGTGCGACCACTTCGAGGCCGGTCTGTGCGACCGTCCCGGGCCGGTGGAGGCCGTCGCCGTGGGCGAGGCGCACCAGGCGCGCTGCTACCGCACCGAGGCTGCCAGGGAGGCGGGCGCCGGGGTCCCCGCGAAGGCATGACGGCGCCACGGGACGACGTGATCCTGCGTGTGCGCGGGCTGAAGACGCACTTCCCGGTGCTCAAGGGGCTGCTGCGCCGGCCCGCGGGCTGGGTGAAGGCGGTGGACGGCGTCGACCTGGACGTGCGCCGGGGGGAGATCCTGGGGCTGGCCGGCGAGAGCGGCTGCGGCAAGACGACGACGATTCGCAGCATCATGCGCGCCGTCGAGCCCACGGAGGGCACGGTGGAGCTGCACGACGGCGACGGGTGGACGGCGGTGACCGGCCTGGACGCGGACGGCCTGAAGCGGGTGCGCGCCAAGATGCAGTACGTCTTCCAGAACCCCTACTCGGCGCTGGACCCGCGCATGACCGTGAAGGACATCGTCGCCGAGCCGCTGGTGATCCGCAGTCGGGTCGACGGCGGCGAGCTGTCCCGCCGGGTGGGGGACCTGCTGCAGCGCGTGGGCCTGAACGCGGCGCACATGAACCGCTACCCCCACGCCTTCTCGGGAGGTCAGCGGCAGCGCATCGGCATCGCCCGCGCCCTGGCCCTGGAACCGCAGCTGATGATGCTCGACGAGCCGGTGTCGGCGCTGGACGTCTCGGTGCGCGCCCAGATCCTCAACCTACTGCTGGACCTGCAGCAGGAGACGGGGATGACCTACCTCATCGTGGCTCACGACCTGAGCGTGCTGGAGCGCATCTGCGACCGCATCGCGGTGATGTACCTGGGGCAGATCATGGAGCTCGCCGACAGCCGCCAGCTCTTCGGCGCGCCCCGGCACCCGTACACGCAGTCGCTGCTGTCGGCCATCCCCATCGCCGAGCCGAGGGCCCGGACGGAGCGCCAGATCCTGGAGGGAGACACACCGAACCCGGCCGACTCGCCCGGGGGCTGCAAATTCTCGGGGCGCTGCCCGCTGGTGGAGGCGCGCTGCCGCGACCAGGAGCCGCCGCTGCGCCAAGTCGGAGAGGCCGGCCTGGTTCGCTGTCACCTCGTGGGCGACGACGGCAGCCCGGCGGCTGTGGCCCCTCGCTGACCCGGGCCGGTCCCATGTCTCCCAAGAGCCCGGGGGCGGCAGGTGGCGGGGCGCCATCGAGGACGGCCTCCGCCGCCGTCCTCGGGGCCATGGCCCTCACCTCCGCCGTTGCCTCCCCGCGGGGGCCGGTGCCGCTCGACAGGGAAGGGAGGACGACCATGGATTCCGGCGGCGCCCTGGCCGGCCATCGCCACCGTGTCGTGGTATCCACCGACATCGGCGGAACCGACCCGGACGACTTCCAGTCGATGGTTCACCTCCTCGTCTACGCGGACGTGCTGGACATCGAGGGCCTGATCTCGTCGCCCTTCGGACCGGGCCGCAAACGGCACATCCTGGAAGTCATCGACAGCTACGAGAGGGACCATGCCAACCTGAAGACGCACTCCCACCGCTACCCCGCCCCCGACGCGCTGCGGAGGATCACGAAACAGGGCGAGACAGAGCCCGCTCCCCGCGCCGGCGTGCGGCGCTCCACCGAGGGATCGCGGTGGCTCGTCGAATGCGCGCGCCGCGACGACCCGCGGCCCCTGCACGTCCTGGGCTGGGGTGGGATCGAGGACCTCGCCCAGGCCCTCCACGACGCGCCGGAGATCCTGCCGAAACTGCGGGTGTACTGGATCGGCGGGCCCAACAAGAAGTGGAGTCCCGACGCCTACCAGTACATCGTCGATCACCATCCCGGTCTGTGGATGATCGAGTCGAATGCGACCTATCGCGGCTGGTTCGAGGGCGGCCGCCAGTCGGGTCCGTGGGGGAATCGGGCCTTCGTCGCTCGACATGTCGCGGGCAAGGGCCATCTGGGCGACTTCTACGTCAGCAAGAAGGACGACGTCAAGATGGGGGACACGCCGTCGGTGGGATGGGTGCTCCAGGGCACGCCGGACGATCCTTCGCGGCCCGGGTGGGGCGGACGCTTCGTGCGGGCCTGGGCGCGCCCCCACGGCCGCTTCCAGCGAATGACCACGAGGGAAGACCGCCTGGAGGTCTTCGGCATCCTCGAGCTCATCCTGTCCATCGGTGACGGAGGGCCAGAGCGGCCCGAGGCGGTGCTGGTGGTGGACAACCAGAGGCTGCCGGGCCACGCACCCGGAGACGGATCGATGCGATTCCGCTTCTCTCCGAAGGCTGCCGGCGGCTACCGGTTCGAGGTGGTGAGCAACCTTCCCGCCCTCGACGGCCAGACCGGGGGGATCACCGTGTACGCGCCCTCTCCCGCCGTGGCCGGGAGGCCGGCGGCGGAGCTGCCCCACTGGTGGACGGACGACCCGTCGCCGGAGGCCGCCGAAGGCCCGCACCACGGTGCCGGGACCGTGAACCGATGGCGCCAGGACTTCCTCGGCGACTTCGCGGAACGCATGCTTCGCTGCTCGTCGCCGAAACGATGACCGGCTACCGAGCAGCGTCGCTCTCGAAAGGGAGTACGACATGAGTGTCGCTTCATCCCGGTTCCTCACGGCCGTGGGGCTCGCCTTCGCTGCGGCTGCCGCGGCGCAGGGCTCCGAGAGCTCCACAGTCCCGGCGTTTCCGGGAGCCGAGGGTGCCGGCGCATCGACCATCGGGGGTAGAGGCGGCGGCGTCATGGCAGTGACCACCCTCGACGACGCCGGACCCGGCAGTCTGCGCGCCGCCGTGGAAGCCGCGGGTCCCCGCACCGTGGTCTTCCGCGTGGCCGGCACGATCCGCCTCCAAAGCCCACTCAGGATCACCGAGCCCTTCATCACCATCGCCGGCCAGACGGCGCCGGGCGGCGGCATCTGCCTCGCCGACCACCAGCTCAGCATCGATGCGGACCAGGTGATCCTGCGCTTCCTGCGGGTCAGGCTCGGGGACACTGCCGGCGAGGGAATGGACGCCATCGGCAGCCGCTACCACAAGAACATCGTCATCGACCACTGCTCGGCCAGCTGGAGCGTGGACGAGTGCGTCTCGGTCTACCGCGCGGAGGACGTCACCGTGCAGTGGTGCCTCATCGCCGAGAGCCTCTACCAGTCGGTTCACGAGAAGGGGCACCACGGCTTTGGCGGCATCTGGGGCGGCAAGCGCGTCAGCTACCATCACAACCTGCTGGCCCATCATTCCAGCCGCAATCCGCGTATCGCCGGCAATGCGTCCTATGTGCAACGAGTCGACCTGCGGAACAACGTCATCTACAACTGGGGCTACAACTCCAACTACGGGGGCGAGGGAGACGTTCGCATCAACCTGGTCAACAACGTCTACAAGCCCGGCCCTGCAACCCGGGAGGGCGTGCGCACTCGACTCGCCAATCCCTACGGAAGCGAGGAAGGTCCCGAGGGATTGGAGCGCTGGTGGATTTCCGGAAACCTGGTGGTGGATGCGCCCCGGGTTACAGCCGACAACTGGCTCGGGGTCCATCCCGACGACGACCTGTCGCTGGATGCCCTTCGCGCCGAGGGACCCTTCGAGATCGCGCCCATCCACACCGACCGGGCCGAGGTCGCTTACCGGCGCGTGCTCGAGCACGTGGGGGCCTTCCTTCCCCGCCGCGATGTCCACGACGAGCGCATTCTTGCCGAGGTCGAATCCGGGACCGCCACGTATGGCGGCGCGTACGGAGAGGGCCTGGGCATCATCGATTCACAGGAAACGGTGGGCGGCTGGCCAGAGCTCGATGGGGGTCAGGCGCCCCCCGACTCCGACGGCGACGGGATGCCGGACGGCTGGGAACTCCGATACGGCCTCGACCCGGGCGACCCCGCCGACGGCGCCAGCGATGCCGACGACGATGGCTACACCAACATCGAGGAGTTCCTGAACATGACAGACCCCACGGTCTACGTGGATTACACGAACCCGGACAACAACCGCTTCAGCTGGGATGTCGAATCTCCTGGCGCCACGAAGTGAGAATCGGAGACGCTGTGTTGCAGAGCTTCCTCTCACCTGCCGCGGCCATTCTGATGTCGACACCATGGGCGATGGCGCAGGAAATCGCCCTTCCCGATGGCTATGCCGGGTTTGCCGGCACCACGGGTGGGGGCCATGCAACCCCGGTGACGGTGTCCACGGCATCGGAGTTTCGAGAAGCCGTCACCGGTGACAGTCCGGCGGTCATCTTCGTCGATGGCAGGCTGGAGGTTGGCGCGGTTGCCATCGGCTCGAACAAGACGATCGCCGGTATCGACTCCACCTCGGGGCTCTTCGGGGGGACGATCAGGATTCGAGGGAGCAACTACATCATCCAGAACCTCACCCTCGGGCCTGCCAGGGGCGACGTCATGGAGATTTCGGGAGGCACGAAGGTCTTCGTCACCCGGTGCTCCTTTCACGACAGCTCCGATGAGCTGTTCTCCATCGTGCGAGAGGCCGACTACGTCACCGTCTCCTGGTGCAGGTTCCACTTCGAGAATCCGGATTCACACTCCTTCGCCCATCTCATCGGCAATTCCGACGACCGCACCTCCGACAGAGGCAAGCTGCACGTGACCATGCACCACAACTGGTACGGCGCAGGCATCCGTGGCAGGATGCCGAGGGTGCGGTACGGACATGTGCACATCTACAACAACTACTACAACAGCGTGGGCAACGACTACTGCATCGGGATCGGCGTGGAATGCCACATCCGGCTCGAGAACACTCACTTCGAGCGCGTACTCGACCCCTGGTCCGACTACGGTGGCGCCGCCAACGGCGAGATCGGCTGGGACAACCTGCTCTTCGAATCCGCCTTCCAGCCGAGGTTCATGGAGAACGCCTATCCCGTCTTTGCGGTGCCGTACGACTTCCACATGGATCCCGTGGAGGATGTGAAGGCCATCGTGCTGGCGAAGGCCGGCAACGTTCACGACGCCGAACCTGCCACTCTGATCGCGGCAGCCCACCGGGGCGCCGTGCCCCAGGGGTACACCCTGGAGCAGGCCTGGCCCAATCCCTTCAATCCCCTCGCCACGATCGGTTTCACCATCCCTCTCCGTACGAGGGTCCGGATCGATGTGTACGATGTGTCGGGCCGGAG
>CAZEHQ010000268.1:0-5648 GCA_964512165.1 uncultured Gemmatimonadaceae bacterium | reverse complement strand
ATCCGTTGTGTGTCTCGAAGGACTGGATGAAGAGCCAGTAGGGCATGCCCTGTTCCAGGGCCACGTGGCGGACGACTTCCAGCACCTTGAAATAGCTCTCTGCATGGACCCAGCCGTCCACCTCTTCCAGGGCGCCGAGGGGGTAGACATCCACCATCAGGACATCGGGATCGATGATGGCGGCGAAGTCGTCGATGTAGCGCTCGTAATCGGGCCCGAGGAGCATCTCGCCTTCGGGCCTGGCATTGCAGTAGGCGAGCGCCTCGGGGTGGAGCTGCCGCAGCCACTTGAGCATGTGCCGGGTGTAGCGCATGTAGGTGGAGACCACGGGCTCGTCGTTCACGAGCCATCCGATGCATCCCGGACTGCTGATCAGGTTCCGGATGTAAGCACGGTTTTCCTCACTGTCCAGTTCGCCCAGGGCTTCGCGCAGCGACTGTTCGCTGGCGCCTTCGCGGTTGGTCTGCTCGTCGCCCCAGTGATCGAGGTAGAGGTGATAGGGCAGTCGGCTCGCGGATGCGATGGGCAGTAGCTCGTCGAAGGTGCTCGGCTCCCACGCGAGGAGTGCGCTCATGTTGGCTTCGCGGTACTGGTCCGCATCGAAGGGCCTGGGTGTCATCCGGGTCAGCCCCATGATGGTGAAGGGATGGCTGCGCACCCAGCGATGCCCGCGTTGCATCGTGGGCGAGCCGGCCGGCGAGAGCGTTTCCGAGTTGATTCCGCGCGGTGATTGGTTGCTGCTCACGGCCTGGCCCCAGGCCATCGACGTGCCCAACAACGAGCATCCTATCAGACCGTGAAGCACGATATGCGATTTCCCACGCATGCGATCTTCCTTTCAGGAAGGGTTGCCCTGCCACTGGAAGATGACGCCGAGCATTCCCTTCTCGCGGCGATAGATCATCTCGTAGGCCTCGGCCATGCGCGTGTACGGCAGCCGGTGGGTTATCAACCGGCTCGGCGCCAGGCCGCGCTCCATGAGGGACAGGGTGTGCTCGCAGGTGCGCACCGCGTCGAAGCGGTCCCCTTCCGCCGCCGGGAAGAGATAGCCGCCGCGTCCGGAGACGGCGACGAGGGCGATCCCCTTGTTGTAGAACCACTCCATGCCCACGGGGTTGAAGTCGAGGGCCTCCTCGCCCCGCCCCGGCAGGGCGACGACGGAGACGCGGCCGTTGTCGCGCACCACCTCGCAGGCGGTGCGCCAGGCCGGCCAGGGGTTGGCGGTGAGGATCACCAGGTCGATGCCGGCGCCGCCGGTGAGTTCGTCGAGCCGGTCCTCCAGGTCGGGATCGTCGGAGAGCCAGGCCGCCTCGGCCCCCATGTCGGTGGCCATCTGCAGGCGCCCGGGGTGGTTCCCGAGACCGACGACCCGGGCCCCGAAGAACGGCCCGAGGGCCACCGCCCCGAGGCCGAGGACGCCGAGGCCGACGACGGCCACGTTCTCCCCCGGCGCGAACCAGGCCTTGCGGTAGCAGTGGGCGCTCAGGGTGTAGAGGTGGGCCCAGACGGCGTCCTCCGCGTCGACGCCGTCCGGCACGCGGACCACGCTCTGCGCCTCGTCGATGACGTACTCCGACTGGTGCGGGGCCCGCGTCACCACCCGGTCCCCCACCCGGATGCGGGTCACGTCGGAGCCGACGGCGCGCACCACCCCGAGGTTGCTGTCGCCCACCCACCGCGGGTAGTCGGGGGCCCCGGGGACGCGCTCGGCGCCCTCGTAGTTGCCGCGGTCGGTGCCGATCTTCAGCGCCGAGATCTCGGTCTCCACGTGGATCTGCGTGGGGCCGAGGTCGGTGTCGATAGACTGCTCCTCGATGCGCAGGTCCCGGGGACCGTGCAGCACGGCGATCTTCATGGGTCTGCTCCGTTGTCTTGGGGACCGGCGGCTAGTGCGGATCCCCCGGCCGCCACCGGTGCTTCTCCACGCCCTCCATGTCCAGCTCCACCCCGAGGCCCGGCCGGCGCGGCACCACGACCCGCCCCTCCACCACCTTCAAGGGCTCGTCGATCACCTCGTCCCGCCAGTCGATGCCGGTGACGAACTCCATGGGCGCGGCGTTGGGGATCGACATCATCACGTGGGCCGCCGCCAGGATGCCCACCGGCCCCTTGGTGTTGTGGAAGGAGATCGGCACGTGGAAGGTGTCGGCCATGGCGGCGATCTTCCTCGCCTCGGTGATGCCCCCCGAGTACATCAGGTCGGGCTGGGCGATGTCGATGCCCTCCATCTCGAGGAGGCGGCGGAACTGGCTCTTGGTGTTGAGCCGCTCCGAGCCCATGACCGGGATCGAGATCTCGCGGCGGATCTTCGGGTACGCCGTCAGGTCGTCGGGGGCCACCGGGTCCTCGTAGGCGAACAGGTCGAGGTGCTCGAG
Source organism: uncultured Gemmatimonadaceae bacterium (assembly GCA_964512165.1). Taxonomy (GTDB): domain Bacteria; phylum Latescibacterota; class UBA2968; order UBA8231; family UBA8231; genus UBA8231. The sequence goes on along the minus strand of CAZEHQ010000268.1, from coordinate 3,273 downwards.
GCGCCGTGCGAGACGGATGGAGTTGGCCACGGTGAAGCGGCCGTGGCAGTCGATGAAGAGCTTCACGTCGGGGCCCACGGCCTCGCGCACGGCCTCGAAGTGGGCTGCCGTCTTTTCGGGATGGCCGTCGTCGAGGTAGGTGTCCCAGTCGAGGCCGGCCCGGTCGCGCCAGCTGGCGCCTCCCTTCAGCGCGAAGTAGCCCTCGTCCCGCTTGGCCTTCGCCATCGCCGCCGTCGCCTCGGGGGTGGCGCCGCCGAAGTGGGTGTACACGTCCACCGCCTCGCGGAAGGCGCCGCCGAGCAGCTCGTACACCGGCAGGCCCGCCACCTTGCCCTTGATGTCCCACAAGGCGATATCGATGCCGGCCATGGCGCTCATCCACACCGGGCCGGCCATGCGCCAGATGCCGCTCACCGAGGAACGCTTGTAGATGTGGTGCCACAGGTACTCGATGCGCGCCGGGTCGTGGCCGACCAGCTCCTGCTTCATGTGCTCCACGGCGGCGCAGACCACGGGCTCCTTGAGGGAGTAGGTGGCCTCGCCCAGGCCGGTGATCCCCTCGTCGGTGTGGACCCGGACGATGGTCCACTTGCGGCCCGGGGAGGCGATCATCAGGGTGTCGATGTCGGTGATCTTCATGGCAGGGCCTCGCAGGCGTCGACGAACTCCGCCGAGGTGGTGGTGTAGCCGATGAGGTGCTCGAAGTTGCGCAGCACGACCTTGTTGAGCCAGCCGCCTTCGGGGATGCTCTCGTCGATGGTGTCGGGGAACTCGATCTCGGCGCCGTTGGAGGCGTCGCGCAGGAGCACCACCCGGTAGTTGCGGCCCACCGCCTCGGCGCAGGTGTAGTGCATGCAGGCGCGGCGGCTGTAGCCGACGACGATGAGGGTGCGCGTGCCCCAGCTGCGCAGGTGCTGATCGAGGAAGGTGTCGTGGAAGCCGCTCCAGATCCACTTGGGGAAGTTCGGCTCCCCCTCCCGGGGGGCGACGCAGTCGAGGTAGCGCGGCTCGAAGTCCGGTCCCGCCTCGCGCCACGGCTGCAGCCCGTTGCGGCCCTGGCCGCGCTTGGTCTTGCCCCAGAACTCGCCGACGATGTTGCCGGGATCGGCCACCAGGCGCAGGTCGTTGTGGACGTAGGCGACGCGCAGACCCGCCCGCCGGGCGGCGTCGAGGGCCGGGGCGATGCGGTTCTCGGTGACCGGGTTGGGCGAGGTCCCGTCCACGTCGACGAGGAGGAAGGTGCACTCCGCCAGCGGCAGGGAGAGGTTCTCGTACCCGTAGTCGTAGCCGCCGGGGAAGTCCTTGTAGTAGCGGACGGGGATGTCGAGGACGGCCACGGGCGCCTCCCGGGTCGGAGTGAGGGCCGCCTACACTAGCGGCCCGTAGAGCCGGCGGCAACACTCGTCCCCGCGGACCACCAGACCCGGACCGGTCCGGCTTGCCGCGCCGCACGGAGGGCCGTTACATGCCGGCTGGCCCGTCGACCGGCGGCCTCGGCGCCTGCTGCGGCGCCTCCCTCAACCATCGCCCGGAGAATGTCGATCGTGTCCCTGGTCATGAGTGACGAAGAGCTGCTCGACGCCCTCGACCCGGAGTTCCCGGAGCTGGAGCCGATGCGGCAGGCCCGAACGGCCGGCGGCACGGCCGCGGCGAAGGCCGAGCTGGCGCGCTACATCCGCCGTCGCCAAGGAGGCGGTGACGGTCCCGAGAGCGGACCCGGCGACCGCCCCGATGCCGTCTCGGAACGCGGCGAGGAGCTGTGCCGCGACCTCGCCGGCCGCGACTGGCTCACCGTGCCGCACCCGGAGGACGTCCCCGAGCGGCTGCACAGCACCCAGGTCATGGGGCTCAACGACCACCACGAGTTCGCCGCCCTGGCGGGGGAGTACGGGTCGACCGGCAACCACCGCTACGCCCGCGAGTGCGTGGTCCGCATGCTCGAGTGGATCGAGGCTCACGGCCCGCTGCCGGACCGCCCTCCCACCGGCCCCACCGGCGCCTTCTGGCGGACGATCTTCTACACCCTGCCCCGCACCGCCAACTGGACCCGCTGCCTGATGCTGCTCCGGCACTGTCCCGCCGTCACCGACGACGAGCTGATCACCCTGCTCAAGGCGGTCCTCCATCACCTGCGCTACGCGGCGGGCAACCGGGTGCCGGGCATGCCCAACATGATCGTCCATCTCCACGAGCAGCTCATCGGCCTCGGGGAGCAGTGGCCGGAGTTCGCCGAGGCGAAGGGCTGGTCCCGCGCCGGCGTGGACGGGCTCGGCGAGCTGCTGGACGACTACTTCTATCCGGACGGCGCCTACATCGAGCTGTGCTACTTCGCCCACGAGAGCTTCACCCGAACCCTGCAGCGGGGCGAGCGCCGCGAGATCGAGCTGCCCCCGGGGTTCCGCGAGAAGGTGGAAAGGATCTTCGACTTCCCCGCGTACATGGTGAAGCCCAACGGCAGCTATCCGTCGGTGAACGACAACTACTCCGCCCAGGACCCGGAGAAGCTGCCCGAGCGCCGCGGCGGCCTGATCGACCTCGGCGTGGAGATCACCGGCCGGCCGGACCTGCGCTACATCGCCTCCTTCGGCGACGAGGGCGAGCCCCCGGCCCGGACCTCCCGCGCCTTCCCGTATGCCGGGTTCCACGTGATGCGCTCGGACTGGTCCGCCGAGGCCCGCTACCTCGTCTTCGACGGCGGCCGCAGCGCCGGCGGTCACAACCACGTGGACAAGCTCAGCTTCGAGCTCTACGCCTACGGCAACACCCTGATCACCGACAGCGGCTGCGGCGGCCCCTGGGCCTCGGCCTGGCGCAGTGAGTACTTCGTCGGCCCCGCGGGCCACAACACCATCATGGTCGACGGCCGCGGCCAGGTGGCCGGCCTCCCCCTCTTCGAGATCCCCTGCCTGCGCGGACGCACCGCCTGGCACGAGATCGCCCCCGAGCCGCTGCCCAACACCTGGGTCAGCGGCCGCCGCTTCGACTACGCCCGCAGCCGCTACGAGGACGGGTACGCCGCCTACGGCTCGGAGCAGAGCCGCCGCCGCGGATTCGCCTACGAGAGCAAGCGCGTCGACGGCGTGGAGCGGATGCAGCCCTGGACGCGGAGCCAGGGCGAAGGCCTGCAGGTGCCGCCCCACAAGCGAGTGTTCGTCGATCACGAGCGCCGCATCCTCTTCGTCAAGCCCGACTACTGGATCCTCTCCGACCGGCTCCTCGGCAAGGGCCGGCACAAGGCCGAGTCCCTGTTCCACTTCCAGGCCTCGGCCACGG
>CAZEHQ010000267.1:1845-5697 GCA_964512165.1 uncultured Gemmatimonadaceae bacterium | reverse complement strand
CCGTGGACTTCGCCGACTTCTTCCTCTTCGCCGAGCACTTCGGGCAGCCGGCGCGGGCCAGGCTGCTGGCCCTGGCGCACGAGCGGCTCGGGCTGCCCGACGGCCCGCAGCTGCCGCAGAACGCACCGAATCCGTTCAACAGCGGCACCGTGATCTCCTGGTTCCAGCTGCAGGCGGGTCCGGCGCGCCTGGAGGTGTACGCGCTGACCGGCCAGCGGGTGGCGGTGCTGCACGAGGGCCCGCGGAAGGCGGGCCTGCACCGCCTGCGCTGGGACGGCCGGGACTCGCAGGGCCGCGTGCTGGCCAGCGGCGTCTACGTGTATCGGCTGGTGACGGCCGAGGCCGTGCAGACGCGCAAGCTGACGCTGCTGCGGTGAAGGGTGGAGTCCGGAGAACCGGATCTGATTGACGCGCCGGCCGGGTCCCGATAGGGTAAGGCGTCCCCACCTCATGATTCTCCGATCACTTCCCCGCATCCTGTTGTTGGGGCTGGCGTCGCTGGCGGCGCCGGCCTCGGCGCAAGCCGATCCCGCCGCGGCGGCCGGGACCGACACGACCGAGGTATACGAGACCCGGCACAACCATGTGCTCGCCTTTCCGAGGTACGTGTGGAATACCCTGACCTGGCCCCTCGGGAAGTTCACCATCTGGGCCGAGCGCAAGGGAGTGTTCACCGGCGAGGGCGAAGAGAAGACCTCCGGATGGTCTCCATACGCGGCCCTGGATGGTGTGGGTCCGGGCGAGGAGACGGGAACCGGCGGCGGGATCACGGTCTTCCATTCAGGCTTCTCGGCGCGTATGATCGCCAACCGTTCCAACTACGGTGGGAAGGTTCTTTACGAGGTCCCGGGAATCGGGGACGGGTCCTGGTACTGGAATGCCTCTGTCGACGCTCTGAAGACCGAGAGCGAGAACGCCACGATGAACGGCCGCGGCCTGAACGGCCGAGGGCAAGGGCGCCGGCCGGAGTCCCTGCTGCAGTACGAGCAGCGAGATGCGGGGATCGCCCTCGGCCGCCGCTCCAACCACGGGAGAACCGAGGGCTACGTGCCGGATGCGGTCCTCGAGCTGCGGCTGTCACACGGCTTCCGTCGGTATGACGATGCGGGGGACCGGCCAAGCGGCATCCCCGGGGCCAACGAGGCCATCAACCTGTTCTCGGCCGGGGCTCGATGGACCTTCGACGACCGCGACTTCAAGCCGCCGGTCCGGACGGTCAGTCATCCCTTGAACTACCAGTTCCCCGGCCGCGTGCTGCTATTGGTCGATGACCGCTACTACAGCTTCCGCGACACGGCTTTTCCCGAGCGCGGCGGGCTCACGCGGGTGGAAGCCGACTATGTCATCGGCTCCGGGGACGTTCGGTACTTCCGCTACGCCGCCGAGGTTCAGCGGTTCTTCACCCTCTTCTACAGCCATCGCATACTCGCTGTCAGAGCCCGGCTCGAGAAGGCCCATCCTCTCGGAGGCGACGGCACGATCCCTCATTCGGACCTGACCACCCTGGGCGGCAGTCAGCGGCTGCGCGGCTACAAGCGGGGGCACTTCCGCGACCGGGGGAGTCTGCTCTTGAGCGCCGAGTACCGCTACCCCATCTGGGATACCTGGAACGCCTTCCTGTTCTGGGACCAGGGGCAGGTGTTCGGCGAATACGGCGCCCTGGAGATGGACCGGTTCGACTACAGCTACGGCGCCGGCCTCAGCCTGCGGACGGAGCGCGCCTTCCTGCTGGGGCTCCACTTGGCCCGCAGCGAGGAGGAGAGGGCGCTGGCCGGTGTCTCGCTGGAGAGGGAGTTCTGATGAGACTCCCCGGAGCCGCCGCGTTGACGGCCATCCTGCTGGTATCCGCCGAGGGCCGGGCGGACTCGGAGCTGACCACCGCCCCCATCAAGTGGTTCGACGCCGACAACAAGCCGATCGCGGAGCCGGCGGAGGCCGCGGAGAACAAGATCTGGGACTTCGTCGACATGACCACCTTCTACCAGGTCGGCAAGATCCTCGACCTGGGCTGGACGGCCCGCCGGGTGGGCGACCTCCTCGGCGTCGTCGGGCCGCGCCAGGCCGACAACGTCAACGCCCTCGACGAGGTGCCCAACTCCTCGTGGTACACCAACCGGCACTTCCTGCGGCCCATGACCCGGGAGGAGCTGGCCGAGGGGCCGGGGGTCGCCCGGCCCGACAAGAGCGGCCCCTGGGAGATCGTGGCTGGCAAGTTCGAGGGGATCACGGCGGGCTTCACCATCAAGGACGCCTCGGGCCGTTATTTCCTGCTCAAGTTCGACTCGAAGGGGAACGACGAGATGGGCTCCGGCTCCGAGGTGGTGGTCACCAAGGTGCTGCACGCCGCCGGCTACAACGTGCCGCGCAACTCCGTCCTCTTCTTCGATCCCGCACGGCTGGAGATCGGGTCGAAGGCCAGGGTCTCGGCGGGAGACGGCGAGAAGCGGCCCATGACCCGCAAGGACCTGCAGGAGATCCTCGACAGCCTCACGCCGCAGCCGGACGGCACCCTGCGCTGCTTGGCCAGCCGGTTCCTCGAGGGCAAGCCCGTGGGGGTCTTCAACTACCACGGCCGGCGCAAGGACGACCCCAACGACCGGGTGGACCACGAGCACCGGCGCGAGCTGCGGGGGTTGCGCGTCATCGGCTCCTGGCTGAACGACGCCGACCGCCGGGCCGCCAACACCCTGGACATGTACGTGACCGAGGCCGACGGCCGCAGCTACGTCCGCCATTTCCTCATCGACATGGGCTCCGCCCTCGGCAGCGGCAGCTGGAGACCGCACCAGCCCAAGCACGGCAACGAGTACATGGTGGACTTCCGCACGATCTTCCGGTCCCTCGTCTCCCTGGGGCTCTACCGGAAGCCGTGGGAGGAGCCGGTGCCGATGCCGTACGTCTCGCTCGGATACTTCGAGAACGAGACCTTCCGCCCGGGGGGATGGGTGCCGGACTATCCCAATCCCGCCTTCGAGCGCTGCACCAACCGCGACGGCTACTGGGGCGCCAAGATCGTCATGGCCTTCCGCGACGACGAGATCCGCGCCATGGTGGAGCGGGGCCGCTACTCCGACCCCGGGGCGACGGCCGAGCTGACCCGCCTGCTGGCGGAGCGGCGGGACATGATCGGCCGCTACTGGTTCGAGCGGGTCAACCCGCTGGATCACTTCGCCGTGGAGGACGGCCGGCTGCGGTTCGTCGATCTCGCCGTGGAGGGCGGGCTCGTGCCGCGCGCGTCAAGGCAGTGGCGGTATGCCGTCGTCGATGCCGACGGGGATCAGCGGGTCGAGCCGCGGCAGGTGGCGGAGCCGGTCGTCCCCATCGGCGAGGAGGCGCAGCCCGGGCGGTTCGTCGGATACCGGATTCAGAGCCGCGGGGGCAAGGGCGCCGGGTGGAGCAAGAACACCACGGTGTACCTCTACCGACACGAGGACGGCCGCCTGCAACTGGTGCGGATCAACCGCGAGGAGTGAGGAACCTGCCATGCGACCTGCCATGACTGTTCGATCAAGCCTCGTGCTGCTCCTGGCGGCATCGGCCGTTCCAGCCCTTTCGCAGGACCACCGCGGCGCCCCGGCCGCGGCGGACACGACCGATGTCTACGAGACCCGGCGCAATCACGTGCTCGCCTTTCCGAAGTACGTCTGGAACGCGCTGGTCTGGCCCATCGGCCGGTTCACCATCTGGGTCGAGCACGAGCAGGTGCCCCAGCGGGTGGTCGATCTGTTCACCAAAGAGGCGGAGACCTTCGGGATCTTTCCCTATGGGACCCTGGGCGGCGAGACGAGCACGGGGGGCGGGTTCACCCTGTTCCATACCGACATGTTCGGACGAGGGAAGGGACTCTCGGCC
>CAZEHQ010000267.1:0-1835 GCA_964512165.1 uncultured Gemmatimonadaceae bacterium | reverse complement strand
TACAGCGGGAGCGCCCTGTACGAGGATCCGGGGATCGGGGGCGGTCCATGGTACTGGAACGTCTCTGTCGAGGCCCTGGCGACGGAGAACGAGAACTCCACCATCAACGGGCAGCTCCGGGAGTCAGGCTCTCTGCTCGACTACCAACAGCGGGATGCCGGGATCACCCTGGGGCGGCGCTCCAACTACGGCGTCACCGAGGGCTACGAACCGGATGCGGTCCTCGAGCTGCGGCTGGCTCACGGCTTCCGCCGGTATGACGACGCCGGCGGCCGGCCGAGCGGTCTTCCCGGCGCCAACGAGGCGATCAACCTGCTCTCGGCCGGCGCCGTCCTGGCCTTCGACGACCGGGACTTCAAGCCGCCGACGCGGACCATCAGCCATCCCCTGAACTACCAGGTCCCCGGCCGCGTGCTGCTCTTCGCCAACGACCGCTACTACAGCTTCCGCGACACCGCCTTTCCCGAGGGCGGCGGGCTCATTCAGGTCGAGGCCGATTACACCGCCGGCTCCCGGAACATCCGGTCCGTCCGCTACATCGCCGGCTCCCGGGACATCCGCTACTTCCGCTACGCCGCCGAGATCCAGCGCTTCTTCACCCTGTTCTACAGCAACCGGATCCTCGCTCTCAGGGCCCGGCTCGAGAAGGTCCATCCTCTCGGAGACGACGGCGTGATCCCCTATTCGGATCTGACCACGCTGGGCGGCAGTCAGCGCCTGCGCGGCTACAAGCGGGGGTTCTTCCGCGACCAGGGGAGTCTGCTCCTGAGCGCCGAGTACCGCTATCCCATCTGGGATACCTGGAACGCCTTCCTGTTCGGGGACCAGGGGCAGGTGTTCGAGGAATACAGCGCCCTGGAGATGGACCGCTTCGAGTACAGCTACGGCGCCGGCCTCAGCCTGCGGACGGAGCGCGCCTTCCTGCTGGGAGTGCGCATCGCCCGCAGCGAGGAAGAGGCCGCCCTGGTCGGGTTCTCCCTGGAGAAGGAGTTCTGATGCGGGCCTTGCTGGCCGCGCTGCTGCTGGCCTCCGGCATGTGCCTGCCGAAGGCGGCGGAGGCGACCCCGGAGCTGACCACCGGTCCCGTCAAGTGGTTCGACGCCGATGACAGGCCGATCCCCGAGCCGGCCGAGATCGAGGAGAACCAGATCTGGGACATCGCCGACCACACCTTCTTCTTCCAGGTCGGCAAGCTCCTCGACCTGGGGTGGAGCGCCCGCCGCGTCGGCAACCTCCTCGGCGTCGCCGGTCCGCGGCAGGCGGACAACGTCAACGCTCTCGACGAGGTGCCCAACTCCTCGTGGTACACCAATCGCCACTTCCTGCGGCGCATGACCCTGGAAGAGCTGGCGCAAGGACCGGGTTTCGCCCGGCCCGACGACAGCGGCCCCTGGGAGATCGTGGCCGGCAAGTTCGAGGGCGGCACGGCGGGCTTCACCATCAAGGACGCCTCGGGGCAGTACTTCCTCCTGAAGTTCGACTCCGAAGGCAACAACGAGATGGGCTCCGCTGCGGAGGCGATCGCCACCAAGGTGCTGCACGCGGCCGGGTACAACGTGCCGCGCAACTCGGTGGTCCATTTCGATCCCGCGCTCCTGGAGATCGGCCCGAAGGCCAGGGTGCCCACGGGGGACGGCGGCAAGCGGCCCATGGCGCCGGCGGACCTGCGGGGCATCCTCGACAACATCATCCCCCAGCCGGACGGCACCTTGCGCTGCATGGCGAGTCGATTCCTCCAGGGCAAGCCGGTGGGGGTATTCAACTACGACGGCCGGCGCAAGGACGACCCCAACGACCGGGTCGACCACGAGCACCGCCGCGAGCTGCGGGGGTTG
>CAZEHQ010000266.1:0-5705 GCA_964512165.1 uncultured Gemmatimonadaceae bacterium | reverse complement strand
TGGGCAGGATGGGGATGCTCGCCGACAGGCTGACGCCGGGGATGAAGTGGTGGTAGGCGTGCAGCCCGTTCATGGAGGTGACGAGGAAGGGCACGGCGAAGCCCGCCCACATGACGGGGTTGCGGAAGAAGGCGTTGAGGGCCCGGCCCCGCTCCTGGGAGCACATGACCAGGGGCAGCTGGGCCAGCGGGTAGGCGAGGCGCTCGTGCTCCATCCACTGGCGGCGGAAGAGCACGGCCAGGGAGATCATCACCAGGTAGAGGCCGAGGAGGACGGGGACCCAGGCCAGCAGCGGCTTGACCCACACCATCCAGGGGATCGCCTCGCCCCGCGCCACCCCCTCGTAGAAGCCCTGGATGGCGTCCTCTCCCTGGGGCACCAGCCAGTGGGGGACGTAGGGCTGGATGTCCTGGGCCCACTCGTTCTCGGGGGTGGCCAGGTAGTAGATCGCCGGCAGGATGGGGATCAGGTAGAGGGTCAGCCCCATGGTGCAGATCGAGCAGGCGATCGCCGCCATCAGGTAGGTGATGGACAGCTCCCCCGTGGTCAGGGAGAGGGAGGGGAGCAGCCGCCGCAGGGCGGTGTTGACCACCAGGGCCAGGAGGAAGAGCAGGAGGATGGCGGCGGCGGTGGTGAAGTCGATGGTCAGGTACGAGCCGCGCACCATCAGGCTGTTGTAGGGCCCCCAGAAGGCGACGGCGGCGCTCAGCAGCGAGCCCGCCAGCAGGGCCCGCGCCGGGCGCACGTACCCCGGGGACTCGGGGCCCGCCTCCGGCGCCTGTCCGGTGCGCCGGCGGAAGGCCTCGACGGCGTTCGCGGCGGCGGTCGCGGTGGTCACGGGCGCTCCTGCGAGAGGGGGGCCGGCAGCCGCTGCCCGGGTCCGTCAGGTCGGCCGGATGGCTTTCCAGGGAAGCCTCCAGGCCGTAATTTGGAGGTGCAACCTCCAAATTTGGACCAGAAATGGAGATCATAGGGCGATTCTTCCGTCCGCCGGAGGGCAGCTTCTTCCTTTTCGGCCCCCGAGGCACCGGCAAGTCGACCTGGCTCCGCCAGCGGTTCCCGGAAGCTCTCTGGGTGGACCTGCTCCAGCCCGATGTCCATCGAGACCTCCTGGCCCGCCCCGAGCGCCTGCGCGACCTCGTCCTGGCCGCCGAGGGAAGGCCCGTCGTCATCGACGAGGTCCAGAAAGCGCCGGAGCTGCTCGACGTCGTCCACGCCCTCATCGACTCCAGGGGCACCGTCTTCGCTCTCACCGGCTCCAGCGCCCGCAAGATCCGCCGGGCCGGCGTCGACCTGCTCGGCGGCCGGGCGGTGCGGCGCATCATGCCTCCCTTCATGGCGGCCGAGCTGGGCGATCGTTTCGACCTCCAGCGCGCCCTGCGCGAGGGCCTGCTGCCCCTCGTATGGGGCTCCCCCGAGGGCCCCGACGCGCTGCGGGCCTATGCCTCCCTGTACCTGCGCGAAGAGGTCCAGGCGGAGGGACTGGTGCGCAACATCGGCCAGTTCTCGCGTTTTCTCGAAGCGATCTCCTTCGCCCACGGCGGTCTGCTGAACATCACCAACCTGGCCCGCGACTGCGCCGTGGGGCGCAAGAGCGCCGAGGGCTACGTGGAGATCCTCGAGGACCTGCTCCTCGCCTTCCGCCTGCCCGTCTTCCGCCGCCGCGCCGGCCGCCGGGTCACGTCGCGGCCGAAGCTCTACCTCTTCGACGCCGGCGTCTTCCGATCGCTGCGGCCCACGGGCCCCCTCGACCGTCCGGAGGAGATCGAGGGCGGCGCCCTCGAAGGGCTGGTGGCCCAGCACCTGCGGGCCTGGGTCGACCTGACCCCGGCGGAGCACAGCCTCTCCTTCTGGCGCACCCCCTCCGGGACCGAGGTCGACTTCGTGATCTACGGCGAGCAGGGGCTGTGGGCCTTCAAGGTCAAGAGCACGGCGGCGGTGCGAGGCTCGGACCTGCGGGGCCTGCGCGCGTTCTGCGAGGACTACCCCGAGGCCCGGCCCATTCACCTGTACCGCGGGGCGGACCGCCTCGACGTGGACGGCGTTCTGTGCCTGCCCGTGGACGAGTTCCTCCGGCAACTGAGACCGGGGCGCCCGCCCTGGCCGGACTAGCCGCCAGCGCGGGTCTTTCCCCTGACGGCCGCAGCCCCCGGGGGCCGACCGGCCATCCGCCGCAGCTCTCTTCAAGGGGTCCCCTTCCCTCAGAACCCGAGGACCATGACCCAGAAGGGCGCGTCGCCCACCTCGCGCTCGTCGAACGGCTCCAGGGCGCCGGAATCCGGGTCGACGCGGAAGGAGCGCATGCGGCCGGCGGTCTCGCCGGCGCAGTAGCAGAACCGCCCCGAGGGATCGATGTTGAAGGAGCGCGGGCTCGACGGCACGGGGAAGTGGCCGAAGGGGCAAAGGCCGCCGTCGGCGGCGATCTCGAAGCCGGCGATGCTGTCCCCGGGGCCGCGGTTGGAGGCGTAGGCCCAGCGGCCGTTGGGATGGACCTCCACATGGGCCGTGTGGCTCACCTCGTCGTAGCCCTCGGGCAGGGTGGAGACCTCCTGCACCGGTTCGAGGGTGCCGGCGTCGCCGTCGTAGCGGTGCACGGTGACGGTGTTGCCCTGCTCGTTGACGGTGTAGACGACCCCGTCCACGGGGGCGAAGCACATGTGCCGGGGGCCGGTGTGCTCCACGGCGGGGACGACCTCGAAGGGGTCGTTGGGGGTCAGCCGGCCGGTGGCGGCGTCGTAGCGGAACTGGGAGGTCTTGTTGTTGGGGCAGACGTGGGGGATGAAGACGAAACGGTCCCTGTCGATGAGCACGGCGTGGGCCTTCGGACCCGTGTCGACGTACTCCACCTGCTCGCCGATGGAGCCGTCTTCGGCGATGCGGTGCACGGTGACGCCGCCGCCGGTGTAGTAGCTGGCGATCAGGTGGCGCCCGGCGCCGTCGGTGATCGCCAGGGCCGGCGTCGCCAGGCCGGTGTCGACGGTGTTGACGTGGGACAGGGCGCCGGTGGCGGTGTCGAGGCGGTAGCTCGACAGCTCGGTGGACTGCACGTGGGCGCCGTAGACCATGCCCGTGGGCCGGTGCAGGTGCAGGGAGCCGATGGGGCCGTGGGCGTCGCTGACGGAGCGCAGCTCCAGGGCGCCGGTGGCCGGGTCCATCGACCAGGCCTGGACCTGCCGGTCGCCGGTGAGGGCGACGAAGACGAAGTAACGGGATGCGTCCGCCATGGGATGGCCTTTCCGGGTTGGGTTTGCAGGTCGGGCCCCAAACTACGACGACCCCGGAGGGCCCCGCCACGCGGGCCGGCCGCCTCGGGCGCCGCCCGGCCGGGATGCAAGGAGGGGCATGAACCGCGACAGGACGGGGAAGACCGTCAACGGACAGCTGCCACCCGGCGCCGACCTGGACCGTCTCGAGGACCAGGCCCGGAGCCTGCAGAGGGCGCACCGCTCCGGCAGCCCCTTTGTGGCCGGGCGCCTGCGCCGACACCTGCGGCGGTTCGGGGGATCCTCGGACCACGAGATCCGCTCGGCGCCGCTGCCGCTGCGCGACGCCCGGCAGGTGATCGCCCGCGAGCTGGGGTTCCGCGGCTGGTCCGCCCTCGAGCGGTGCGCGGCGCTGGCAAGCGGCGACTCCCGCAACCCGCGGGCGGAGGTCGGCACCCGTCTCGCCCCCTACGAGGGCCAGGCCGCCGAACTGCACGCCCGCCGGCCGGAGGGCTGTCTCGACCAGGCGCAGCATGACATCGCCCGCCGCCACGGATTCCACACCTGGTGGCGGCTGGTGGCCGCCGTCGACCGCGCGCGGCAGGCGGCCCTGCCCGTGCGCGCCTGTCCCGCCGACCCCGGGTGGGACCTCAAGCGGGAGGCGCGGGACCTGCTGAAGGCCGCCCGCGACGGCAGCCCCGCCGCCCTCCAGCGATTCCGCGACAGCCTGCTGCCCTTCGCCGAGACCCCCGACGACGAGCTGGCCGCGGCCGTCGGTCTGCGCCAGGCGCGCTACGTCCTCGAAGCGGAGTACGGCGGCGGCGATCCGTCCGCGCAGCGGGAGACCCCGGCCCAGGTGCGGGCCTGGCGCGAGCGGCTCTGGGAGTCCCACGACCGGCAGGCGTCCTCGCGGCGTACGCGGGACCGGATGTCCTCGAAGGAGCGGGCCTTCGTGGAGGCCGCCATGGGCGACTGGCGCCGCCCGCACCGGGCCTCGCTGCCGCGCCTGCGGGCCCTGGCCGCGGAGGATCCCTCCCTGATCGCCGGCGCCGGTCCCGCGGCCCTGGCCATGGCCCTGTCCTGGGAGGCCGGCGAGCCGATCGTGCGTTTCCTCCTGGAGCAGGGGGCCCGTCTCGACCACGAGCCCGGAGCCTTCGGCCCCCTGGACGGAGCCGTCTGGACCGGCTGCCTGGAGAGCGTGCGCCTGCTGCTGGAGGCCGGCGGCGCCCCGGACCCGGCCGAGGCGGCGGTGGAGCCGCCCCACGGCGGCCTCGCCTCCCACCGCACGCCGCTGCACACGGCCGCCTGGCTGGCCCAGCCCGAGATGACGGAGGTCCTGCTGGAGCACGGCGCCGCCCGCACCATCGAGGCGCGGTTGGGGGAGGACGGCTCCACGCCCCTGCAGCGGGCCGTCCTGGCCAACAACTGGCCCACCGCCGACCCCTGGGCCCGGCGCGACCCCAACGGCCGGTCGAACCACCGCAGCGGCCGCGAGGTGGCGGCCCTGCTGCTGGAGTACGGGGCCCGCTACGACATCTGGTCCGCCTGCGGGCTCGACGACGCCTGGCGGGTGCGCCAGCTGCTCCGGGACGATCCGGGGATGGTGAGGGCCGGCGATGCCAGCGGCTTCACGCCTCTCCACTGGGCGGCGAAGCAGGGCGCCCTCGACTGCGCGCGGATGCTCCTCGACGCCGGCGCCGAAGTCGACGCCGACTCGAACTCGCTGAAGACGCCCCTGCACCAGGCCGCGGTAGCCCACCAGAACATGGCCTCCCTGCCATCCAACGTGGACCTCATGGCTCTGCTCATCGAGGCGGGGGCCGACGTCGACGCCCAGGACGCCAAGGGCCGCACGCCGCTGTTCCTCGCCTGCCAGGGTGGGTACGACCTGAACGCCGAATACCTGATCCTCCTCGGCGCGAGGACCACGATCCGCAACCGCAAGGGCAAGTCGCCGCTGGATGTGGCGGCGAAGGGGTGCCGCTATCTGAAGGGGAGAGGGCGGGGACCCGCCATGGGAAAGCGCGGCTGACAGACGCGCGCAACGAAGTACAACGAGTTGACGGTTCGCAGCGTACCTTCTATAGCACTCTCACGGGTGGCGAAGGTCCCAAGAGGGCGACGAGAGGAGAGCCCCAGATGGGCAATGCACGACACGGCGACATGGCATTGGACAGGGTTGTCCAGCGTGATCCGGAAATCCACAGTGGCGATCTGGTCTTTGCCGGTACGAGGGTGCCGGTAGACTGCTTGTTGGGCTATCTCAAGGGCGGGCACTCCATCGAGGAATTTCTTCAGGACTATCCCACCGTTGAGCGCTGGCAACTGGAGTCATACATCGAGCTCTCCTATCTAGGCCTGGATCACCTGAGGATGCAGGATGCAAGTGCTTCTTGATGAGGACGTACCTGTCCGACTCAGGCTGCACTTCAAGTCGGAAGCGACGGTGGAGACGGTGGAGTACCGCGGCTGGAAGGGCTTCAAGAACGGGGCCCTGCTGCG
>CAZEHQ010000265.1:0-5709 GCA_964512165.1 uncultured Gemmatimonadaceae bacterium | reverse complement strand
GGTCTCGTCATCGCCGTGCCTTCGCTGGCCATCTACACCTATTTCGCACAGCGCGCCGAGGGCAAGGGGATCCAGTTCGAGCCCTACGGGCACGGGTTTGTGGACGCCCTGCTGCGCCGCTGGCAGAGCCAGACCGCCTAACCGGGGGGGCTCGGAGGCCGAAATGGCACAGGAAAAGAGGCGCTACGACGAGAAGCCGGATCTCACGCCGATGATCGACGTGGTGTTCCAGCTGCTGATCTTCTTCATGGTGACGGCGGTCTTCGCCATCACCCCGGGCCTCGACATCAAGCTGCCCGAGGCGGAGGAGGCGCAGGCGCCCGAGAAGGAGAACCTGTTCATCGTTGTCGATCAGGACGGCAACATGAAGCTGAATCACCAGACCGTGACCTTCGCCAACTTGAAGGACCGGATCCAGGAGAAGCGTCAGATCCTGGACAACACGACGATGATCATCATCCAGGGCGACGAGCGCGCCACCCATGGCCAGATCGTGCAGATCATGGATATCGCTCGTCAGGTGGGGGTGGTCGACCAGATCATCGCCACCGAGCCGCAGCGAGGGAAGTAGTCGACCCCAACGCCCCGCCGGCCTTGCCGGCGGGGCCCAGTTGAACAAGCCACGGGGAACGGAAAGTGGAAGAACGAAAGAGAATACTGTACAGCTCCTTCGGGATCGCTGCGGCCCTTCACCTCGTCGTCATCGGGTTGCTCTCGAAGACGCACGTGCTGCTCCTCGCCGCCCTCCTCGCCGCGGCGTTGGTCTATGTCCTCTGGCGGGCCACGGCCGGCAGGCGAGGGGCCCTGTTCGTGAGTCTCGCGGTGGCCATAGTCATCGAGGCCATCGCCTGGGGCGTCGCCTGGTACTACGAGCAGCAGGTCACCGAGGAGGAGGCGAAGCTGATCCGCTTCCAGGCGCCGCCGCCGATCCTCGAGAAGAACTTCGACCTGGCCAAGCAGCCCGAGATCTCCGAGGTGCAGATGGAAATGCTGGCGTCGCTGTCGCCGCCGGATCTGCCCACCGACATCAATGCCATCGCCGACGTGAGCGCCATCGGGTCCGACCTCCTCGGCGCGGTGCTGCCCGGGAGCCAGGTGCTGGGCACGTTCTCCGGGGCCAAGGCGGAGGATCTGGCCTTCGACGAGGTCGAGATGATCGAACTCACGGAGACGGCGGCCCCCGTCCAGGAGGCCCTGAGTCTGAAGCAGGAGTTGCTCAACGTCCAGGACCTCGACTTCGGCCGCTACCAGGCGATCCTGATCCAGGACCCGGAGAACAAGCGCAACATCCGCGGGTTCTTCAACATGAGCGTCATGGACTACGACCTGGCCAACAAGAGCACGGACCGCTTCCCCACCGCCGTGGAGGAGTTGATGCGCTACATGCGCGACCATACGCGCATCAACGCCCGCATCGAGGGGGTGACGCTGCGTCTGAGCGACTCGCAGATCTTCAAGGAACCTTTCCTCTACATGACCGGGAACAACGCCATCTTCTCTTTCTCCTCCACGGAGAAGGAGAACCTGGGAGAGTACCTCCGGCAGGGTGGGTTCCTCTTTGCGGAGGAGATTCGCCATGCCAACTCCGAGGGCAGCCTGGAGGGCTCGGGCGCGGGCACGGCGGGCACCATCTTCGACCGCCAGTTCAAGTCGCTCATGAAGGACGAGAAAGTCCTCTCCGGCGACGGCGCCCGATGGCAGCGAGTCGAGAAGAACCACTCCCTGTTCTCCAGCTTCTACGACTTCGGCGACGGTCCTCCCAAGGGAGGGGCGCCCGGGGGCAATGTCTTCGACCTCGAGATGCTCGAGCTCCGGGGCCGGGTGGCTGTGATCTTCTCCGATCTCAACATCAGTTGGTTCTGGGGCGATCCGAATGCCGATGCCCGGGAGCGCGGCCTCCAGTTCGGGGTCAACCTGATCGTCTTCGCCCTGACCCAGCCCGGCGGCATCGCCAACGTCAGTCAGTACGCCCAGTAGCCTGGGCCGTCGGTCCTGCCGTGACGAGCCCGGCCGCGCCTTGCGGCCGGGCTCGTTTCCGTTCTCACCGGTGCCCGTCGTCGACGGATCCGGATCCCTGTCTCAGGGTGTGGGTGCCGGCGGCCAATTCCCAGCCCTCGCGGCCGCCGCGGGGCCAGCTTACGGTGACCGCCGCCCCGGTAGCACCGTTCAGTCCAATGTGGACCCTCGGGTCCGAGGCGGACAGGTAGCTGCCGGCGCCCTGCACCTGGCGGCGGAGCAGGCGCCCGCCGGTCCGGACCTCGACCAGGGCCCCCAGCCCGCTTCGGTTGCCCGGTTCCATCGAGACGAGGGTCAGGCTCAACCGGGTCCCCCCGCTTCGGTCGTTGCGCAGCAGGCGGGGACCTGCCCCGTTGGCGGTGACGATCAGATCCTCGTCGCCGTCGTTGTCGCAGTCTCCGACGGCCAGGGCGCGGCTCACGAGAGGCGGGAGCCCCGTGGTCCAGGCCGGATTCTCGCTGAAGCGTCCGCTGCCGTCGTTGGCCAGCAGCTGGTCGGGTTGGGCATGGGACAGGCCGCCGTCGATATCGGCGATGCGGTCGAGGACGTGACCGTTGGCCACCGCCAGGTCGAGGTCGCCGTCGGCGTCGGGGTCGAACCAGGCGGCACCGAAACCGAGAGGCAGGAAGCTGGGCGAGGCCAGTCCGCGAGGACGGGTCTCGTCCGTGTAACCCGGGCTCTCCCGGCCGCCATGGCGGTAAAGGGTGTTGGTCTCGCGTGAGAAGTTGGCCACCACCAGGTCCGGCCAGCCGTCCCCGTCCACGTCGCCGAAGTCCGCGCCCATGCCGGCCTCGGCGCGGCCGTCGGCGTTGAACCGCACTCCCCAAGCCAGGCCTGTCTCCGTCACGCGGGGGGGATCGCCGCTCCCGGTGTCGTTCCGATAGAGGAAGTTCGCCTCGCCGTCGTTGGCCACGAACCAGTCGGTGTCGCCGTCGAGGTCGATATCGGCCATGGCCAGCCCGAGCCCCCGTCCGACGCCGGTGAGGCCAGCCTCCAAGGTCACGTCCGTCATGGCCAGGTCTCTCCCTCCGCCTTCGTTTCGGTAGAGGAGGTCCCGGGTCCCCGGATAGCGGTCCGGGTCGCAGTAGGTGCGGATCGAGCCCCGCCGACAGACCGGGATGCGCTCCTCGTCGAAAGGGACGTAGTTGACGACGACGAGGTCGAGGTCACCGTCGAGGTCGACGTCGACGAAGCCCGTTCCCGTGCCCCAGCGGGCATCGTCGACGCCCGCGGCTGCCGATCGCTCCTGGAACCGCCGATCCCTCTGAAGGAGGAGGGCATTCGGGCCGACGTTGGTGACGAACAGATCGACGCTGCCGTCCCCATCGACGTCGGCGGCGGCGGCCCCCATGCCGTAGCCCTCATCCCCGGCACCGGTGGCCTCGGTGACATCGGAGAACCGAAGGCTTGGGCCGGTCGTCCGCCCCAGGTTCCGGTAGAGCCGGTTGCTCGGAGGGGGGCGGGTCCCTCCCGAGGGCAGCAGGTTGCCGCCCTGGATCAGGTAGAGGTCGAGCCAGCCATCCCCGTCGTAGTCGACCCAGGCGGCCCCGGCGCCAAACGTCTCGGGATAGGCGTAGCGTCCGTCGGCGCCGGTGACGTGGACGAAGTCGATCCCCGAACCTTCGGTGACATCGGTGAAGACTCCGGGCGCAGGCCGGGGGGGACCTTCGGGATCGCCGCAGCCGAGGCAGGCCAGTAGAAGGATGAGGCCGCGGAGGGCCGGGAGCGGGGGCAGAGAGATGGCCCTGTGAGTCGTGCTGGCCCCGCCGCCGCCGGAGTGCGGGGCGGCGGGGCTGTGTGCGAGATGCCGATTACAGGAAGATACGAACCTGTCGCCGGGCGCGGCTCTCAGAGCCCGTGCTTGATGGTCCCCCAGGCGACGGCCCATACGTGGGTGGGGATCTCCGTCGAGGACTGCTCGCCGGGCATGGCGCCGGGGGTGCCGAGCTCGGTTGCCCCCGGATCCCATCCGCTGGCCGCGGTGGCCGTTGTCCACGAACTCTTCTCGTCCCCCGGGGCCTCCAGGTCGGTCCGCACCATGGCCGCCTTGGTATCCCCGCTCAGACCGCCGAAGGGCGCGCCCTTTCCGTCGTCGACCAGATCGCTGACGGATCCCGACTCGGGGGGCCCGTCGTAGAGGCGAAGACGGAGCTTGCTGTTGGGCAGGGAGACCTGAGGGTCGACGAGGGAGGGCGCCGCCGCCAGGCGGGAGCGTTCGTCCTCGTGGCCGTAGTTGGAGATCAGGAAGACCTCGCCCGGCGGCAGCTGGCCGGACTCGATGAGGACCATCACCCTCTCGTCCTCGCCTTCGCCGCGGGTAATCGTCCAGCCGGCGAGGTCCACCGTGTCGGAGCCGCGGTTGTAGAGCTCGATCCACTCGTCGGAGCTGGAGGCGGAGCTGCCCGCCCACATCAACTCGCTCACGACGACAGGCCCCGGCTCGCCGCCAGCGGAGCCGGCGCCGGTGAGGATGAGCCAGCCGGCCAGCCAAGGGGAAATGCGCAACACTTGAGTCAGCATGGGGAATGCCTCCCGGGAAAGGGTGGGAGCGGGCGAATGACCTTCCGCCTGCCGGGCCCGTCTCGGTGCAACTCCCGTGCCGACTCTGGGGTGATTCCGCAACTCATTGCTCTGCAGCGAATTCGGAGAACTGCCGAACCGCTGGAGGAAGCCCCGGGACGTGGCCGCCTGCTCACACTCCCGGCGACGGAGGCACCCACTCTCCGCCGGGAGTCTCGCTTCCGGGCGTCCCCGATGGGGTGGGAAGGCGGGATCAGCTCCGGCGGCGCAGGGCTTCCGCCGTCAGCTGCTGCACGCCGCCAAAGCCGGCGTTGCTCATGAACAGCACCGTATCGCCCGGGGACGCGTGGTCGGCCAGGTGCGCGGCGATCGCCTCGGGCGAGGGCAGGTGCCGGGCTTCGAGGCCCCGCGAGCGCAGCTGACCGGCGAGGCGACCCGGCGAGAACGGTTCCTCCTCGCCGCTGCGCTCCGGACGCGGAACCGCCCCGAGGATGACGGCGTCGGCCTCGGCAAAGGCCTGGACGTAGAGGGCCTCGAAGGTCGCCCGCGCGTTCGAGGCACTGGCGGGCTCGAAGACGGCCCAGAGCCGGCCCCCGGGAAAGGACTGCCGAAGGCCGGCCAGGGTCTGGGCCACCGCCGTGGGATGGTGGGCGAAGTCGTCGATGAGCCGGACTCCGCCGATGGTGCCGAGGTGCTCCTGCCTGCGGCTCACGCCGAGAAAGCCGGGCAGGGCCGCGCCACAGAGTTCCGGGTCGGCTCCGGTGAAGGCCGCCGCCGCCAACGCTCCGAGGGCATTGCGCAGGTTGTGCTCGCCGCCGAGGGACAGCCGCGGGCGGCCGTAGGGCTGCCCGTCACGTACGAGGTCGAAGGACTGTCCGCGCTCGCCGGCCTCCACCTCGAGGGCCCGCCAGTGGTTGAGGGGGCCCAGGCCGAAGGTCTCCACCGGAGCCGGGGCTTCGGCGACGGTCTCGGCGACGACGGGATCGTCTCCGTTGGCCAGGATCAGGCCGGTGCGCGGCACCTGGTTGACGACCTGCCGGAAGGCTCGGCGGATCTCGTCCAGGTCGCGGTAGATGTCGGCGTGGTCGAACTCGATGTTGTTGATGAGGAGCACATGGGGGCGGTAGTACAGGAACTTCGCCGTCTTGGCGAAGTAGGCGCTGTCGTACTCGT
>CAZEHQ010000264.1:0-5729 GCA_964512165.1 uncultured Gemmatimonadaceae bacterium | reverse complement strand
CGGAGGGCGATGAGCAGGTAGATGCGCAGCATCTCGGGTCCTTTCTCTTACTCGTATCGCAACGCCCGCACCGGATCCGCCCGCGCCGCCCGCCAGGCCTGGTGGCAGGAGCTGAGCAGGACCGCCGCCAGCGCGATCGCTGCCCCGGCGGCGAAGTGCCAGGGCGACAGGTCGATGCGGAAGGCGAAGCCGTCGAGCCAGTCGCGCATCCACCACCAGGCGAGGGGGCTGGCCGCCGCGGCGCCGAGGAGGCCGAGCCAGGCGAACTCGCGGGCCATGAGGCCGACGACGGTGGCGCCGAGGGCCTTGCGGATGCCGATCTCCTTGGTGCGGCGGCCGACGGCGAGGGCGGTGAGGGCGAAGGCGCCGAGGGCGGAGATGAGGACGGCGCCGGCGGCGGCCCAGGTGATGACGCGGCGCCAGCGCAGCTCGTCGCGGTAGGCGGCCTCCAGGTCCTGCTGCAGGAAGGAGAAGTCGAAGTCGGAGTAGCTGACGACGCCGTTCCAGGCCTGCCGCAGGTGTTGCAGGACCTCCTGCAGGTCCCCCGGCTTGACGCGCACGAGCATCAACTCGCCTTCGCCGGGCAGGCCGGGATGGAGCGCCAGCAGGCCTGGCGGGCTCTCCTCGTACCCCGACTCGAAGGTGAAGTCCTTGACCACGCCGGCGATGCGGTAGTGGCCCCGGGACTTGCGGCCCGAGGGGGAGACGCGCATCAGCTCCACCGTCTCGCCCACGGGATCGGCGAGTCCGAGGCGGGCCACCGAACTCTCGGAGATGAGGACCACGCTCTCCTTGTCGCCCTTGGCCGGCGAGAAGTCGCGGCCTCGGATCACCTCCAGGCCCATGGTGCGCACGAACTGGTGGTCGACCATGAACCGCCGGACCTTCGCCTCGCGGCCCTCCGGGGTCGTGGCCCGGTAGTCGGAGGGATACTCGTCGCGCAGGAAGTCGTCGTCCGACAGGGAGATGGAGGCGATGCGGTGGTGGTTCAGCATGGGCTCCACCAGCCGGACCTGATCGGGGTTGTTGACGGGCTCCGTGTGGACGGCGATGACGCGCTCCTGGTCGAGCCCCATGTCGCGGGCCATGACGTGGTCGAGCTGGTGGTACATGATCAGGGTGCAGGTGATGAGGGCCACGGAGATGGCCAGTTGCACGCCCACGAGGACGCGGCTGATGCGCGTGATCCCGGCCGTGGACAGGCTGCGCCGGATGGCGCTCATCGGCGCCAGGCGGGAGAGGACGAGGGCGGGATACCAGCCGGCCCCGAGGCTGACGAGTACCAGCAACGCCGCCAGCGCGCCGAGGGTGCCCGGCTGGGTCAGCCCGAGGGACAGCTCCTGGGAGAAGGTGGCGTTGAAGGCCGGCAGGATCAGCTCGGCCAGGGCGCACCCGGCCCCCAGGCCGAGGACGGAGAGCACCGCCGCCTCGCCGACGAACTGGCGCATCAGGTGGCCGCGCCCGGCTCCGACGGCTTTGCGCACACCCACCTCCGAGGCCCGCAGCGACGCCCGGCCGATGGCGAGGTTGACGAAGTTGATGCACCCCATGAGCAGCACCGCCAGGGCGATGCTGCCGAGGATGTAGGAGACGTAGGGGTCCCGCGGCTCGACGACGCCGTGCCCCACCCATCGCAGCAGACCGGTGTCGGAGCGCAGGCCGGTGAGCGGCTGCAGGCGGTAGGGGGAGGCATCGGCCGGGAAGTCGGCGGGCAGGTCGTCCTCGTGGAGCCGCAGCCAGGTCCGGCCGAGCTGGGCGAGGGCCGGCGTCAGATCGGCGGGGTTGGCCCCGGGCTTCAGCAGGACGTAGGCGTTGCAGGTGCCTTCCCATTCGTCCGGAGAGTCCATGAAGAGGAACTCCGAGTTGTCGAAGGGAAGGAGCATGTTGAACTGGATCGACGAGGTTCGCGGCACGGGCGCCGCCACGCCGGTGATGGTGAAGTCCTCGGCTCTCCCCCAGTCCGGGGAGACCAGGCTGAGGCTCTGCCCCAGCGGATCGGCGCCGCCGAAGAGGCGTTGGGCCATCTCGTGGCCCAGCACGACGGAGTTGCGCTCCGTCAGCGCCGTGGCGGCGTCGCCCCGCAGCAGGGGGAAGTCGAAGACCTCGAAGAAGCCGGGATCGACGAGGAGGATCTCCTCGTCGCTCGAGTTGCCGGCGAAGGTGGCGCGCACGAAGCGGTCGCTCTTGTCGCTCCCCTCCCCGGCGCTGAGGCGGACGGTCCGCTCCACGAGGGGGGAGAGGGCCTCCAGCTCGGGGGCGAAGGCCAGCTCGACCATGTCGGCCGAGGCGACCCGCCCCATCTCCGGCAGGGTGATCTCCATGTAGACGCGGTAGATCCGGTCCCCCTTGCCGTGGAAGCGGTCGAAGGACCACTCCTGGGAGGCGAAGCGCCAGGCGAGGAGGCAGAAGGCCATGCCCAGGCCTAGACCGGCGAGGTTGATGGCCGTGTGCAGGCGGTGGCGCATCAGGTTGCGCCAGGCGATGATCCAATGGTTGCGCAGCATGGCTATTCCTCCTTGATGCCTCCTTCTTCATCGACCAGGGTCTTCCTCACTCCCCGGCCCTGATCGAAGCGGTTGAAGTTGGCCTTCCACCTGTCGCCGGCCCGGGGTGGAACCGCCCCTTCGCCCAGCACGTCCCTCGCGTTCACCTCGTAGGTGAAGTCATCGCTCTCCCAGCTCAGGTCCAGGGCCTTCCTGCCCAGGCCGCTCCACGGAAGGAACAGCTCCACCGTCCACCACTCGTCCCGGTCCGACCGATCCGTGAGGGTGCCCTCCGCGTAGATGGCGTTCGTGAGATCGGGATCCCAGTCGGTAGTGAAGTTCGTGCCGCCGGCTTCGGGGATGAGGAGGTCCCTCCTCGCGCTGCGGGGATTGATCGCCACCTGGAGGTAGTTCGTGCCGTCCATGTCCGGATCGAGGAACAACTCCACGGTGTCGTCGGTGTACACCGGCCCGTCGCGCTCGGCGACCTCGGCCTGGATGTGGGCGTCCAGGCAGTGGTACAGGACCATCAGCCCCTTGTCGTTCCACAGGGCCTTCACCCGCGTGCTCACCGAGTCGATCGCCATGAGGCCGGTGTAGTGCCGGTCGGTCAGCTCGATGGCCGGCGCCAGGGCCCAGCTCTTCTCGTGGGCATGTCCGTCCAGGGTCATCTTCTCCCCGGTGAAGCGGACCTCGTAGGAGAGACCGGCCGGGTCGGCCGCGGTGGCGGGCAGGGATGTGAGCAACAGCAGCGGTGCCAGGACAGTCATGACTCGCCCTCCACCTTCACCTTGCCGTCCAGCAGGTGCACCACCCGGCTGCCGTAGCCGGCGTTCTTCTCCGAGTGGGTCACCTGCACGATCGTCGTGCCCTCACCGTTCAGCTCCCGCAGCATGACCATCACCTCCTCCCCCTGCCGGGAGTTGAGGTTGCCCGTGGGCTCGTCGGCCAGGATCAGGCTCGGCTGGCCGATGAGGGCGCGGGCCACGCCGACGCGCTGCTGCTCGCCGCCGGACAGCTGGTGCGGGAAGAGATCCTTCTTGGCCACCACTTGGAAGCGGTCGAGCAGCTCGCTCACCCGCGCCTTGCGCTCGGAGCCCTTCACCTTCTGGTAGAGGAGGGGCATTTCCAGGTTCTCGAAGACCGTCTGCTCGTCGATCAGGTGGTAGGCCTGGAAGACGAAGCCGATGTGCCGCCGGTGCACCTCGGTGCGCTCCTTCTCCCCCATGCCGCTCACCTCGTCTCCGAGGAAGCGGTAGGCGCCGGCCGTCGGCTCGTCGAGCATGCCCATGATGTGGAGCAGGGTCGACTTGCCGGCGCCGCTCGGCCCCATGACGGACACGAACTCGCCTTTATCCACCTTCAGGTGCACGTGGCGCAGCACGTAGGTCTTGAGGGAACCAGTCTGGTGGTACTTCTCGATGTCGTGCATCTCGATCATGGTGATCTCCAGTCGTGTCTTACTCCGTGCGCAGCGTTTCCACCGGGTTGGTCAGGGCCGCCCGCATCGCCTGGTGGCCCACCGTCAGGCCGGCCACGAGGAAGGAGAGGGCTCCCGACACCACGAAAAGGCCGACTCCCATCTCCACGCGGTAGGCGAAGTCGTGGAGCCACTGGTTGCCCAGCCACCAGGCGACCGGGACGCTGAGGACGAAGGCGATGGCCACGGGCCGTGCGAAGTCGCGCAGCATCATGGCGGTGAGGCCGCCGGCGGAAGCGCCGAAGACCTTGCGCACGCCGATCTCGCGGGTGCGCTCGTGGGCGGCGTGGGCGGCCATGCCGAAGAGCCCCACGGCGGCGACGGCGATGGCCAGGAAGAGGAAGGCCGTGAGGGCGCGGCCCACCATCAGCTCTTCGGAGTAGAGTTGGCCGGCGGTCTCCTCGAGGGAGTGGCGCTGGATGGGGCGGTAGGGGGCGAGGGCTGCCCACCTCTCGTCGATGACCGCGAGGGCCTCGTCGAGATGTCCGGACCGTACCCGCACGGTGAGGACGCCCGCCGCTCCATGGAGCTGTCCCATGACCAGGGGCTCTACCGCACTCCTGGCGCCGTCGAAGTGGAAGTCCTCTACCACACCCACGACGCGCTTGTCCCCCCAGCCGGGGAGGGTCTCTCCCAGTGGTTCCTCCAGGCCCAGGACCCTGGCGGCGGTCTGGTTGATGACGAGGGCCTCGGCATCGGCCGGTTGATCGGTGAGGGCGCGTCCCTGGATCATGCGCAGGCCCATGATCTCGACGAAGTCGCCATCTACCTGGTACCTCCAGATCCTCCGTCCTTCCGCCATGTGCGCCGATCTCGAACCCTCGCCGGGCACCGACATGGAGATGCTCACCCCGGCGATGCGGCTGTCCTGAAGCAGCTCCGTCTTGAAAGCCCGGGCCTGATCCACGGTGAGGCCGCGGTTGCGGATCACCACCACCTCTTCCGGCTTCAACCTCAAGATGGAGTTCTCACGGAGGAGGTCCTGGATGTAGTCGAGCTGGTGCCACATGAGGAGCGTCATCGTCAGCAACGCCGTAGTGGCCGTGAACTGGTTCACAACCAGACACCGTAGCATGCGAGAACCGAATACCCGGCCGCCGCCGCGACGGGGTCTGTTGGGCTGCAGGCGCGCCACGATCCAGGCCGGGTAGGCGCCCGCCATCACTCCGACCCCTGCTGCCAGCGCCGCGGCCCCGGCGAAGGTGGAGATTGACCAGTGCAACGGGGGAAGGTCGAAAGCGGATCCCGCGATGGCGGGCATGAGTTGGAGCAGGACCGCTGCGAGGGCGGCTCCCAGTATCGTGGCGGCCGTGCTCATCAGCACCGACTCGCTCAGCAGTTGGCGTATGAGCTGGCCGCGATGGGCGCCGAGGGCCTTGCGGACGCCGATCTCGTGGATCCGCCGTCCCGCCCGCGCCGTGGCCAGGTTGACGTAGTTGACCCCGGCGATGGTGAGGATCACCACGGCGAGGATGGCGCTAAGGGCGAGGTACGTGGGATTGCCGCGGGGGCCGATGGTGTTGGGCACGTCCGTGTCGAAGTAGATCGATTCCAGGGGCTGCAGGACGTGGGGAGCCGGCGCCTCGGGCAACCCCCTGGCCTCCTTGACGATGCCGGAAAGGCGTTCGCCAACCGCGGCCGGGTCGGCACCGGGCGTCAACTGCACGAAGGTCCGGAAGGCGGAAGCGTTCCACCCCATGATGTCCGGATTCTCCTCGTACTCGGTGGCGAAGGAGAACAGCGCCGAGAACTGGAGCAATGAACTG
>CAZEHQ010000263.1:0-5750 GCA_964512165.1 uncultured Gemmatimonadaceae bacterium | reverse complement strand
CCGGCCGCCCGTTGAGGATCGCCTCGCCGAGCTCGTAGTACTCCAGGGCCAGCAGCTTCCAGTCGACGTCGGCCGTGGCCACGCCCTCGGGGAAGAAGTGGGCGGCCAGGGGCTCCAGCTCGAAGCCCTCGGCTTCGGCCACGAGCTGCTCGTGGCCCTTGTCCTCCACGCCCGCCACCTGCAGGACGGCCCTGCCGCCGCGGCTGCCGAAGCTCCGGAGCGCCCCCCGGTCGCCGAGGATGCCCTGCCCGCCGCAGCCTCCGTGGCCGCCGAGGCCGACGACCCAGCTGACCATGGCGCCGCTGGCCATGCGCAAGGTCGCCATGGAGCTGTCCTCGGCCGTGGCGTGCACCTCCTCCTCCATCGCCGTGTGCCGCTGCCGGTAGAACTCGTAGGGGCTGTCGAGGCGGGGCGGCCGCCGGCGCACCGGCGTGGCCAGGCAGACCTGTCCATGGACTTCCGCGACCTCGCCCAGCTGGTAGCGGATCAGGTCGGTGTAGTGGACGGCCACATCGAGCAGCAGGCCGCCGCGATCCTTGTCGTGCCGCCACGGCGTGATGATGACGTCGCTGCCCGGGGACAGGGCGTGGTAGATGGCCATGTACGGACGGCCGATGGCGCCGCGGTCCAGGAGGTGGCGCACGAGGCGCGCCGAGGGATCTCGCCGGAAGTTCTCGGCCACCGACAGGATGCGGTTGTTGCGCCGCGCCGCCTCGATGATGCGGTGGCAGCCCCGGACGGTGATGGCCAGGGGCTTCTCCACCATCACGTGCAGCCCCAGGTCGAGGGCCTGGCAGGCGACGGTGTGGTGGTAGCCGGGGTCGACGACGACGTCGACGGCGTGCAGGTCGGGGACCTCCCGGGCCATCCGCTCCAGGTCGGTGAAGACTTGGGGTCGCGCGCCGAGGAGCTTCTCCGCTTCGCCGGCGGCCAGTTCCGCGTTCTCCGGGCGGATGTCGCATACGGCGGCCAGCTCGACGTTGGCGAAGGGGGTCTTCGCCAGCTCGGCGAGTCCGTAGAGGTGGCGGGTGCCCATGCCGCCGCAGCCGACGAGGGCGATTCGAATCCGGTCCATGGGATCTCCGGGGGGTGCTTCGGGGCGCTGCACGGGTAACCTCGCGGGGCGTGCATGTAAGGACGGCACCCCCCCGCCCGGCAAGCGCCGCGGGCCCCGGGGATTGCCTACCTTCCGGCGACACTTCCATCTCACCGCCGGAAGGATTCAGACCGATTGGAGGCATGACGATGACGGACCCGGCCGCCCGACCCCTGCGACCCCATGCAAGAGCCGTCCGCCCCGCCCTCGCCGCGGCCATGCTCCTGGCCCTGCCGGCGCTGTCGGCGCTCCCATCCCCCGCCCTCGCCGGGGACCTGAGCTTCCACGCCGGCATCGAGATCCCGGCCGAACGGCTCGGCGCCGTCTTCGAGAAGACCGTGGACACCACCGATCCGGCCACCCTCGTCCCCGAGCCGCGGCGCGGCAGGCTCTTGCAGGACGAGGACTCCGCCTCGGCCGCGGCGGCCGGGATCGGCCTCCTCGGTGGTTGCCGCCTGGCCCTTGGCGGCGGCGGCGCGGACGTGGGCGCCGAGGTCGATCTCGCCTTTCACGGCGGCGCCGTCGAGAGCCGGCTCGACGGGGTCGGGGAGTCCGCCGGCCGCAACCAGCTCGGGGAGAGCTGGCCGGACGACTGGTCCTTCGAGCCCGGCCGAAGCTACGGACTGACGCTCTCCCTCGGCGGCGCCCGCGGACTCTACGCCCTCGGAGGCGTCCGCCGCCTGGAGGCGCGCCTCGAGACCGGGTTCCACGGCTGCATGGACCCCACCCCCTGTTCCACCGCCGCGGACACGCCCGCGTTCACCACCGGGACCGACGGCCGCGACCTGGAGCTGGACGGCTGGACGGCGGGCCTGGGCTTCGAGAAGGGGATCCGGGAGCAGGTCTCCCTGCGGCTGGAGACGCGCTACACCCGGTACGGGGACCACGAGTGGACCACCTTGTTCGAGGAGGTGGGCGTCACGGTGCCGGCGGTCCTGCAGGCCGGCGGCATGGGCCTGTCCTCGAACCTGGCCTGGCATTTCTGAGAGCCCCGCCCGTGGGCCGGCCGGGACTTGCTGCTACCTCGCCGGGTGGCTCTCCCCCGGGCAGGGACCGGGAGCCGCGCGGCGCTCCCGCTCCGCGCGGATGATCCGACCCACGATGGCTGCGTTTCCGGCCACCAGGGGGCCCGTCCGCGGGCAGGTCACGGGCGCGCCGTCGAAGGCGGTCGAGCAGCCGCCGGCCTCCCCCACGATCAGCATGCCGGCGGCCATGTCCCATGGGTCCAGGCGGTGGTGGAAGAACCCGCCGAGCCGTCCCGCGCCCACGTGGCACAGTGCCAGGGCCGCCGAGCCCGCCAGGCGTAGCGCCGCCACCCGGGGGCGCAGCGCCGACGCCAGATCCATGCTCTCACGGGCGGCCTCCTCCTCATGGGCCAGGTCGAAGGCCAGCAGCGCCGTGGACAGATCGCCGTCGCCGCCCACGGAGATCGGGCTGCCGTTGCAGGTGACGCCGTCGCCGGCTGCCGCCGAGAACAGCTCGTCCCGCAACGGATCGTAGACGACGCCCGCCACCACCTCCTTGCGCACCGCGAGGGCCAGGCTCACGGAGATGTAGGGGAAGCCGTGGACCAGGTTCAGGGTGCCGTCCACGGGATCGACGATCCACGTCGGCTCGTCGCCGAGCGGGGCGTTGACCGTCTCCTCGGTGAGGAAGCGGTGGTCCGGGAAGGCGGCGCCGACGCGGGCGCGGATGAGGTCGTTGGCCCGCAGATCGAGGCCGGTGACGAAGTCCGCCCGGCCCTTGGTCTCCACCACGACGGCCTGGTGCAGGTTGTCGCGCAGGAGCGCCCCCGCCTCCCGGGCGGCGGCCTCGGCGACCTGCGTGGGGGATCCCGGCCCGCCTACTCCCTCCGGGGCACGCTCTCTCCCCCCGGGCGCACTCACCCGGAGTCCCTGCTCCGGGGCCTTCGCGCCTTCGTCCATCGCCCGCAACGCCGCGGCCACAGGAGAATGACGGGTTGATCGTCCCCTAACGGGCAGCAGTCAAGTCGGGTGGGGTCGGAACCAGCCCCTGGAACAACCTACGGCGCCATGCCTGCTGAGGATTGTTCACGTACTCCCAGAGGTTTCCCGGAAGCCATCCATTGACGCTCTGGGTGCTCATTTCAGTGACCATGAACCACACGCCGGGCAGTCGCTCGCGAAGAATGGCGCTGAGGTCCTGGGTACTGAGTCTGGAGACAAGTATCGCGGCGTACGGGAATGGCGCCACCCATGTATCAACTCCTTGGGTGTCGTTGAGCACAGCGTGTGCATGTGCCTGTGGGCAGGCTTGGCTGTATGCAAAGAGATACGGTCTCATGGGAGCTTTTCCTCATCTGCGTCAGGTGAGGCAGGTTGGGTCTCTTCTTCCGACGCTGAATCAGGCGCAGCCGGGTTTTCCCTCGGGTCATCCAGAGACAGGTTCTCGGCAGGAATAGGATGCGGCAACTCCTTGGCTGCGATCATCTGCATCCGTGCTGTTTCGTATCGGTACTGTTCTGATTGCAGCCTGTCAGGATCGTTCTTCGCAAACGATGCATAGTGACGATGATAGTCGAACACGATCCACAGGGCCGCGATCAACAATACTGTGCTGATGACCGGACAACCTTCTATCACGAATGTTGACCGAAACAGAACGGCAGCAATGATCAACACGGCGCTCAGGACTAGCGTCGGGACCAACGGCCCCATGGCCGTCCCTCGCTTGACAAGCAAGCCACCAACCTCTTGGAGGCTGCCCAGTATCCCGCGAACCGACATCATCCCGTCCCGTAGTTGACTTCGCGCTACATGGATTCGCGCAAGGACGCGCGCAATCAGTGTTGCTCCGTACTCCTGGCCACCCTGACCGCAGATAGCGTTACGGCCACTCCCCAATACCATACGATGTGCGCCTGGATTCGCAACCTCCCCCCTGCAAGGGTGCCCACGGCCGATCACCCCCTGCCCACCGGCTCCAGGCGGATAAAGGTCTTGAGCAACTCCCACTGCCACGAGTGGGGGAAGCCGTAGGGGTCCTGCCAGCTCGGCCAGCCGCTCCACCGGGTGGTGTTGCAGGGGTAGCGGATGATCAACTGGGCCAGGAAGATGTCGGGCATCTCCCGCACCCAGATCTCCATGGCCTCGGTGAACAGCTCCAGCAGCTCCGGGTCCCCCACCTGCAACGGCGCGGTGCGCTCGACGATGCGGTCGAACTCGTCGTTGCGCCAGCGCGAGATCGTCGACCACAGGGGCGCCGGCTGCCCGGTGGGGCGGTAGTACTGGGAGGTGTAGTAGGAGAGCATCAGGTAGGGGTCCATGCCGCGCACGCCGCTGGGCCCCTTGCAGCCGAGGGAGGCCTTCTGCTCCCCCGTCTGCACGAGGGAGGTCAGGCCCGGCGAGGTGTCGAAGTTGGCGTCGAAGCCGGCGTCGCGCAGTTGCTGGGTCAGGGGCGGACCGTAGGAGCGCAGCCACTGGGGCACGTACATGGCGATCTCGACGCGCTCCCCCTCCGCGTCGAGCCAGAACCCCTCCTCGTCCTTGGCGTAGCCCTTGCCCTCCATGATGCGGACCACCTCCTCCGGGTGGGGGCGGCTGTCGTACCCGTGGCGCGCGAGGATCTCCTGCAGGGCCTCGTCGAAGGGGGCGAACCACTCGTAGGGGGTGAAGGGGTGGAGGGCGACGACGCCGGCCCCCGACTCGGCCAGCTGCACGACCTTGTCGCGGTCGATGGCCATGCTGATCGCCCGGCGGATCTCGGGATCGTCGTAGGGCGGCTCCGAGCAGTTCAGGTTGAGGTCGATGGGGCACCAGTCCAGGTACCCGTAGGGCGGCTCCCGGCCGCTGAAGGTCACCACCCGCGGGTTGCGCTCCAGCACGCTCTCGAGGGTGAGAACCTGCATGATGGGCGCCATGTCGAGCTGGTCGGTGAGCAGCAGTTGGGCGGACTGGCTCTCCTCCTGCTGCGGCACGTAGATGATGCGCTCCATCCGGGGCAGGCGCTTGAACCCCTCCCGCGCCGCCCACCAGTCCCGGCGCAGGTCGTAGATCTTCTGGTAGGGCGAGGCGTAGACGAGGCGGTAGGGCCCGGTGCCCAGGGGCAGGCCGCCGTCGATGTCGTGGAAGGTGAACTCCAGCGGGTCCACATGGCGCCAGACGTGCTCGGGTAACACCTGGATGCCGTGGTTGCTGCTCAGGGTCGTCGCCCAGAAGGCGGGGCCCGGTTTCTTGAGAAGAAGCCTCAGCGTGTGGTCGTCGACGACCTCGGCGGCCTCGAAGAACTCGGGCAGGTCGGCCAGGTGCACCATGGCCTCGGCATGGTCGCGCAGCAACTCGAAGGTGAAGGCCACGTCGCGGGCGGTGAAGGGCCTGCCGTCGGCCCACTCGATGCCCTTGCGCAGCCGCACCGTGATCGCGGTCCAGTCGTCGTCGTACTCCCAGCTCTCGGCCAGCCAGTTCTCGTGCTCCCCGGTGAGCACGTTGTACATGATGAGGGGCTCGAAGATCGTGGGCAGGGTGCCCATGTGGAAGCCCTGGTCCGAGCCCGGGATGTAGGGGTTCTGGTTGTCGAACAGGGCGTACTGGTTGGGGCCGCCGTTCATCAGGATCATGGTGCGGTCCCGGGGGACCTCCGGCAGCACGATCCCCGGCCCGCAGCCGGCCAGGACCGCCCACGCCGCCAGCAGCAG
>CAZEHQ010000262.1:0-5751 GCA_964512165.1 uncultured Gemmatimonadaceae bacterium | reverse complement strand
TGGCGGCGAGGAACCCGGGCAAGGCACGTGGAAGGGACACGGTCGCTCCTTGGGATGGGGAGATCCACTCCGGTGGGTCCGCGGAAAGTTCGGCACGATACAGGGCACCGGGCAACCGGGGCCGAGGCAATCCGGGATCGCCCCCGCGGGGTCCTTCGAGTCCCGAAGGGGCCGGCCGCCGATCCCCTGGCGGCGACTCTGCAAGCGGGTTGACAGGGTGCGGCTCGAACCTACCTTCACGAATTCGATCGAGATGGCCTCCTTCCCATACAACCCTCCCACGGTCAGGCCGCCGGCCCCGCCATCCGCCCGGGGTCCCGCGCCCCCCGGCCACGGAGGGGAATCGCAGGCAGGGACCTGCGCCTCTTGCCGGGAGAGCTTCTGACCCCGCGCGAGGAGACCGTCCTCGCGGCCCTGGTGCGTGTCCACGTCGAGGTCGGCAGCCCCGTGGCCTCGGCCGGACTGCTCGAGCGCGAGAGTCTCGAGGCCAGCCCCGCCACCATCCGCAAGATCCTGGTCAGCCTCGAGGAGAAGGGCTTCCTCCGGCAGCCCCACACCTCGGCCGGAAGGCTTCCCACGAACAGGGCCTACCGGTTCTACGCCTCCCACGCCCTCGACGGGCAGGACCTCACGCACATCGGCGTCCTGCGGCGTCAGCTCGAGGCCAGGCTCCAGCAGGTCTCGGCCGACGAGATCCACGGGCAGCTGGCCGGGATCATCGGCGACCTGTCGATGCAGCTGGGGCTGGTGCTGGCGCCCGGCTTCGAGCAGGTGCGCCTGCAGCGGCTCGAGCTCATGCGCCTCGCCGAGGGCCGGCTGCTGCTGGTGGTCTCTCTCGAGACGGGGCCGGTCCAGAGCCTGGTGATCGAGGTCGGCTCCAGCGTCGACCCCGGCGAGGTGGTCGGCGTCTCGACGCGCCTCAACGAGCGCCTCGCGGGCCTGACCCTGGCCGAGGTGCGCGAGACCGTCCGCGAGCGCTTCGGTGCCATGGCCAGGGGGCAGCAGGACCTGCTGCGCCAGGTGATCGAGCAGCTCGAGTCCATGGCGCCGTCTGCGGGACCCGCCCTGCACGTGGCCGGGGCGCGCCACATCTGCGCGCAGCCGGAGTTCCGGGACGCCCTGGACGTGGCCGACCTGATGGACCTGGTGGAGCACCGCGACGAGCTGGCCGGTCTGCTCTCCGACCGCGAAGGGGTGGTCGTCACCATCGGCGAGGAGCACGACCCGCAGGGGCTCCGGCTGTGCGGCCTGGTGACGGCGAGCTACGAGGTCCACGGCGCCGTCGGCGTCATCGGCGTCATGGGGCCGGCGCGCATGCCCTACGACCGCGTCATGGCGCTGGTGAACTACACCGCGTCGAGGGCGCCGGAGCTGGTCTCCTGAATCCCCGCACTTCCGGGAAGCCCCGCTGCATCCGGCGGTCGGCGCCCCCCTGCGCCGCCGCCGCAACCATCGAGCGCGATCAGCCATGAGTCGAGAAGTCAAGGAGCAGCCCGACGAAGAGCCCGGCGTCTCGCCCGACGCGGAGCCCGAGGCCCCTGCGGTGGAGGCATCGGAGGAAGAGGCCGGCAGCGAGGCCGGGCCCACCGACCTCGAGCGCGCCCTGGCGGAGGCCGAAGAGAACCAGAACCGCTACCTCAGGACCGCCGCCGAGCTCGACAACTTCCGCAAGCGCACCGTCAGGATCCGCGCCGAGACCCGGGACGACACCCTGCGCGACGTGCTCCTGCAGGTGGCGCCCCTCCTCGACAACTTCCGCCGCGCCCTGGAGCAGGAGGCATCCGATCCGGCGGCGCTGCGCGAGGGCATCGAGATCATCTTCCGGCAGTTCAACGAAATCCTCTCCGGATACGGCCTCGAGGAGATCGAGGCCGGGGGACAGACCTTCGACCCCAACCAGCACGAGGCCATGCTGCAGATGCCCTCCGAGGAGCATCCACCCGGAACCGTGATGCAGGAGATGGAGAAGGGCTACAAGCTCAACGGCCGCGTGATCCGTCCGTCCAGGGTCGTGGTCAGCACGGCACCGGTCGACGAGGGTCCTTCCGGGGCCGGGTCCGGAGGACCGGACGGCGAGGGCGGCCCGGACGAGGGGACCGACGAAGGGTAGGGGCGAGACCGAATGGCGAAGCGCGACTACTACGAGGTCCTCGGGCTCGAACGGGATGCGGGGGCGGACCAGATCAAGAGCGCCTACCGAAGGCTGGCGCTGAAGTACCACCCCGACCGCAATCCCGGCGACGGCGAGGCGGAGGCGAGCTTCAAGGAGGCCTCCGAGGCCTACGAGGTCCTCAGCGACTCGGAGAAGCGGCAGAAGTACGACAGCTACGGGCACGCCGGCGTGGAGGGCAACTTCGGCAGCGGCGGCTTCCAGTGGTCCGACTTCACCCACGCCACCGACGTGGAGGACATCCTCGGCGATTTCTTCGGCGGCATCTTCGGCGGCGGCCGCCGCCGGGCCCGAGGTCCTTCCGGCCCCCCGAAGGGCAGGGACCTGCGCATCGCCCTCGAGCTCACCCTCGAGGAGGTGGCCACCGGCGCCGAGAAGAAGATCAACCTGACCCGTCAGCAGCGCTGCGGCGCCTGCGAGGGGAGCGGGGCGGCGCCCGGCTCCGGCGCCAGGACCTGCGGTACCTGCAACGGTGTGGGCCAGGTGCAGCAGGTGTCGCGCTCCTTCTTCGGGCAGTCCGTCACCGTCACCGCCTGCCCCGCCTGCGGCGGCGAAGGCCGGACCGTCGCCGACCCCTGCCGCGACTGCAGGGGCGAGGGCCGCGTGCGCGACTCGTCGACGATCACCGTGCGCATTCCCGCCGGGGTCACCACCGGCAACTACATCCCCCTGCGCGGCCAGGGAGACGCGGGTCCGCGCGGGGGCCCG
This sequence comes from uncultured Gemmatimonadaceae bacterium, assembly GCA_964512165.1. GTDB lineage: Bacteria > Latescibacterota > UBA2968 > UBA8231 > UBA8231 > UBA8231. Next base: position 2,873 of record CAZEHQ010000262.1, on the reverse strand, counting down.
CCGGGGGACTGCCTCGTCTTCATCGAGGAGGAGGAGCACGAGCACTTCTCGCGCGAGGGCAACGACATCCTCTTCCGGCTGCCCATCACCATCGGTCAGGCGGCCCTCGGCGACTCGGTGGCCGTGCCCACCCTCCACGGCGAGGTGCGCATGAAGGTCCCCGAGGGCACCCAGTCCGGACATGTCTTCCGCCTCCGGCAGAAGGGCATTCCCGATGTCGACGGGCGCGGCTGCGGCGACCAGCTCGTCGAGGTTCGGGTCTGGACGCCCACCCATCTGGGCGCCGAGGAGCGGCGTCTGCTCGAGCAGTTGGAAGAGATCCAGAAGAGCCGCGCCGAGAGCGAGGGCAAGAGTCTCCTCGACCGCATGCTGAGTGCCTTCGGCTGAGGTCGCGAGGGCTGCCCACGGGTGTGACGATGGCTTTCCCGCGGACCCTGCCAGAGGGCTCCACGACGCTGCCGGGGGTGGCCAACGCGGTGGCCTTCTCCTCCGCCAAGGGGGGTGTCGGCAAGTCCACCGTGGCCCTCAGCGCGGCCCTGGCCTTGTGCGGCCGCGGCGCCCGGGTCGGTCTGTTGGACGCCGACATCTACGGTCCCAGCCTGCCCGTGCTCACGGGGGTGCGGGAAGAGCCGGAGGTCGGCGACGGCGACCGCATCCGGCCTCTCCAGGCCCACGGCCTGGCCATGATGTCCATGGGCTTCCTCACCCGTCGGGAGGCGCCGGTCATCTGGCGCGGCCCCCTTCTCGGCCAGGCCGTTCAGCAGTTCCTGCAGCAGGTAGAGTGGGGGGAGCTCGACTTCCTCCTCGTCGACATGCCCCCCGGGACCGGCGACATCGCCCTCACCCTGAGCCAGGTGGTCGCCCTCAGCGGCGCCGTCGTGGTCACCACGCCCCAGGGCGTGGCCCTCCAGGACGTGGAGCGCGGGATGGCGATGTTCGACAAAGTCGACGTCGACATCCTCGGGCTGGTGGAGAACATGAGCTGGTACCACTGCCCCCACTGCGACGCCCGGCACGAGATCTTCGGCCACGGAGGGGGACGGGAGGCTGCGGAGCGTCTCGAGGTGCCCTTCCTCGGAGAGATCCCCCTCGACGGCGAGATTCGCGAGGCGGGCGACCGCGGTCAGCCGCTGATGCTGGCCCAGCCGGACTCCGCTCGGGCCCGGGCCTTCGACACCGTCGCCGCCGGCCTGATCCAGGTCCTGAAGAGCCTGTCCTGATGCGGGTCTGGGCGCGCCGACGGTCGATCTGGCTCCTGCCCTTCGGCACCAGCTGCTGCGCCGCCGACCTGGCCGCCCTCTTCGCTCCTCCCCACGATCTGGGCCGCTTCGGCCTGCGTCTGGTCCACGAACCCTCCCGGGCCGACGCCATCGTCATCGCCGGCCGCGTCACCCGGGCCCTGGCCCCCCACCTCTTGCAGGCCTTCCAGTCCATGCCCCGGCCGGCGAGGGCGGTCGCCTTCGGGGCCTGCGCGTGCTCCGGCGGGGCCTACGACACCGACGAGGTGGTGTCGGCGGACGCGGTCATCCCCGTGGACGCCTACGTGCCCGGCTGCCCACCGGATCCCGGGTCGCTGCGGACGGCGCTGCAGCAGCTGAACTGGTCCGGGTCCTGAGCCGCCATGGAGGCCGAGGCCCGCAGTTGGCACCGGGTCGCGATCGAGGTCCCGTCCCGCGCCAGCGACGAGGTGGCGGCCCTCTGCTTCGAGTTCGGCAGTTGCGGCGTCCACGCCGAGGAGCGGGGCGAGGGGACGCGGCTCCTCGTCTACTTCGAGAGTCCCGCCGACCTCCAGGGGTTGGGCCGTCAACTGCGAAGCGGTCTTCCGGACGGCCTCTCCGGGGAGTTCCCCATGGCCCTGGATGTCGAGCCCGAGCGGGACTGGAGCGAAGGCTGGCGGCGCTTCTACCGCCCGCAGTGGGCCACCGAGCGGATCGTCGTGCACCCCCCCTGGCTTCCCGTCGACACCGGACCCGGCCAGATCGCCATCGCCATCGACCCGGCCATGGCCTTCGGCACGGGCGGACACGAGTCGACCCAGCTGGCCCTGAGGGCCCTGCAGGAGGCGGGCTGCGAGGATCGCCTCTGTCTCGATGTGGGGGCCGGCAGCGGGGTGCTGTCCATCGCCGCCATCCTCCTCGGCGCCCGCCGGGTGACCGCCGTCGACACCGACCCCGCGGCCGTGGACAACGCGAGGCACAACCTGCGCCAGAACCTGGGAAGGGATGCCGACCGGGCGAGGGTGCTCCGCGGCAGCCTGGAGGCGGCTTCGGGGGAGGCCTTCCACCTGGTGGTGGCCAATCTCGAGAGCCACCTGGTCCGTCCCTTGCTTCCGGCCATCGTCTCCTCACTGACCCCCGCCGGCGTCGCCCTGTTCTCGGGTCTGGTCGTCAACGAGAGGGCCCGCTTCGAGGACTGGCTCATCGCCGCTGGCCTGCGCGTCGACCGGAGCTGGAGCCGGGGAGAGTGGCTCGCTCTGCGAGCCCGGAGGGAAGGGGGCTGATGCCGGCGTTCCTCGTCGACGCGGCCGCCGTGCGGGACGGGGGCGTGGTGCTGGGGGCGGAGGAGGCCCGCCACGTCCGCGTTCGCCGGCACCGCCCCGGCGACGAGGTCGACGTCATCGACGGCGAGGGGAAGGGGTACCGCATCCGCATCCAGGCGATCGAGAACGAACGGGTGACGGGCCGGATCGTGGAGCGGAGGTCGGATCTCGGCGAGAGCCCGGTGCGGCTGCATCTCGCGGCAGCCCTCGTCAAGGGCCTCCGGTTCGACCTGGTGGTCGAGAAGGCCACGGAGGTGGGCGTCGCCTCCATCACCCCGGTGACGGCGCGGCGCAGCGTCGCCCGGCCCGGGGGGCGCGGCGACCGCTGGCGGCG
>CAZEHQ010000261.1:0-5754 GCA_964512165.1 uncultured Gemmatimonadaceae bacterium | reverse complement strand
GAAGTTCTCGAGCACGGCCCGCCCGGCCCATCCCGCGGCGCCCATGACGGCCACTCTCACGATGGTCTCTCCCCGTCCGATTCCTTGCGTGTCTGAGGCTACTATAGAGAGCCGCTACCAGGCTCTCAAGACGGGTGGCCTCGATCCTTGGAGGGAGAGATTGACATGGACAGGATCGAGGCTTAGTAGGTGAGGCCGCACAGCAGATCGTCCAGGTAACGGCAAGCTCCATGAGGTATCCGAGGCATCGATGGGCTAGTTGAGGCGGGCCCAAAATACAGAGAGAAATATACAACTGGACAGTGTGGTGTCGCGAAGATAACTTAAGCGGGACGACCTCCCCGCCCAGCAATGTTCCCCCAGCAGGGACAGGCCAGGATGTCCACAGAGAACGTGATCGGCACCAATGTGGTGCGGCTGCGGGTTTCGAAAAGCATGAGCCAGAAGGCACTTGCTGAGCGCGCACGGCTGTCACGTCTTGGACTGGCCAAGATCGAACGGGGGGAGGCGCTACCGCGGACCGCCACCATGCGGGCGCTGGCGTGTGCGTTGGGGGTCTCTTCTGCCCAACTTGCGGCCACCGTGCGGCCCCTGAGCACCGTACGCTTCCGCGCTCGAAAGCGGGTGCGAGAGCGGGAGCAGCTGCTGGCCGAGGTTTCGAATTGGCTTGAGGACTATGGATTCCTTGAGGAGTTGCTGGAGGACTCTGCGCCCTTCGAACTCCAAGGGGTCCGTAATCAGCGGCAAGGGGGCCCGCGGGCCATGGCCGAGGAGGTCCGGAAGCACCTTGAGTACGACCACCAACCCATCTACGACATCTGCGGGCTGCTGGAAGGATGCGGCGTCAAGGTGCTCCGTCTCCCACGGGCGACCGAGGCGTTCTTCGGGCTTTCGGTCAAGGAAGACGACGGTGGACCTGCGATCGTCATCAACACTTGGGAGCGGATTTCTGTCGAGCGGTGGATCTTCTCTGCTGCGCATGAGCTGGGCCACTTGCTTCTGCACCCGGGCGCGTACGACTACAGACAGGAGGAGGAACCCATGGATGAGGAGAGGCAGGCGGATGAGTTCGCCAGCTTCTTCCTGATGCCTCAGGGATCCTTTGAGCGGGAGTGGTATGACTCAAGCGGGCACCCACTGTACGAACGAGTCCTCAAAGTCAAGCGGATCTTCCACGTAAGCTACAAGACGGTGCTGCTCCGCTTGGTGCAGATGGAAGAAGCCCCTCGGGAGGTCTTCGGTATCTTCCAGGTGCAGCACCGTAGGCGGTGGGGGCGGACCCTGAAGAAGGTAGATGAACCTCAGCCGTTGACAGAGAGCGAGTTCAGCGACAAACGGGGGCTTGAGCCGGACCGTCTCTCCACTGCTGACTGCCTCGACGACAGACTTCGGCGCCTGGTCCGCCGAGGTGTCGAGACCGAGGAGATCTCACTCGGCCGAGGGGCCGAGATCCTGGGCATGTCCCTGGTGGACATGCGCCAGCTGGCCGCAGAATGGGCAGCATGAGATGCCTGATCGGCCGGCGGTACTGCTGTCGGACGCGAATGTACTGATCGATTACCGGGACTCAGACCTCGCCATTCTGGCGCTGGTCGTACAGCATCTCGCCCCGGTCCATGTCCTGCGGGACGTTGTCGATGAAGTGGATGACCTCAGCCTCCCACGGTGTCGAGAACTCGGGCTGAAGGTGATCGAGGTGGGACCCGAGGCCCTGCTCCAATTGGAAGAGCTCCCACGAAGACTCTCACGCTACGATCGCCTGTCGCTCCACGTTTGCCGTGAGAACGACTGGATCTGCGTGACCAATGATCGGCTTCTTCGCCGGATCTGCGGCGAGCATAGTGTCCGGACGAGGTGGGGGTTGCAGCTCATGCTCGATCTGGTCTCAGCAGGGGGCCTCTCTGCCCCCCGTGCCCTGACGGCGGCGGAGAGGATCCATGCCAACAATCCTCATCACATCTCGAGAGAAATCCTGCAGAGGTTCTCCTCGCGTCTGCAACCCGGCGAGTAAAGACTGGCGCGGCGCGTCGGCTGAGGAAGGGACGGCATGAAATTCACCCAGCAGCAACTCGAGCAGTACCGCACCCTCGGCTACGTCATCGTCGACTGCCCCTTCCCCGAGAGCCTCACCGAGGAGTGCATGGCGGCGGTCGAGAGGACGACCCGGGACCCCTCGGAGGGTCCGGCCGACGGCAGCAAGAGGAATCACTTCCGCCTGCGGCCCCAGGTGGAAGACTCCTACTGGTGCGCCCTCGATCACTCCCTGCCGTTCCTGGAGATCATCCTGCACCCGGAGATCGTGGAGCTCGCCCGCCAGCTGAACGGCGATAGCGACATCTACCTGCGCAACGGCGGCATCAACGAGCAGGCGCCGGACCGGTCGGTGGGATGGCACATCGACGGGGGGCCGGGATGGGCGGAGTTCATGCACTACTTCTCCGGCGCTTCGCGGGAGAACGGGTGCCTGCGCATCGTGCCCGGCAGCCAGAACGGACCGCCTGACTCCCTGCAGGAGAGAGCCGCCCGCCTCCGCGACGAACGGGGAATCCCCGGGTCCCCGGCCGACGACGGCTGGGAGGACGTCCCCCTCGACGAGGAGATCTCCCTGGAGGTGGAGCCCCACCAGCTGATCGTGCGCCATTCGAAACTGTTCCACTCGACCTGGCTCAACCGCACGGGCGAGGGCCGCTACATGAGCCACTGGCTGTTCCATCCCCACACCACCGACAACCACCGCTTCACCTGGGGGGACTACCTGACGCCGGAGTTGCTGGATGCGCTTACCCCCGAGCAGCGGGAGGTTCTGTGGCTGGATCGCGACTTCGACATCGATCCCGCGTACGACGGGGAGCGGTCGCGCGAGATGGGGCGGGTGAAGTGGGGGATCGTCTGAATCCCTGGGAAGAGGGTATCCAGCAGGCGAGGGAAGCGGCCCTCGCGATCCTGCAGCCGTCCGAGTCACAGCTGGAGCACGGGCTGGCCCTGCACCGCGACGCCGTCGTCTGCGAGTCGTACAGCCTCGGATTGCAGGCCCCGATCGACGGCGAGGCCGTGGCCAAAGCAGTCGAGTCGGGGGCGTCGGAGGTGGAGCTGCAGTACCTGTCGGAGCAGATGCGCATGACCCGCTGGGCCGCCGACGACGAGCTGAAGGCGGAGTACCTGGCGGCCTGGGAGGCGTCGGGCGTGACCTGTTCCTTCCAGAACACCGGCGAGGAGGGCAACGACCCCATGCGTATGCTGGGGCGGCTGGCCCACTACACCCACCTGACCGACCGCATGCGCGACCACGTCTCCCGCGCCGCCTTCCCCGGCGACATCGCCGCCGCCAAGGCCGCCGGACGGCACTGCATCTACCAGACCTGCAACGGTGTCCCCCTCCCGGGCGAGCAGGCCACGGTCGAGCAGGAGCTGCGCTTCATCAGCCAGTTTTTCGAGCTCGGCTGCCGCATGATGCACCTGACCTACAACCGCCGCAATCCGATCGGCGACGGCTGCGCCGAGCCGGCCAACGCCGGTCTGAGCGACTTCGGCCGCGCGGTGATCGCCGAGATGAACGAGGTCGGGGTGATCATCGACGTCGCCCACTCCGGGTGGCGCACCTGCCAGGAGGCGGCCGAGGTGTCCCGGAAGCCGATCGTCTCCAGCCACTCCGCCTGCGCCGCCCTGAACCACCACCACCGGTGCAAGCCGGACGAGGTGATGCGGGCCATCGCCGGCAAGGGCGGTACCCTGGGCATCACCAACGTGCCCGCCTTTCTCGGCGGCAGCGGCTGCATCGACTCCATGCTCGACCACGTGGACCACGCGGTGAAGGTGGTTGGCGTCGATCACGTAACCCTCGGCACGGACCGCGCCTACGTCAGCTGCCGCTCCCGCGAGGAGAACGCCAAGGTCCGCGGGCGGCGCGGGGTCCGCCGCCGCTGGGAGGCGCTGTGGCCGGCCGACGATCCCGTGGGGCGCCCCGAGTGGCGCCGGGAGCCCATGGTGCAGAGCATGGCGTGGACGAACTTTCCCCTCTTCACGGTCGGCCTCGTGCAGCGGGGGTACTCCGACGACGACATCCGCAAGATCCTCGGCGGCAACATCCTCGGAGTCGCGCGCGAGGTGCTGGACTGATGTACCGGCATCTGGATCGCATCACCCTCAAGTCCGGTGAGACCGTGGAAGCCGGCGTCGTGCAGGGGCCCGACCTCCAATGGGCCCCGCGCGTGGAAGGCCTGCTGAGCCACAAGGGCCCGCACTGGCGCTGGGGCAACGAGCAGGTCCTGCGCACCGGGACGGGCCTCGGCGTGTTCTACTACCTGCTGTCGCGGGACGGCGATCCCTTCGCCAACATCATGACCATCGAGCACCGCGGCGTCGGGCTCCTCGGTCACGTCTACACCCGCCCGGAGGACCGCCGCCAGGGGGCGGCCACGCAACTGATGGCGCGCCTCATGGACGACTTCCGCCGGCGCGGAGGCCAAGCCCTGTTCCTGGGCACGGGGTACGACTCCCCGGCGTACCACATCTACCGGGCCCACGGCTTCGCGAGCATCGAGCCGGAGAGCGGCCAGATGGAGTACTGCACCACCTCCCGGGAGGCGTTCGAGGCGGCCTTCTTCTCCCCGGGCGAGACCGCCGCGGAACCGGCCGGCTGGCTGCACTGGCCGGCGTCGACGCCCCTCTTCGCGGGTGATTTCCCCGGCGTCGTGCGCGGCGCCGGCCTGGGGCTGTGGGGCCGCCGCACCACCGAAGGGCCGTTCCTGCCCCTGATGCAGGACAGCCTCGAGCGCAAGGCCGACGGAGGTCCTCCCCGAGCGGTGGCCCTGGTGCAGCAGGAGACCCGGGCCGTGGTGGGCATGGCCATGTGGTCCGACCATCCCTTGTGGCCGGACGCCCGCCTCGTCGACCTGTACTGCCATCCGGCGTTCTGGGACCAGGGGGCGGCCCTGGTCCGGGAGCTGGAGATCCCCGCAGGCCACACCTGCCTGGCCTATTGCGACGCGGGTCTGCACCCCAAGGCCGAGGCCCTGGGCGCGGCGGGCTTCCGCCGCGGCGCTACCTTGAGCGAGCGGGTGGCCGCCGGCCGCGGGGAGTCGGGCCGCGTCGACGTGGAGGTGTGGGAGAATCACCGTGGATAGAAAGGACTGCGAGAGCATGGCCGAGCTTCGACTTCTGACCGACGAGCAGATGCGGCAGTTCATCGTCGACGGGTACGTGGTCGTGCGGCCCGAGCTGGACGCCGGACTGCACGAGAGGATCCATGGCGAGACGGAGACGGTCTTCGAGAAGGAGGGCAACCCGGGCAACAACCTCGTGCCGAGGATCCCGGCGGTGCAGCAGGTCCTCGACTCCCCCGAGGTCCGGGGAGGGCTGGCCAGCATTCTCGGGGAGGACTACTACACGCAGCCGCACCGCCACTGCCACTTCAATCCCCCCGGCAGCGAGGGGCAGCACCTGCACCAGGACGGCTCCAGCCGGTGGTCCCACCACACGCGCCGGATCCTGCTGTTCTACTACCCCCAGGACACGCCCGAGGAGCTGGGCCCGACGGCGGTCGTGCCGGGAAGCCACTTCTACGCTACCCGGGAAGGCGTGGACTCCTTCCCCGAGCTGCCCCTGTGCGGCCCGGCCGGGACCGTGGCGATCGTCCACTACGACCTCTTCCACCGGGCCACCCCGAACCGCACCGACCGCAACCGCTACATGATGAAGTTCCTCTTCGCGCGCACGGCGGAGCCGCGGTCCCCGAGCTGGCGCAACGAGGATTCC
>CAZEHQ010000260.1:0-5794 GCA_964512165.1 uncultured Gemmatimonadaceae bacterium | reverse complement strand
CTCGACGAGGGCGAAGCGCTCCCGTCGCACCTCCTCGTGGGCGAAGTCGAGGCAGTTGTGGCCTCTCCACGACTCGTCGACGCCGCTCTTGGCGCCGATCTCCAGGTGGGCGTTGTCGAAACGGAAGTCGGAGCAGCGCACGTCCTCCTCGCGCGGCGCCCTCCCCTGCTGCACCAGCAGCGTCGGGTACACGGGCAGACCCTTGGCCCGGGCTCGCTCGCAGATCACCCGCAAAGGGTCGTCGCCGCTGTCGATCAGGTGGCGGGCGTTCTGGTGCGCGCGCCGGAAGATCAGGTGCGGCCAGCGATCGACGTTGTGGCCCCACAGCTCCCCCACCTTGGTGTCGTGGAGCACGGTGCGCCCGTCGCCGAGGCAGAACATGATGGCGTCCACGGGCGTGCCGACGAGCTCGTCGACTCCCTGCTCGAACTCGGCGCGCTGCATGGGCGGTTCGTACATGTAGATCAACGGATGGCGGCCGTCGTGGTAGAAGGCCAGCCGGGGCAGCTCGGTGGTCATGGTTTCCTCAGGTCCAGTTGCGGGGATCGGGAACGGCGACCCAGGTCGATCCTTCGGCGATCGACTGCTGGCTCGCCAGGCCGGGAAGGGTCATGTCCATGGCGGCGTCGATGCCGACGGCCGGCTCGACCTCGCCGCGGATGGCGGCGACGAAGTCCTGCACCTCCCAGTAGTCGCCGCCGCCGTGGCCGGCCTGCAGCGCTTCCGGGGGCGGGCTCTTCCAGAACTCGGGCAGGAACTCCTCCTCCAGGGCCGTTAGAGGCTCCCACTTGCGCTCCTCGCCGCGGGAGCGCAGCCACACCTTGGGCTCCGCCCCGTGGCCGTCGCCGGACTCGTAGGCGCCGTCGGTGCCCTGCAGGACGTAGTGGGTCATGTGGTGGGGCCGGTCGGAGAGCATGTCGACGCGGATCTGCACGAGGCCGCCGCTGACCATGCGGCACATCATGGTCACCGAGTCCTCCATCTCGTAGCGGTCGCCCCGGGGGTCGAGGTAGTGGTGGCCGGTGCCGGCGGCGCACACGGCGGCGACCCGGTCGGGGCGCGCGGCCCCGGCGTTGAACCACTGGTACACCGGACCGAGGCTGTGGGTCGGGTAGGTGCAGCCGTTGACGCCGGTCTGCCAGCGGCGGCGCCAGGGGGTCGCCTCGTTGAGGGCCCGCAACTGGTGGAGGTAGGCGCCCTCGCCGTAGTAGGGCTCGCCGAAGAGGCCCCGCCGGGCCAGCTCGCGCACCAGGACGTTGGGCCGCATGTAGGTGAAGTTCTCGGCCATCATGTAGGTGGCCCCGCTGCGGCGGGCGGCGCCCACGAGGTCGCGGCACTCCTCGATGGAGACCCCGGCGGTGACCTCGCTGAGCACGTGGATGTCGCGCTCGAGAGCGAGGATCGCCTGCGGCGCGTGCCACTGCATGGGGGTGCCGATGATGACGGCGTCCACGGCGCCGGAATCGAGCAGCTCTCCGGCGTCGGTGAAGGTGTGCTCCACGCCGAGCTCGGCGGCGTTGGCCTGCAGCGGCTCGAGACGCACGTCGCAGAGGGCGGTCAGCTCGGTGGCCGGGTTCGCGCGCAGGGCCTGCACGAAGCTGTTGCCGCGGCCGGCGGCGCCGATGATGCCGAAGCGGATGCGGTCCGTCATCACTCCTCGTCCCAGGGAAGGGGCACGCCGAGGCGGGCGCCGGCGCCGCGCACCGACTCCTGCTCCGGCGGGCCGAAGGGGATGCCCTCGCGGCGGTAGCGCTCGAAGCGCTCGGCCTCGACGGCGCCGGGCAGCAGGGCGCGGTCGTGCCCGGGGAAGGGCTCGTACGTGGCGGCCACGTCTCGGACCATGCGGTCCACCTCGGCGCGGAAGGCCTCCTCCGAGACCGCCGAGCCCACGTGGATGGCCAGGATCGTGCCGCCGCTGGTGGCCTTCGGCCAGCGTTCGGCCGTCGCCGGGTCGGCCTGGGTGATCCCGGCGAGGCCGCCGCCCATGAGGGCGGCCACCGCGGTGTAGCCGACACTCTTGAAGAACGCCGCCGGGATCAGGGGGATCAGGGCGTCGAACTCCGGCCCCTTCTGGTAGTCGGCGAGGATGCGGGTGGCCGCGTCGAGAACGACCCCCGGCGTCTCTCCGCCGGGGAGGGCGAAGCAGATGGGCGGGTTGCCGTAGTAGGCGAGCTGCGGCTTGGGGTCGGCGCCGGCGGCGTTGCCGAGCCCCCTCGGACCCTGCACCGAGAACCCGATGCAGCCGGCGGCCGCGGCGCGGCGGGCGTAGTGGCCGGCGGAGCCGTAGTGGCCGATGGAGCGCACCGTGGCCATGCCCAGGCCCAGCTCCCGCGCCCGGTCGACGGCCAGGTCCGTGGCCTCCAGCATGGGCACGTATCCGAGGCCGCCGTCGCCGTCGAGGGCGACGACCGCCGGCGTCTCGTGGAGGACCGAGGCCCGCGGCGCCGGGTTGAGCAGCCCCGCCTCCAGGGAGGCGCAGTAGCCGTCGAGGGCGCGGCAGCCGTGGCTGCGGACGCCGCGCAGGTCGGAGTCGACCAGAAGCCGGGCCACGGCGTACGCCTGATCGGGCGGCGATCCGGCCTTCTCGAAGCAGGCCGCGGCAAATGTCAGGAGCCGCTCCTCGCGCACGTTGACGGACGTCTCCGGCGGCCGGTTCACGGCCTCGTCCTCCTTGCCCCGCCCCGGGGGCCGGAGCTACCTTGCCCCGCTCCCATTTTTCACCTGAAACCGAGCTGGATCCGAATGACACTCGACGTCGTGGAACTGACGAAAGAGCTCGTAAGCTACAGATCCGAGAGCCGCCTGAGCAACGTCCCGGTCACCGAGCGCGTCGCGGCGATTCTGAAGTCGCTGGAGTTCGAGGTCGAGCGGCTTCCCTACACCGACGACCGGGGCGTGGACAAGCTCTGCATCGTCGGCCGGCTGGGGAAGGGCGGCGGCGGGCTGACGCTGATGAGCCACGACGACGTGGTGCCCGCGGCCCTGGAGGACGGCTGGAAGCAGGACCCCTACCAGGCCCGCATCGCCGGGGGCAAGCTCCACGGCCGCGGCGCCTGCGACATGAAGGGCCCCCTGGCGGCCTCGATCTGCGCCGCCGCGAAGTTCGGCGCCGGCGGGCTGAAGCAGCCCCTGTTCATCGTGGTCACCGCCGACGAGGAGGTGCAGGCCCGCGGCGCCCGCGAGGTGACCCGCAAGTCGAAGCTCTTCGACGCGGCCAGCACCGGGTACGGGGTGATCTGCGAGCCCACCCTGCTGCGCGTGGTCTACGCCCACAAGGGATCGATGGCGATCCGCGCCACCGCCAGCGGCCGCGCCGCCCACACGAGCACCCTGAAGGGGGTCAACGCCAACCTCGCCATGATCCCCTTCCTCGTGGAGATGAGAAAGATCAACGATCTCGTGCTCTCCTCGAAGCGCTACCGCAACGAGGAGTTCTCGCCGCCCCACTCGGAGTGGAGCATCGGCATCAACGACGGCAACGTGGCCACCAACATCTCGCCGGTGCGCAGCGTCTGCACCGTGAGCTACCGCCTCATGCCCGGCATCGACCCGACGCGGCTGCTGGAGCGCACGAAAGCCAAGGCCAAGGAGTGCGGCGTGAAGGTGGAGGTCCGGTTCCCCGGCGAGCCGGTCTACACCCCGCCGGACGCCCCCATCGTGCGCACCGCCCTGCGCCTGACCGGGACCCGCAAGCCGACGACCGTGGCCTACGGCACCGACGGCCTCGCCTTCCGCGAGAAGATGCGGGACCTGGTCGTGCTCGGGCCCGGCAACATCGCCCAGGCCCACACCGTGGACGAGTGGGTGCGGATCGATCAGCTGCGCAAGGGGGTCGACCTGTACGAGCGCTTCATCGACCACGTCTGCGTGCGCGGGGAGAGCTGAGGAGAGTCCCGCCGGAGGGGCGGGCCCGGTCGGGCGGCCGGCGGCCGGCGCCTCGGCGATTCTGGACGGCCTTCAGCGCCGCTTCCTTGAAGCCGATAGCGCCGCAGAGGAACAGGGTCACGCCGGCCGTCAGGCCGTGACAGGTCCTGGGAATGCCGCCCACAGGCACCTCGTCCCGGCCGCGGCACTCCAGGGGGCATGGGGAAGTGGTGGGCCCCGCGTGTGGACTGCAGGAGAAGACGCCAATGCTGCTCTACCACAATCCGCCGGTGAGATCATGGCCCTTGGTTTCTCACTTGACACCCCCCCTTGTGGTGATTGCAGCGTTGCTGTTGGCCACCCTCGGCATGGCCTGTCAGGGCGGGCAGGATGCCCCCGAGCCGGATGCAGCGCCGCCGGAAGAAGGCGGCGAGGACCCCGGGTTTTCCGACGACCGCGTCCTTTTTGGTCAATCCGCGGCCTTCAGCGGTCCGGCCCGGGAGCTGGGCCAGGCCATGCGCCTCGGAATCGAGGCCGCCTTCCACGAGGCCAATCGGGACGGGGGCGTCCATGGCCGCCAACTGAAGCTCAGGGCCCTGGATGACGGCTATGAGACCGACTTCGCCGCTGCCAACACGGAACGGTTGATCGAGAATGAGAGGGTATTCGCCCTGATCGGCGCGGTGGGCACACCCACGTCCCGCGCTGCATCACCGCTGGCCCAGGCGGCCGGGGTGCCCTTTCTGGCTCCGTTCACGGGGGCCGAGTTCCTGCGCCACCGGGAGTTGGACAATGTCCTCAACCTCCGGGCCTCGTACTACCAGGAAACCGAGGAGATGGTGGCGCGGCTCACCGGGGACCTGGGGATCACCCGCGTGGCCGTCCTCTACCAGGATGACTCCTTCGGCCTGAACGGGCTGGAGGGCGCGCGACGGGCCCTGGAGCGCCGGGGCCTGGAGCCGGTGGCGGCCGCCCACTACCCGCGCAATACCCGCGCCGTGAGGGGGGCCGCGCTCAAGATCACCGCGGCCGATCCGCAAGCGGTGATCCTGATCGGCTCCTACAAGCCGGTGGTGAAGACCATCGAGTTGGTGCGGCGGGATCTGGACCCGGTATTCATGACGGTCTCCTTCGTGGGGAGCAACGCCCTGGCGAACGAGCTGGGCCCCGACGGGGCCGGCGTGTACGTCACGCAGGTCGTCCCCCTCCCCCATGACGAAGGGATCCCCGTGGTGGCTCGTTACCACGGGGCCCTCCTGGAGTACGACCCCCGGGCGGAACCCGGGTTCGTTTCACTGGAAGGGTATCTGGCCGGACGTCTGGCCGTGGCCAGCCTCGAAGCCTGCGGCCCCGACCTGAGTCGAGAGTGCCTTCTCCACGGAGTGCGAAAGGCCGGCACCATCGAGATCGACGGCATGCGGCTCCAGTACGGTCCGGACGACAACCAGGGATCCGACGCCGTGTTCCTGACCGTGATCGGCACGGACGGCAAGTACCACGGCGTCGACAGACTCGGAAGCCCGAACTAAAGACCTCCCAAACGGCACCTACGGAGAGCTTCAAGATGTCCATGGAAGGCTTCTCGCTCCAGGCGATGGCGGATCTGTTCAAGTTCGCAGAGCACACCCATGAACTGCACCAGTCGCTGTTGACTCTCGGACTGCTCATCATCGTCGCCAAGCTGGCCGAGGGCGTTTTCCGCCGGCTGCGGTTGAACGCCATCATCGCCTATGCGGCGACGGGCATCTTTCTCGGGCCGGTCATGGAACAGACCGGCCTCTGGTGGATCGAGTCCACGCTGCACCTCGAGCTGGTTCTGGCCCTGGGCGTGTTCATCTTCTTCTTCCTCATCGGTCTGGACGAAGTGGACATTTCCAGTTTCATGTCGTCCCTCAAAGGCCACTACTTCCTCGCCGCCGTACTCTCCGTG
>CAZEHQ010000259.1:0-5804 GCA_964512165.1 uncultured Gemmatimonadaceae bacterium | reverse complement strand
CGAAGGGAAGCACCTCGACTCGCTGCGCCGTGGCGGCGTCCGAGGCGACCTCCTGTGACGTCACCTCGATCATGAACTCGAACTGGCCGTCGCGCCAGATGTCGAAGGGTCGATCGGAGATCTCATGATCGATTCGCTCGAAGGCGACGAGCACGCGATCCGGCGGCAGCACGGCAATCCAGATCTCGATCCAGAAGAGCCCCGGGCAGTACGCACCGTCGGACTCGCTGGGGTCAGCCCATACGTCACGTTCCGTGAGCAAGGGCGGACCGATGACCTGCCGCCAGTCCGCCAGGTCGCCGTCCAGCTGGATGGCATCGGCGTCCGTCAGCACCGGGATCTCGAGCGGCGGCAGGACCGGAGGGTCCCCGGCCGAGCAGATCCCTGGAAGGGCGGCGAACAGCAGGAAACCAGCTATCGCTCTCAGCATGGCTTGCCTCGCTGTGGCTTTGGTGCGTGGCCAACGACGCCCGACCGCTACCATCTCAAGAGCCGCTTGAGCGAGCCCCAACCCAAGGGCGAAACAACTGTAGGAGGCGCTTCGAGACGGGTCAGGATCGCGCTGCCGAAACCGCTAGTCTCTCTTTGCATTTCCCTGGCATGACTGGCTGGATACGTGAAGACCGAGACGCACCAGTCACAAGGATCGACATCGACGCCTATCACCCCCAGGGTGATGACATCACCGACCTTCAGGGCCGATCGAACGCTCTCCTGGAGCCCCACGTCGCTGACCACGTCGAACACGGTGAGCGACATCTCCACGCGCGTCGCGACCTCGTGATTCGCCTTGGGTGGGTCCGACTCGGTCACCCCGTGGAGGTACTCCGTCGTGTTCCGCCACGCGGCCAAGGCTCCGGTGTAGCGGACCGTGAGGCCGCCCTCGGCAAAGGGAAGCACCTCGACCCGTTGCGCCGTGGCCGCGTTCGAGGCGACCTCCTGCGGCGCCACCTCCACCATGAACTCGAACTGGCCGTCGCGCCATCCATCGAATACCTGATCGGAGATCCCCGTGTCCCGTCTCTCAAAGGCGACGAGCAGTCGATCCGGCGGCTGGACGGCAATCCAGACCTCAAGCCGGTAGTCCAACTGACCTTCACTCGCGCCGTCGCCCTCGGTGACGTCCGTCCATATGTCATATGTGGTGAGCAGAGGTGGGCCAATCGCCTTGCGCCAATCCGCCAGGTCACCGTCCAGCTGGATGGCATCGGCGTCCGCCAGCACCGGGATCTCGAGCGGCGGCAGGACGGGAGGCTCCCCGGCCGAGCAGATCCTTGGCAGCGCGGCGAACAGGACGATGGCCGTCACGCTTCTCAGGCTGGTGCGCCTCAGATGACAGCCGGACGTTACCATTCCATGAGCCGCTTGAGCGGGCCCCATCCCGAGGGCCGCACCACCGTCGGAGGCGGCTCCAGGCCCACCAGCACCGCCGGCGCGAAACCGGTGGCGTCTTCCTGGAGACTCCTGGCCCCGCCAGAGGAACCGTAGCAGATGACACTGTAGCAGCGCGAACGCCCATCGCCATTGTCGGCGGCGAGCACGGCCAGGGTGAGGGTGTCACCGATCCTCAGGTCGGAGCGTACGCTCTCCGCGGCACCCGCATCGTTCACCACGTCGAAGACCGTGAGCGACAACTCGACGCGCGTCACCTTCTCATCTGGGTCCAAAGCAGCCACTCCGTGGATGTACTCCGCCGTGTTCCGCCATTGGCCCGCAGCTCCGGTATAGCGGATCGAGAGGCCATCCTCGGCGAAGGGAAGCACCTCGACTCGCTGCGCCGTGACGGCGTCCGATACCATGTCCTGGGGCGCCACCTCGATCATGAACTCGAACTGGCCGTCTCGCCAGACACCGACCATGCCATCGGAGATCACATCATCGATTCGCTCGAAGCCGACGAGCACGCGATTCGGCGGCAGCACGGCAATCCAGATCTCGATCCAGAAAGTCCCCAGGCAGTACCCAGTGTCGGATTCGCTGGGGTCCCCCCACATGTCGATCAGCGCGAGCGTCGGCGGACCGATGATCTGCCGCCAGTCCGTCAAGTCACCGTCCAGCTGGATGGCGTCTACATCCGTCAGCACCGGGATCTCCAGCGGCGGCAGGACGGGGGCCTCCCCACCGAAGCACATGAGCGGTAACACGACAAGGAGAAGGATTGATGTTCGAGCCTTCACCGACAGTCTCCGCTCCCTGTCCGCACATGGCTCCATATGGAAGATCCGACTTGCTTGAGTGTATCTCGCCATCTGGCCCGCGTCTTGCGCCTGAGTGGCAGGGCAAGCCCCGCTCACCAGATCCCGTGAGATGTGCCGTGAAGGTAACAGTTGCCTGAACCGGCCTCCATTGTGCCCCGGCCTACCCACGTTCAATCGGTTGGCCCGCCCCGTGCGAGCGGCTACCATTGGCGCCGTGATCTTCGACGGCATCGACGACTTCCGCCGCCGGCTGCAGGCCGGCGAGACCCTGGTGGGCACCACCCTGACGCTCACCGATCCCCAGGTCTGCGAGGCCCTGGCGGACATGGTCGACTTCCTGTGGATCGACTTGGAGCACTCCGCCATGGGCCCGGAGGCGATGCGCGCCCACCTGATGGTCGCCCGGGGCCGTCGCCGCGCCGTCTTCGTGCGGGTCCCGTCCTCCGACACCGCCTCGATCAAGCCGGTCCTCGACGCCGGCGCCCCCGGAATCGTCGTCCCCCAGGTCGCCTCCGCCGCCGAGGTCGAGTCGGTGGTCGCCGACTGCCGCTACCCGCCCGTCGGCCGCCGTGGCTTCGGCCCCCTCGTGGCCTCCGACTACGGCCGCCTGGGCGGGCCCGGCTACCCGGAGCTGGCGGACCGCAGCCTCTTCGTCTCGGTCATGATCGAGCGCGTCGAGGCGGTGGAGGCGATCGACGAGATCGTCGCCGTGCCCGGCCTCGACTCGGTGGTCCTCGGGCCGAACGACCTGTCCGGGTCCCTGGGCCTCCTCGGGCAGGTGGAGCACCCCGACGTGGTGGCCGCCATGGAGCGCGTCATCGCCGCGGCCTCCGCCCGCGGCCTGCCGGTGGGCTCGGGCATGCCCGTCGACCTGGAGTACGCCGAGGTCCAGGCGCGGCGCGGCGTGCAGTGGCTGCAGATCGGCGGCGACCTCCCCCACCTGATGCTCGCCGTGGACGACACGGTGAAGACGGTCCGCCAGCGGCTGGCGTGAACCTCCTCCCGGCGCAGGCCCTGCGCGATCTCGGCGTCGAGTTGTTCCAGGCCTGCGGCGCCCCCGCCGCCGAGGCCGCCCTCGTGGCCGACCACCTCGTGGAGGCCAGCCTCATGGGTATCGACTCCCACGGCGTCGTGCGCTACGTGATGTACGTGGAGCACTGCCTCGACGGCACCATCCGGCCCGGCGCCCGGGCGCGGATGGTGGACGGCCGCGGCCGGGTGGCCGTGGTCGACTGCGGCATGAACTTCGGACAGGTCGGCGCCCACTACATCACCGACCGGGTGCTCGAGGACGCCCGGGCCGGCGGAATCGCCTTCGCCGTCAGCCGCCGCTGCCACCACGTGGGCCGTCTCGGCGCCTACCCGCAGAAGCTGGCCGAGGCCGGACTCTTCGCGCTGGCCGTGGCCAACAGCCACCGGCACGGCCACTTCGTCGTCCCCTGGGGCGGACGCGAGGGCCGGCTGGCCACCAACCCCCTGGCCTGGGCGGCGCCCACCGGCGGCGACCCCCTGCTGCTGGACATGTCGACGAGCATGATCCCGGAAGGCCGGATCCGCACCGCCCTGCACGCCGGAGAGCGGCTGCCCGAGGGCCGCATCCTCGACGGAGACGGCCGGCCCACCGTCGACCCCGCCGACTTCTACGGGCCCGGCGAGGGACCGCCCGCCGGCGCCATCCTGCCCTTCGGCGGCGATCTCGGGTACCGGGGCTTCGGGCTGAGCCTGCTGGTGGAGGTCCTCGGCGCGGCGATCGCGGCGGAGCCGCTGGCCGAACCCGACGACGGCCGCTACATCAACGGCTTCGGCATCCTCGCCATCGACCCGGCGGCGCTGGCCGGCTCGGGGGACCGCTTCCGGGAGTTGACCGGCGAGCTGCGGGACTACGTGCGCAGCTCCGCCCCCGCCCCCGGCTTCGAGGAGGTCCTCATGCCGGGAGAGCGGGAGTTCCGAACCCTGAGGGCCCGCCGGCGCGAGGGCATCCCCCTGGCGGAGGAGAGCTGCCGCCTCATCGCCGAGGCCGCGGAGCGGGTCGGGGTCCGGGTGCCATGGTGAACCCGCCGCCGCGACGGCGAACAGATTGACCACTTTACCGATGGAGACACGAAATGAAGATTTTCGCTCGATATGCTGATTTGTTGCAGTGGGTGGAAGAGAGGGGGCACTCCCCGGAAGTGCTCGGATACGCCCCGGACGGATCGCCCCTGATCTGCCTGCGCGCCGGCGGCGACAAGGAGCCGGCCATCTTCATCAGCGCCGGCAGCCACTCCACCGAGCAGGCCGGCGTCGGCGCCGCCATGGGACTGCTGGAGTCCCTCGACACGGAGCACCAGGTCTTCATCTTCCCCAGCAGGGACCCCATGGGGATGAACGGCTACGCCTACGTCCTGGGCCTGAGCCTGGACGAGGTGCCCGAGCTGAATTCGGCGGCGGACGTGGCCGAGGTCCTGAAGACCCGCGGCGAGGTGCTCTACGAGGAGGACGATACCGTCCTCGCCATCGTCGGCGAGTACGGCTACTCGACGAGGGGGCTCCTCGGGAAGTTCGAGGTCGGCGCCGACTTCCTCGAGCCCCTCCGCGGCCGGCGAATCTTCTTCCCCTCCGGCGACGAGGGCGAAGGCACCGCCCCCTGCCAAAGAGCCTATTCGCTGATCGTGACCCCCGAGGGCGAGGTCCTGCACATCAACCGGTTCCACGACACCGCCTGGGGCCCGGTGGAATCGCGCTGCACGCGCAACCTCATGGCCCGCATCAACCCCGGCCTGACCCTGGATCTGCACGAGTACGGCGGCGACGGCTTCTGGTTCTCCGCCCGCCACCAGCAGACCGAGGAGGACGAGAGTTGGGAGCAGAGGATGGCCGACACCATGATCCGCGCCGTGGCCGATTCCGGCGTCGAGCTGGCCCCGCACGGTTACAGGCCCGGCCCCTTCTTCGAGGTCCAGGAGCGCGGCGTCGTCTGGCTGATCGCCGAGCAGCGGGGAGAGGGCCTGAACCTCGCCGACTACGGGGCCAGCCTCTACGGACCGTCCTTCACCATCGAGACGGGGATGAAGATGGCCGGCGGCTACGACGAGCGCGTGAGCACCTCCATGCTGGCCGCGCGGACGGCGATCTCCGTCTTCGAGGAGAGGTGGCGGTGAGGGCGACCTCACACCCCATCCGGCGCATCTTCGTACCCATAGTCCTTAGGCGACAAGACGAGCTTGATGGGTTGGGTCACGCGATAGCGGTTGTTTGCATTCGCCAGACGCCTAGTGACTGAATCAACCGCCTTCGCCGGGGTCCGCTCAGTGTGGTACACACCGACAACGGCGTGATTGGGTACTCGAATCAGATTAACCGGTTGGCCATGCCGGTCCTGGTGTCCTGTTCCGATGGTTTCCTTCAGTTCGACTATGAGCCGCCACTCCTCTTCGTGTTTCCAATGGCTGCCTTTCATGGACAGTATGACATCCATGTTGCTTTCTGGCGATGCCAATACAACATACCCCACGATAGGGGGGACTTTCTCAAAATACTGCACAGGCCTCAGACACTCCGTTCTGCTACTGAGCTTCCTGAGTTGCTGTGCATCATACGCTATCACAAACCCGGATCCATCCGTAG
>CAZEHQ010000258.1:442-5809 GCA_964512165.1 uncultured Gemmatimonadaceae bacterium | reverse complement strand
GACCGAGGTGAAGACCTGGAAGGAGCCGATGACAGTCATGACGGTGACGAAGATTAGCGTGTTGCGCAGCATGGGCACGGTGACGTGGCGGAACTGCTGCCAGCGGTTGGCGCCGTCCACCAGGGCCGCGTCGTAGAGGAACCGGGGGATCTCGGTCAGACCGGCGAGGAAGATGACCATGTTGTAACCCGCCCCGGCCCATACGCCGAGCATGACCAGGGCCGGCAGCGCCGTCAGCGAGCGGTCGAGGAGCTGCCCGTAGTTGCCGAAGATGTGGTAAAACACCAGGGCCAGGACGACGCCCGGGGTGATGGAGGGCAGGAAGTAGAGGGTGCGGAACAGGGCCTGTCCGTAGTGGGCGCGCAGGCACAGCAGGGCCAGAGGCAGGGCCGTCACCAGGGTGCCGGCGACGCTGAGCACCACGTAGACGGCGGTGTGGCGCATGGCCAGGGCGAAGTAGCTGTCGGGCTCGAAGAGGGCGCGGTCGTAGTTGGCCAGGCCGACGAAGCCGGAGGCGCCGGCGAAGGCGTCGTAGTCGTGGAAGCTGACCCACAGGCTGATGCCCATGCTGACGAAGCTGAAGAGGCAGGCCACGGTGAGGGCCGGGGCCACGTAGAGGTAGGGCACCAGCCGCTGCCTCAACGCCATCATCTGGGGGCGGGCTCCTGCCGGGCGGCGAGCCAGCGCTCCACCTGCTCGCCGTAGCGGCGGAAGACGTTGTCCACGCCCTGGGCGGCAACCTCCATCGCCTCCGCCACCGAGGCGTACGGCCCCTCCCCCGCCGCGATCTGCGGATAGCGCAGGAGGATCGTCTCCACGATCGGGTTGGCCTGGTGGTCGGCGGCGATGATCTCGGTGTGGCGCAGCTTGTCGCCGGCCAGGCAGATCTGCCGGACGTTGGACAGGTAGGGCCGCTCGGCGAGGGCCTCGGCCCAGCGCCGGCTGTCGTAGAAGTCGCGCCGGGGGCCGTTGTACCCGAGGTGCCGCGAGCGCAGCAGGTTGCCCTCCAGGC
This sequence comes from uncultured Gemmatimonadaceae bacterium, assembly GCA_964512165.1. Classification (GTDB taxonomy): domain Bacteria; phylum Latescibacterota; class UBA2968; order UBA8231; family UBA8231; genus UBA8231. The sequence continues at coordinate 4,797 of CAZEHQ010000258.1, read as the reverse complement.
CGCAGACGAACTTCAGGTAGCGCCAGGCCGCGTCCACGTTCGGGCTGCGCCGGGTGATGACCAGCATGTTGCCCCAGGTGACGGTGGCCGGCCCGTCGCCGCGCGGCCCCGGCGGGAAGGCGGTCTTGGAGAAGTGCCCCCAGCCCATGGTGTCGCGCATGATGTCCTTGCCCGACCAGGTGCCGGCGGCGATGCAGGCGACGCGGCGCTCCTTGAACAGCTCCGAGTTGGTCAGCTGGCGGTGGAAGGGCGGGCAGACGCGGTCCACCCAGTAGAGCCGCGCCAGGAACTCGGCGGTCTCCACCCCGGCGGGCTCGGCGAAGAGGGCCCGCGTGCCGGCGCTGTCCTGGAAGCGCCCGCCGTTGGCCGCCAGCCACGGGCTGAAGAGGCCGGCGCCGCTCGACGCGGAGAGCACGAAGCCGGCCTGCACCACCTCGCCGCCGGCGTCGCGGCGGGTCAGCTTGCCGGCGATGCGGCGGAAGTGGTCCCAGCTGGTGACCGCGTCCCAGCGCAGGCGCAGCCAGTCGATGCTGCCGTCGGCCCGGCGCCCGAAGAGACCGCGGATCTCGTCGTCGCCGGCGGCCGCCTCCTGCAGGATGTCCAGGTTCCACAGCAGGCAGCTGGCGTCGATGATCTGGGGGATGCCGAAGACGGCGCCGCTCTCCGTCTGGTTGTGCCGCCACGCCGGCGCCAGGAACGCCTCCCGTCCGATGTGGCCGGGCGTGCCCGGCGCGGCGCCGTCGGCTTCGAGCAGGTCGTTCAGGGGCCGCAGCATGCCGCGCTGGTAGAACCCCTCGGCCCAGTACACGGAGGACTGGAAGACATCCGGCGGCGAGTCGCCGACCATGGCCGTGGACAGCTTCTGCACGTAGGTGCCGAAGGGCACGATCTGCAGGACCACATCCACGTCCGGGTGGCGGGCCTCGAACTCGGCCTCCACTGCGTCGAAGTAGCGGCCGTACTCCTCGTTGGTGGAGGGGCTCCACCAGTCCCAGACGCGCAGCTGCACCGGGCGGGACTCGCCCGTGAGGCCCTCGACCCAGCGCCGGGTCATGCCGGCGCGCGAGAGTACCCCGGCCACGATCAGCAGGCTCAGGGCCACGCCGGCGGCCAGCCTCAGGCGGCGCATGGTGGGGGGAGAGCCGGCCGGCTCAGCCGTCGATGGTGCGGCCCAGGAGGCGCTGGAAGTTGCCGCCCCAGATGCGGGCCGTCTCGTCCTCGCTGAAGCCGCGGGCGAGCAGGGCGTGGGTCAGCTCCGGCAGCCGGGAGACGTCGGGGACCACCGGCTTGGTGCTGCGGCCCAGGCCGTCGAAGTCGGAGCCGATGGCCACGTGATCGACGCCGACCAGCTCGGACACGTAGATCACGTGGTCCACCAGGCGCTCGACGGTGGGCCGCTCCGGGTCGATGAACATGGGCGCGAAGGCGATGCCGAGGACGCCGCCGGCCCCGGCCAGGGCGCGGATCTGGTCGTCGGTCATGCAGCGCCAGTGGGGGCACAGGGAGAACACCGCCGTGTGGGTCATGGTCACCGGCAGGCTCGACAGCTCCAGGACCTCGTAGAAGGCGCGGTCGTTGACGTGGGCCAGGTCGGTGACCACGCCCATCTCGTTGCTGGCCTGCAGCACCTCGCGGCCGAAGGCGGTGAGCCCCTTCAGTTCGCGGCGGGCCTCGTCGCGGTCGGCGGCGGTGCAGGCGCCGAAGGAGCTGGCGCTGCCCTGGAGCAGCTTCGGGTCGTCGCCCCCCTCGCCGTGGGTGATGCCCAGGGCCCGCAGTCCCATGCGGTAGAGCAGGTTCAGGGTGTCGACCTCGCCCTCCAGCCAGCGGCCGGCGCCCTCCACCGTCAGCAGGATGGAGATCCGGCCGGCGGCCCGGGCCTCCTCCACATCGCCCGAGGCGCGCACCACCTGGAAGACCTCCGGGTGGGCCTCGACCTGCGCCAGGGTCCGCTCCAGGGTGACCCAGACGTTGGCCACGGCGCCGTTGCCGACGACGAAGAAGCCGCCGTCGAGGCCGCCCTCGCGCATGCGCGGCACGTCCATGTCGTACTCGGTGTCGCGCTCCATCCAGCGGAAAGGCCCCTCGCCGCGGGCGACGCGCTCCACGGGGGTGTCGTTGTGGCCGTCGAAGACCAGGATCCGTTCGTGGATCCGGCCCGCTTCTTCCTGGGTGATCATGGCGTTCCTGTTCAGAGGGTGGAGAACCGGTATTCCGTCGTCTCCCGGTAGATCTCGCCGGGGCGCAGGATGGTGTTCGGGAAGTCGGGGCGGTTCACCGAGTCGGGGAAGTGCTGCGTCTCCAGGCAGAGGGCGCAGTGGCGATCGTACGCGGCGCCCGACTTGCCCGTCGTGGGGGCGAGGACGTTGGCCGTGTAGAACTGCACCCCCGGCTGGGTGGTGAAGACCTCCATGCGGCGCCCCTTCAGCGGCTCGATGACCTCGGCCACCAGACGGCAGGCCTCCCCGTCCCAGCGGTCGACCACGTAGTTGTGGTCGAAGCCGCCCGCGGCGGAGAGGGCCTCGATGCGTCCACCCACCCGCGCGGGGTCCCGCAGGTCGAGGGGCGTGCCCTCCACCGGCAGGACGGCGCCCGGCAGGCCGGAGTCGTCGCGCGCCGTGCAGCGGGAGGCCTTGATGGAAATCACGTGGTCGAGGACGCTGCCGGCGCCGTGGCCGCCGAGGTGGAAGTAGGAGTGGTTGGTCAGGTTCACCGGCGTCGGCCGGTCGGTGGTGGCCAGGTAGTCGATGCGCAGGCCGTTGGCCCGGGTCAGGGTGTAGAGGATCTCCACCGACAGGGCGCCCGGGTAGCCGTCCTCGCCGTCGGGGCTGACACGCCGGAAGCGGACCCCCGGGCCCTCGGGAGCGTCCTCCGCCTCGCCGCGCCAGACGGCCCGGTGAAATCCCCCCTCGCCGCCGTGGATGTGGTTCGGCGGCGCGTTGACCGCCAGCTGCACGACGCGCCCGTCCAGCTCGAAGCGGCCGCCGGCGATGCGGTTGGCCACGCGCCCGGTGGCGCAGCCGAAGTAGGCGGGGTTGGCCTCGTACTCCGCCACCGTGTCGAAGCCCAGGACCACGTCGGCCAGGTCGCCGGTGCGGTCGGGCACCTCGATCCCGGCGATGACGGCGCCGATCTCCAGGAGGCGCACCACGGCGCCGCCGTCGTTGGTGAGGGTGAAGACGGCCACCTCTTCGCCGGCGGCGGTGGCGCCGAGGAGGTCCCGCGTCAGGCCGCTCAACCGCGCCCGCCCGCCGCGTCGCTGTGGTCCCGGGGGTTCACGCGGGCTGATCGCGGGTCGACTGCTGCAGGCGATCCTCAATGGAATCCAGGCGGGTCTCTATCCTGGCCAAGCGCTCGCCATGTTCACGGCTCATCGTATCGAGGCGTTCGCTCACCGCGTCGATACGGCCGTCCAGCCGGGTTTCCAGCCGGTGTATGTCCCCGCGCATGGCCAGCAACAGGGGCACCAGAACCGCCAGCAAGACCGCTCCGACACCCAGGATGGCAATCACCTCGGGGGTCATGGGTTCATTCCTTCAGGGGGGGATGGGGTAGATCCCCTAGCATAGCCGGGGCTCCCGGCGGCGGCAAGGCGCGCCCTGCACCGGGCCCGCGAGTGCCGCCCAAGAGCCACTGGAGCCGGAGGGACCGGCGCCGCAGGCGGACTCGCCCTCGTTGCGCTACGTGTCCTTCCAGCTTCTCGGTCGCCCGGAAGAGCCGGGGTACCTGGGAGGGCCGTGGGCAGCACAGGCCAGGCTCACGGGCTCCCCGACAGAGGTCTACCGCAGCAGGGTGAGCCTGCGGGTCAGGATCCCCCCGTCCGCCGTCACCAGCCGGCAGAGGTAGACGCCGCTGGCCAGGGGGCGGCCCTCGTCGTCGCGGCCGTCCCACGAGAGGCGGTGGTAGCCGGCCTGCTGCGGTCCCTGCCACAGCGTCACCAGCCGTTGCCCGCCCAAGGCGAAGACCTCCAGCCGGACCGCCCCGGGCCTCGGCAGGTGCCAGGAGAGGACGGTCTCGCTGTTGAAGGGGTTGGGGGCGTTCGGATACAGATGAGGTCCCGGCGGGTCCAATCGAAGAGCAACACCTGGACTCCGGCGGCCCCTTCGCCCGAGGGGAGCCGGACGCGGCCCTGGACCAGGGGCTCTGCGCGGGCATCCAGCGTCAACATCAGGGTGGTCAGGCATCCAAGTACGGTTCTCATGGTCCCCTCCAGACAATCGAGTAAGCGCGTCACCGACTTGCGATAGAGCAGCGCCGCGGCGCCGACATGCCCGCCAGGACCCGTCTCTCTCCCCCATGTCCAAGAGCTCCAAAGTGACACAGAGGTGCAGGATCAGATCAGCGTATCAGCATCAGCT
>CAZEHQ010000258.1:0-292 GCA_964512165.1 uncultured Gemmatimonadaceae bacterium | reverse complement strand
CTTGGAGTGACCAAGCGATAGTTATGGACGCCGCTGGCCAAAGGGTGCTCCTGGTCGTCTCGGGCATCCCACCGGAGCCGGTGCCGACCGGCCTCGTGGAAGGCCTGGGCCAGGACCGCCACCCTGGCGCCGCGGGGCCCCCAGCCTCCGCGGGATGGAGGTGGAAGAAGGCCTGGATGAGGGCCCGGGAGGCCCCGGAGCCGTCCTTCATGGGACCACCTCTTCCGGATCGCGCCCGCGTTCACGGATGACCAGGGCCAGGGCTCCCGCGAGGCAGACCCCCGCCAGCGAC
>CAZEHQ010000257.1:0-5869 GCA_964512165.1 uncultured Gemmatimonadaceae bacterium | reverse complement strand
TGTGGCCCCGCGGCCGTCGAGGACGGGTCGGTGGGTGAAGCGGGTCGCGCGTGAGCCAGGGGAGGACGCTCGGCGGGATTCTACCCGGGGGCCCCCGGAATGTCAAGCAGGTCCCGGGGGCGCTGCCGGCGGGCCCCTGGGAGACGGCCCTCGACCCCTGGGGGGCCGGCCTTTCGGCGCTGGTCCGCTTGCGGGGGGCCTCTCATCGGCCTGAGCTCAACCCCGGACCCGCGTTACCAGCAAGTCCCGGCCAGGCCCCCGCCGATGATCCTCGCCATCGCCCGCAAGGAGTTCCACCAGGCCCTGCTCCCCCTGCGTTTCGCCGGGGGCCTGATCCTGTGCGTGGTCGCCGTGGCCGCCGGCACCCTGGCCATGATCGAGGACTACGACTCGCGGCGGGAGGCGTACCTGCAGCAGGTCGGGGAGTACGAGACCGAGGTGCTGGAGAAGGAGGGGGCCTACGCCCGGCTGGTGTGGGACCTGAAGGCCTTCCGGGCGCCCCGGCAGCTGGCCGTGTTCAGCGTCGGCTCCGACCGCTGGCAGGGAAACCAGGTCACCGTCACGCACCACGAGGTGCCGGTGCGGTCGCAGTGGCTGGGCGTCTCCAACCCCTACATGGTCCTCTTCCGCACCGTCGACCTTTCGCTCATCGTGCAGATCATCCTCGGCCTGCTGGCCCTGCTCTTCGCCCACGACGCGGTCTGCGGCGAGCGCGAGCGGGGGACCCTGCGGCTCATGCTGGCCAATCCCGTGGCCCGGGACCAGGTCCTGCTCGGCAAGGCGGCCGGACACCTGGGCCTGCTCACGGTGCTGCTGGCCGTGACCTACGTGGTGGGCCTGCTCTTCGTGCAGGCCTCGCCCACCCTCCACCTCGGGGCCGGGGAGGTCGGCCGGGTGGCCCTCATGCTCGCCGCCTCCGGCCTCTACGTGGCCGCCATGTACGCGGCCGGGCTGCTGCTGTCGATCTGCACCCGGCGCTCGGCCACGGCCCTCGTCCTGGCCGTCTTCGGGTGGCTCCTGGGCGTCGCCGTCTATCCCAACGTCGTCGGCTTCGGCGTCGACGCCTGGGCCCGGGCGCACCTGTCGGTGGAGTCGGCCGAGGACCTGCAAGGTCAGCTCGGCAGGAGCTTCGGTCAGTGGATCCGCCAGCGCGGCGAGAGCGAGGACCTGGTCGGCGAATGGGGGGTGCAATTCGGAGGAGGGATCTCGGTCAGCGGCTGGGACCGGCCCCGGGGCTACGCGGTGGGCAAGCTCCCCCAGGGCCTGGAGGAGGCCGAGGTCCGGTCCAGAGTGCGGCAGCTGACCTCCCTGTTCGCCGACGTCGAGCAGCAGCGCAGCGCCTGGGCCGACCGGGTGTGGCGCGAGGCCTGGGAGCCGCTGGAGAGGGGGATGAAGGGTCTCCACGCGGTCGCCTGGCGGCTGTCCCTGCTCTCCCCCGCCGGCGCCCACGGCCGGGCCACCGCGGCCCTGGCCCGCACCGACCGCGGCGACTACTGGCGCTTCCTGGAGTCGGCGCGGGCCTACCGGGGCCAGCTGATCGCCTTCTACGAGCAGGAGGGCTGGTTCGGGTCCCGGGAGTGGTTCGACCAGTCCCGGACGGCCACCCTCGAGCACCTACCGCGTTACCGCGAGCCCGGCGGCTCGGCCGCCCAGAGCCTGGCACGAGCCTCGGCGCCGCTGCTGGTCCTGGCGGGCTTCGCCGCCGCCGCCTTCCTGGCCGCGTACTGGCGGTTCCGCCGCTGCGACCTGGCGGCCTAGGAGGGGCGATGATCGCAGCGATCCTGCGCCGAGAGCTGGCCGATCACCTCACGAGCCTGCGCTTCGCCCTGACCCTGCTGATCACGGCGGCCCTCATGGCGGTGAACGGCGTCGTCTTCAGCGGCTCCGGGCGCGAACGGGCCCAGGAGCGCTACCAGGACCAGCTGAAGTCCGCCGAGGAACGGCTCGAAGGGCTCGCCGGCAGCCTCGGCGAGCTGGCGGTCATGGGGCCCGGGGCGCTGGCCAAGCGGCCGAGCCCCCTCGCCTTCGTCGCCTTCGGCCGCCAGGACTTCCTGCCCGCCACGATCATGGCGCAGAGGACCAGCGCCTACGGCGGCAACTGGGGCTTCATGATCCACATGCCGTGGAGCCTGGACTACCAGGAGCCGGCCGCCCCTCCCGCCGCCGGCGTCGTGCCCGACTTCGTCGAGGTCGACTGGGTCTTCATCGTCGGCTTCTGCCTCAGCCTCATGGCGCTGCTGCTCACCTACGACGGTGTCTGCGGCGAGCGCCGGGAGGGCACCCTCAAGCTCGCCCTCTCGGGGCCGGTGCCGCGCTCCAGCCTGCTGCTGGGCAAGTTCGCCGCCGCCTGGATCGTGCTCGCCGCGGCCCTCACCCTGGGGGTCGTCCTCAACCTGCTCGTCCTCGGCCTGGCCGGCCCGGTCGAGCTGGGCATCGACCTCTTCCTGCGCCTGGCGCCGGTCCTCCTCGCCTGCATGCTCTACCTGGCCTGCTTCGTCGGCCTCGGGCTGCTGGTCTCCTGCCTGAGCGAGCGGCCCTCCTCGGCCCTGGTGGTGCTGCTCCTGGTGTGGACGGTGGTGATCGTGCTGCTGCCGAACACGGTCTCGGGCGCGGTGAGCTACTTCCAGGAGCCGAGGCTGGACTGGCGCAGCCATCACTCGCAGCGGCAGGCCCTGGTGGAGGAGCATCAGCTCTGGAGCAAGACCAGTCCCGTCGGGCAGGGCGAGCGTCCTCCCGCCGAGTTCGTGGCCGAGCTCAGCGACTTCCTGCGCCAGCGCCTGCAGCTCGACCGGGGGTTCTCCGAGGAGCAGCTGCGGCGTCAGCTGGAGCCGGTCGAGGCCGGCGCCCTCGTCAACCGCGTCAGCCCCTACGGCATCCTCCAGTACGCCCTGGAGTCGCTGGCCGGCACCGGCCTGCCCAGGCACCTGCGCTTCATCGACGCCGCCCGCCGCTACGCCCGGGACTTCCGCCGCTTCACCGAGGAGCGCGACCAGGCCGACCCGGACAGCTACCACCTCTTCGGGCTGGCCCCGGGGCTGTCGGAGCGGCCCGTGCCGGCGGCGGCGATCCCCCGCTTCAGCGAGCCGTTCTCGGCCGGAGCGGTGCTGGCCGCCGCCTCGACCGACCTGGCGCTGCTGGCCCTGTTCGCGCTGCTGGCCTTCATGGCGGCCAACATCGCCTTCCTGCGCTCCGAGATCGACTGAGCGGATCCCCGGCCTCCTGCAGGACCGGGATCATCGAGAGGCGGTGATGGTTCCCGGGAAGAGGTTGGAACTCGGGAAAGGACGGAGGTACCTTTCCTGCCTCCCCTGCCTGTTGTCTCCGCGGCCCCCGCCGGACCAGCCGCGCACGTCCTTCCCCCGGGACAGACACCCGATCCCCCTGCTGATTCGAAGGACGGCTGTACCCATGCGCGTTTCCCAGGCTCCATCGTTCGGGGCGGCCCTGGCCGGCGCCCTCGGCCTCCTGATTCTCGGAGCAGCCCCCCCGGCTTCGTCGCAGACCCTGCCGCCCGAGACCCATCCGAGCCTGCTGTTCACGGCCCAGGACCTGCCCGTCCTCCGCGACCGCATCGGCCGCGAGCCGTACGCCGCCTGGTGGCGGACGGTCCTCGAGCGGGCCGATTCCGTGCCCTCGAGCTTCTCGGAAGAGCGGCAGAAGGTCCGCTACGCCAAGAGCGCCGCCTTCGCCTGGCAGATCACCGGCGAGGAGCGCTACGCGCGGCAGGCCGTGGACCTGCTCCTCGACGTGCGCTTCCCCCCCCGGGGCGGGGACATGGGAGAGCCCCACGCCGAGGGCGAGGTGACCGCCCAGTACGCCGTCGCCTGCGACATGATCCACGAGTACGCCGCCAGCACCCCGGCCGAGCTCGAAGAGATCCGCGCGATCCTGGCGGAGGAGGCCCAGCGCATCTTCGACGGCATCGTCGTCCGGGAGGTGAACCTCGGGCTGGTCACCCTCAAGATCCGCCTCCACGAGGCCCCTGACCCGCGCAATCCGCTGCGGCTGATCCTGAACAACTGGCACGTGCGCGCCTACGGCGGCCTCGGACTGGCGGCCATGGCCCTCTCCGACCACCCCGGGGGGGCGAACACGCCCCAGGAGTGGGCCGACCACGCCTATGACCTGGTGACCCGCTCCCTGTGGCAGCAGATCGACGACGAGGACGGGAGCTGGGCCGAGGGGCCCTTCTACGGCCGCTACGCCGCCGATCTCTACCTGCCCTGGATGTACGCCCTCCGCAACCTCACGGGTGTCGACCTCTTCGCCGATCCGCAGGTCGAAGCGACGCACCGGTGGTCCCTCAACCTGCGCCTGCCCAGCGGCCGCCGTCCCAACATCGACGACGCTCACCTCGACGACGCCTACGGCCACTACCTCTCCGCCGTGTACGCGGACGGCGGCGTCCACCGCTGGGACTGGGAGCAGAACGAGGACGGACCGTTCACGCGCGGCTTCAACGAGATGGACGCCATCGCCATCTACGACGACTCCGTGGAGGCGAGGGCGCCGGACCACGGCCCCACGGTGTTCATGCCCGGCGCCGGCGACGCCGTCTTCCGCAGCGACTGGGGCCCCGGCGCCACCTACATGCTGTTGCGCGGCGAGCACGGAACGGCGCGGCTGCACGGGTTCAGCCACGAGCATCCCGACGAGACCAGCTTCCTCCTCCACGCCGGCGGCGAGATGCTGGCCCTCGACGCGGGCTACATCAACTACGAGAACCACCTCAAGGTGAATCAGGGACACAACCACAACCTGATCCTGGTGGACGGCGAGGGTCCGCCCCTGCTCGTCATCGACGGCGAGTCCATCGACGGCGGCAACGACGCCTATCTGCGGCAGACCTTCACCAGCGGACTCGTGGAGTACGCCGAGGTGCGGGCCGGGTACGCCGGCGCCGACTTCCTGCGCAGCGTCATGTTCGTCGACGGCAGCTACTTCGTGGTGGTCGACGAGGTCCGCGGCGGCGGCGACGAAACCTACGAGTGGCGGCTCCACGGCCACGGCGGCGGCGACAGCGGCGGGACCTACGAGCGAGACGGAGCCCTGGCGCGCTGGACCCGTCCGGGGGCGGAGCTCCTCGCCTTGGTGGCGGCGCCGGAGGGAGCGGCCTTCAGCGAGGCGGAGGCGCTCCACTCCTTCGACTACCGGCACGAGTCGACGCACACGGTGATGCGCGTCGAGGCCGAGGGCCGCGACGTGGAGTTCCTGAGCCTGCTCTACCCTCGGGCCTCGGAGGCTTCCGAGCCCGCGCTGAGCCAGGTGGAGACCGACCACGGCCGGGTGGTGCGGCTGGAGCTGGGCGATCTGGTCGACCTGGCCTGGACCCGCGGCGGCGATGCGGGCGTGCGGTTCGCCGCTCCCGCCGGCGAGGTGGCCGGCGACGGCCGCCTGGGACTGGTTCGTTGGGAGGGGGCGGAGCTGACCGGCTTCAGCTTCCAGGACGGGACCCGCCTGGAGGCCGGCGGCGGAACGGTCTTCACCGCCTCGGAGCCGGTGGACGCGAGTCTGCGGATGGCGCCCGAGAGGGTGAGCGGCTTCCTTCGCGGACCGGACTCCGGCTACACGGTGGCCCTGCCCATGGCCGGCTCGCCGGAGGGTGTCACCTTCACCGGGACCCTGACCGGCCAGACCGTGGAGGCGGGTGTCCTCACTCTCGAGCTGGCCGGCGAGGGCGTCCTGGAGATGTCCGGCGGCACCAATGTCCTGGAGGATCACGAGGCGGCGCCCGGCGGGTTCCGACTGGCGCCGAGCTACCCCAACCCCTTCAACGGCAGCACGGTCATCCCCTTCTGACTGGCCGAGCCGGGATGGGCGCGGATGACGGTGTACAACTCCCTCGGCCGGCGCGTGCGCACGCTGGTGG
>CAZEHQ010000256.1:0-5884 GCA_964512165.1 uncultured Gemmatimonadaceae bacterium | reverse complement strand
AAACCTACAGCATCCTCATGCAGATGTACAGTAATTTCTACGACATGACACTAGGGCCTCCAGCCCCCTACGACGCCCCCAGCACCTCGCGCAGGCGCCGGCCCACCACCTCCGGCTCTCCGTCCTTCAGGCACATGGGTCCGAAGGCGACGACGCCCTCGCGCACGTGGGTGGGGTTGGCGTGCACGCTCGGGTCGCCGTCCTGCAGGGCGCGGACCACCTCGAGGGCGGTCATGCCGCAGGCGTCCTCGTCGATCTGCACGTGGACGGCGGGGATCGCCGCCCGCTTGGGGTCGTCGCGCAGCTCGACCTCGGCGCCCGGCAGCGCGCCGGCGGCCTCGGCCAGCTGCCTCATGTGCTCGAGCCAGCGGGCGCGCCGCGCCTCGTCGCCCTCTTCCACGAAGCGCTCCAGCGCCGTCAGCAGGCCGACGATCTCCTCCTTGCCGACCTTGCAGGGTCGACCGATGCCGTGGTGGGGCGCGCCGGGGAGGCGGCTCTTGTCGATCAGCCCCGCCGGCGGATTCCACTGGTCCCAGAGGATGTCGAGGTCGAGGTGCTGCAGGGCGGCGGCCTGGATCAGCTCCCGGCGGCCGGCGAGGATGCCGGAGGACTGGGGGCCGGCGATCGCCTTGCCGCCGGAGAAGGCGACGAGGTCGGCGCCCTCGGCGAGGAAGCGCCGGAGGTTGGAGGCCGGGGGCAGCTGCCCGGCGGCGTCGACGATGACGGGCACCGAGGCGGCGTGGGCCACCTCGACGACGGCGGCCAGCTCCGGCTGGGTGTGGGCATAGGCGACGTAGACCACGGCCGCCGTGTCGTCGTCGATGGCGGCAGCGTACTCCCAGGGCTCGGCGTCGCGCACGCCGGCGCCGCTGTAGCGGTCGGCGATGCCGATCTCCACCAGCTCGATGCCCACGGAGCGCACGGCGTGGTCGTAGAAATTGCGGTGGCTGCGGGCCATGACCACGCGGCGCTTCATGCCCGTCGTGTCGGGCAGGCGGTTCATGCGGGTCGGGTCGAGGCCGGTGACACAGGCCGCCGTGCCCAGCAGCAGGCCGGCGGCGGCGCCGCTGGTGACGTACCCGGCCTCGGCGCCGGTGTGGCGGGCGATGACGCTGCTCGCCGCCGCCTGCAGCTCGGCGATGTCGACGCACGAACGGCCGGCCTCGGCCATGGCCGAGGCCACCTCCGGCGCCATGATCGAGCCGCTCAGCCGGGTGGCGGGTCCGGAGGCGTTGATGATGGTGCGCACGCCGAAGCGTTGGTAGACGCCGCTCATCGGATCTCTATTCCTCTGCGTATACGAATCGGTTCACGAGGTAGCGGCCCACGGCATCGAGGTCGAGGGTGAATCCGAGACCGGGCCGCGAGGGGACGACGAGACCGCCGTCGACCAGCTCGAAGGGCTCGTTGGTCAGGTCGTGCTCCCAGACAAGGGGGCCGACCATGTCGTAGGGCTGGGTGAGGTGGGCCATGCAGGCGGCCACGTGGAGGGCCATGGCGGCGCCAGGGCCGTAGGCGACGCACTGGGACCAGCCTCCGAGGCCGAGCCGGTGGGAGAACTCCGAGAGCCGCAGCAGCTCCAGGTGGCTGCCGCCGAGGATGGTGTAGTCCAGGGCCTCGGCCCGGGAGCGCTGGATCAGGTCGTCGGCTCCGCCCACGTGATCGGCCACCGGATGGCCGATGGAGTAGCGCAGCCGCCGCCACTCGGAGTGGGTCCCGCCGTGGGCGCCCTTGGCGATGGGGCTCTCCAGCGACTCCATGGGCAGCCCCTCCAGCCGGCGCGACAGCTCCTGCGCCACCCCCACCTCCTCGAGGCGCCAGCGGATGTCGGGGCGAATGCCCATGCCGGGGACCGCTTCGTGGATCGCCCGGCAGCGGTCGACGATGTGGCGGATGCGGGCCTCGGGAGTCGTGTCCCGGGCGGTGCAGCACTTCATCTTGTACCAGCGGAACCCCTGCTCCCAGCCCCGCGCCGCCTGCTCGGCGGTGTTGGCCGGCGTCTTGTAGCCGGTGCACATGGTGATGGGGACGCGGCTGCGCCGCCTCCCTCCGAGAAGCTGGTGGACGGGCACGCCGAGGGCCTGGCCCCGCAGGTCGAGGACGGCCTGCTCGAAGGCGGTGATCAGGGGCCAGGGATCGGCCAGGTTCACCGCCAGCACGTCCTGGCCGAGCCAGCTCCTCATGCCCTCCTCGATCGCCTCGCGGGTGGTGTAGCGGCCGATCTGGGTCAGGCCGGTGAGCCCTTGGTCGGTCTCGACCTCGGCCACGGCGTGCTCGTCGCGCTGATGGCCGGGCTGTCCGTGCTCGTCGTCCGACCACCACCAGTGGGTCTCGGGGACGTTGACCACGTGGACGGCGATGCGGGTGATCTTCATGGGGTTCAGACCTCGGCGAGGCCGGGGGCGGGGAAGCGGCTGCAGAGGCCGCGGACCTCGCCGGCGATGCACCGGTACGCGGCGGAGCGCGCCTTGCGGTCGAGGCCCTCGTCGGCGCGGATGGAGGCCACGCGGTCCATCCACTCCGCCAGCTGCACCATCTCCGCGGCGCCGAAGCCGCGGCTGGTGACGGCGGGGGTCCCCAGGCGGATGCCGCTGGGCCGGCGCGCCGGCCGGGGGTCGCCCGGGATCAGGTTGTAGTTGCAGACGATGCCGGCCGCGTCCAGGGCCTTGGCCATCTGGTAGCCGGTGACCCCTTTGCCGCGCAGGTCGACGAGGAGCAGGTGGTTGTCGGTGCCCCCCGAGACCAGGTCGAAGCCGCGGCCGGCGAGGGCCTCGGCCAGGGCCCGGGCGTTGTCGACGATGGCCTGCGCGTAGGCGCGGAACTCCCCGGTGCCGGCCTCCTTGAGGGCCACGGCGATGGCCGCCGTCGTGTTGTTGTGGGGGCCTCCCTGCAGGCCGGGGAAGACGGCCTTGTCCAGAGCCTCGGCGTAGTCCCGACGGCAGAGGATCATGCCGCCCCGGGGACCGCGCAGGGACTTGTGGGTGGTGGTGGTCACCACGTCCACGTGGGGCACCGGGCTCGGGTGCACCCCGGCGGCCACCAGCCCGGCGATGTGGGCCATGTCGGCCACCACCACGGCCCCCGCGCGGCGGCCGATGGCGCCGAAGCGCTCGAAGTCGATGACGCGGGGGTAGGCGGTGGCGCCGCAGAACAGCAGCTTGGGCCGGTACTGCAGGGCCAGGTCCTCGATGACCTCGTAGTCGAGGCGGCCCGTGGCGGGATCGACGCCGTACTGCACCGGCTTGTAGTGCCGCCCGGAGACGCTCACGGCAGCGCCGTGGGTGAGGTGGCCGCCCTGGTCGAGGGCCATGCCCATGACCGTGTCGCCCGGATCGGCGAGGGCCAGGTAGACGGCCTGATTCGCCGGCGAGCCGGAGTAGGGCTGAACGTTGACGTGCTCGGCGCCGAACAGCTCCCGGGCGCGCGCCACGGCCAGCTCCTCGAGGCGGTCGATCTCCTGCTGGCCCTCGTAGTAGCGCTGGCCGGCGTAGCCCTCGGAGTACTTGTTCGTGAGGATGGACCCGGTCGCTTCCAGCACCGCCCCGCTGGCGTAGTTCTCGGAGGGGATCAGGCGGATCTTGGCGTGCTGGCGGGCGTTCTCGGCGGCGATGATCCCGGCGACCTCGGGATCGCACTCGTGCAGCGCGGGCATGGGCGTTTTCCGGGATCCCGGGGCTGGACGTAGCTTGTCGATCGGATGGCGGCGCGAAACTAACCAGGGGTCGGTAGATGGGCAACTTCCTCGGACTCGACTGCAGCACCCAGTCGATGACCGGTCTGGTCATCGATACGGAGGCCGGCGCTCTCCTGGCCGAGGAGTCGATCGGCTTCGACGAGCACTTCGCCGGCCGCTACGGCGTCGACAAGGGCGTCCTCGACCTCGGCGGCGGCCGGGTCCACGCGCCGCCGCTGATGTGGGCCGAGGCCCTGGAGCTGCTGTGCGCGCGCCTCCGCGACTCTGGAGTCGATCTCGGGAGGATCGAGGCGATCGCCGGCAGCGGCCAGCAACACGGCACCGTCTACCTCAACGAGGCAGCCGCCGGAGCCTTCGGCGGCCTCGACCCCGACCACGACCTGACGGAGCAGCTCGCCGAGGTGTTCTCGCGGCCCACGGCGCCGATCTGGATGGACACCTCCACCGGCGAGCAGTGCCGCCAGATCGAGGACGGCGTCGGCGGCCGGAGCCGGCTCCTGGAGCTGACCGGGAACACCGCCTTCGAGCGCTTCAGCGGCCCCCAGGTCCGCCGCTTCTGGCAGGACCAGCCGGAGGCCTGGGAGCGCACCAGTTGCATCTGCCTGGTCAGCTCCTTCGTCGCCAGCCTGCTCGCCGGGCGGCTGGTCCCCGTCGATCCCGGCGACGGCAGCGGCACGAATCTGATGGACATCCGGGCCCGCCGGTGGAGCGCGGAGGCCCTGGAGGCCACCGCCCCTGACCTCGGCGGCCGCCTGCTTCCCGTCATCCCGTCCGATGCGGTGGCCGGCACCCTGAGCCCGTTCTGGACCGGCCGCTTCGGGTTCTCGCCCGGGTGCCGGGTGCTGCCCTTCTCGGGCGACAACCCCTGCAGCCTCATCGGCCTCGGCCTGCTGCAGCCGGGCCAGGCGGCCCTGAGCCTGGGCACCAGCGACACCCTCTTCGCCTGCCTCGACGAGCCCCGCCCGCCCGAGTCCGGCGAGGGCGCCCTCTTCGCCTCTCCCGACGGCGCCCACTACATGGCGCTGATCTGCTTCCTCAACGGCAGCCTGGCGCGCGAGGCCGTGCGCGACCTCTACGGCCTGGACTGGTCCGGCTTCTCGGAGGGGCTGGCGGCGACGCCCCCCGGCAACGGCGGCGCCCACATGCTGCCCTGGTTCGACGAGGAGATCGTCCCCCGCGTGACCCGCCCCGGCGTCGTGCGCCAGGACCTCGACGAGAGCGATGCCGCCGCCAACGTCCGCGCCGTCATCGAGGCGCAGGCCCTGTCGTCGAGGATCCACTCCGAGTGGATGGGGGTGGAGATCCGCTCCCTGCGGGTTACCGGCGGCGCCTCGGAGAACGAGCAGATCCTGCGCGTCTTCGCCGACGTCCACGGCTGCCCCGTGCAGCGGCTGGCCACGACCAACGCCGCCGCCCTGGGTGCGGCGTTGATGGCGGCCCACGGTCACGCCAAGGCATCGGGGGAGGAGCGGTCCTGGGAGGATGTGACCGAGCCTTTCATGCGGCTGCAGGCAGCCACGCCGGTGGAGCCGGACCCGGCGAACCGGGGGATCTACGGCGGGTTGCTGGAGGGGTACCGGGAGCTGGAGGGGCGGTACGCGGAGGGTTGATGATCCACGTGGCGGTCGAGTGGCTTGCGCCCCCAACTCACTGCAAACCCGTTGCCTCACCAGGGCACGAGGGGATCTTGCCTTGCCAGGCCGGCTTTGTTTCTTAATGAAGGTTATTCCCCCAGCGAACTTCCCCGGAGGATCGCTGGCACATTGGCGAGGAGAAGCAACCAATGAGCACCATCAACGTGATATCCAGGTGGGATGCCGAGGCCGAAGTATGGGTAGCGACGAGCCCGGAGATTCCGGGATTGATTCTGGAGGCTGAGACTTCGGAGGGTATTGTCGAGGAAGCTCAACGTATGGTCCCCGAATTGCTCCAACTCAGGCGCGATGCCGGAGTGCAGGGTCCATACTCCTGCAAAATAACGAGCGAGAGGGAATTCGAGATAGCGTGAAGGGTCATCAATGCCAGACTTCACGCGACTCACTACGCAAATGCTCCGCAGGGCAGGATGCTCAAAGGTTCGTGACGGGAAACACGAGATCTGGCACAGTCCCATAACTGATCTTCACTTTAGCGTGCCTCGAAAGATACGATCGCGACACACGGCCAACGAAATCCTGAAACAGGCCGGAC
>CAZEHQ010000255.1:0-5890 GCA_964512165.1 uncultured Gemmatimonadaceae bacterium | reverse complement strand
CCTCAGGTGGCGGACGGCGACCACGCCCCCGAGGCCGACGCCGATCCCCTGGATGTCGCGGCCGGCGTCGACGCCGATGCCGCCCACGGCGATGCCGCTGAGGTCCTCCTCGGTGATGGTGAACAGGCCGCCCAGGGCGATGCCGTCGAGACGCCGCGCGTACGGCCCCACGAGGCCGACGCCGGCCCCCTGGATCACGGCGTCCGGATTCCGGCGCGCCTTCCACAGGGTCAGGTTGAGGCCGGTGACGCGCCGCACCTCCTCGTCCACGAGGTTGACGCGCACGCCGGTGATGCGGCTGGAGTTGCCCAGGCTCAGGCCGACGCCGCCCACGGCCAGGTCGAGGGAGCCGGCCCGCGCGGGAAAGGGGGCGGCCAGCAGGGGCAGAAGCATGGACAGGAGCAGGGGCAGGAACGCTCTTGGCAAGGTCATCGGTTTCCTCTCTCTACAGCTGGAGCTGCACGATCTCCTCGAGGGTCTCTCTCTTGTCCCGCAGGGCCAGCAGCAGGTAGCGGCGGATGTGGGTGTTGGCCGGGTTGCCGCTCAGGGCCCGCAGACAGCGGTCGATCTGGGTGTCGATGGTGGCGATCTTGTCGCGATAGAGGAAGGCCAGCTCCGAGTCCATGCGCTCCATGCGCTCGCCGGCGATCTGCTCCAGCTCCTCGATGGCGGCGGCGTACTCGCGCTCGCGGTCCCGGACCTTCTCCAGGGCCTCGGCCGTGTAGAGGCCGGTGGCCGGCTCCGGCGCGCTCCATCGCTGCTGCTGCTGCACGAGCGCACCCAGCCCCAGCCCCACCACGAGGACCGCCGCGGCGCGGTAGACCCAGGTCCGCCGCCGGGCGCGCCGCTGCTCGGTGCGCAGGGCGCCCTCGACCCGCTCCCACAGGAAGGGGGGCTCGGTGATCTCCGTGAGGGTGGCGGCCAGTTCGTTGATGATCTCCTCTTCGCGCAGCTGCTCCCGGCAGTCGGGGCAGCCCTTCAGGTGGGCCTGGAAGGCGGACTCGTCCAGGCGTCCCAGCTCGCGTTCCTGGTAGCGGTCGCAGCTCATGGCGAATCCTCCTCGTCGGTCAGGATGGCGCGCAGGCGCTCCTTGGCCTGGAAGACCTGGGCCTTCACGGTGCCCTCGCGGATCTCGAGCATCTCGGCGATCTCCTTCTGGGGGAAGCCCTCCACGGCGTAGAGGACGAAGCAGGCGCGCATGCGCTCCGGAAGCGACAGGATGGCCTCCTGCAACTGCAGCCGCAGGTCCGGCCCGGGCCCCGGCGGGGGCTCGGCGGGCCTCAGTTCGAGACGGCGCTTCCTCGCCCTCAGCGTGTCGTGGCAGACGTTGATCAGGATGCGCATGAGATAGCTGCCGATACCGGCCTCGCCGCGGAAGCGGCCGATGTTCCGGTGCAGGCGGATGAAGGCGGTCTGCACGGCGTCCTCGGCATCGGCCTGATCGCCGAGCATGCGCAGGGCCACGCTCAGCAGCCGCCGCCAGTGCTCGCGGAAGACGCGCTCGTAGGCGCCCAGGTCCCCCCGCCGGCAGGCGGCGATGGTCTCGCGCTCGGCTTGCTGGGGATCGGCGGGCAAGGGGCCCCTCTTCGGGAGGCTCGCCTCGAGGGCGAGTGCGGCTGGCATCGGCGACCGGCTCCGCTGTCGAGGTTTCGGGCTTCTCGACAGTTGGACGGGCTCCGGGGGCCGAAGGTTTACTCGCCGGGAGAAGAAACCTCCGGCGCCCCGGGAGGGTGCCGGTCGCCGCGGGTCAGGCCAGGAACCGCTGCAGCACGTTGCGGGTGATGCGCGAGACCTGCTCGTCCACGGGCAGCGACGCCGGCCACGAGATCGAGCCCACGGAGAACACGTGGCCGCCCGAGGGGGTGTCGAAGCAGACGATCTCGGCGCCGCCGTCGTCGGGGTTGAGGCCCTTGGCCAGCGGCCTGGCGTTGGCCGGCGAGCTGGCCGAGACCTTGTCGGTCTCGTGGCCGGAGGCGCCGCCGGGGCAGCGCATGTGCAGGCACTCCTCGCCGAAGAGGTCGCCCTGCCGCAGGCCCGTGTTCTCGAAGATCCAGTGGTCGGGCTCGATGACGCGGTACGGGGCGCCCGTCATGATCCCGGTCTCCGAGCAGGTCACGCCGAGGAGGTTGGCCTCCGACTCGTGGCGCAGATGGAAGCGGCTCTCGTAGCCGATCTTCTGCAGGTGGAAGAAGCCGCCGCCATAGGGTCCGTTGTGGACGGTGATCGTCGTGTCGTCGAGGAACTCCACCTCGCAGTTGAGGCCGTTGCCGCCGAGGTAGAGGAGCTTCCCGCCGCCCTCGAAGACCCACTCCTTCAGCGCGAAGTACATCTTCGCCGACCAGTACTCGGGGTGGGCGCTGACCGCCAGGGCCCGGTACTGGCCCAGGTCGAGGGTGCCGTCGTGGAGCTGGGTCTCGGCGTAGAGGTCGTAGTCGCAGCCCTCGCGGTCGAGCCAGCCGAAGAACCGCCACTCCGCCGGCGCCACGTGGCAGTTGCTGCGCCCCTCGATCGGGTCGGTGATGCGCTCGTGCTCGTCGATGTGGTTGATCGGCTCGGGGCGGTCGAAGGAGAGGGGCGGGTAGTGGTCGGCGGCGAAGAGCGCGTGGTCGGGATCGGTGTAGCGCGCCAGCTCCAGGCGCGCGTTCATCGCCGGCGCCGCCGTGAAGCCGTCGGCGTGGATGTAGTTGGAGCGGCCGCCGAAGTTGTTGTAGCAGTTCCAGTTGATGTTGGCCGCCAGGACCGCCAGGGGGGCCCGGGGGCGGTCGGGAGCCACCAGCCAGGGGAAGGAGAAGAACGCCCCCGACTCGCCCTTGGCGTGCAGGTAGTAGAGGCCGGAGCGCTCCGGGGCGGTGAGGAACTGCTTGTGGGCGCTGCGGGCGTATCCACGGTGGTTGAACTGCACCCCCGTCTGGGTGTAGTCGCCGTCGGGCGTGATCTGCACTGTCGCCCGCGGGCCGTGCTCGTCGTACCAGCCGATGGTGCGGACAAGCTCCTTCTCCCAGCCGTAGCGCCACAACTCCAGCTTGTAGGCCTCGTCGGAGTGGACCCGGAACTCGGCCTTCTCCCCGGAGCGGACCCACTTGGGCCACATGTAGCCGATCAGCTGGTCCCGCAGCAGGCGGAAGTGGTGGGGCTCGGTTAGCGGCAGCTCCAGGGTGGTGCGCTTGGCGCCGTAGCCGTCGCGCCCGAGGGCGACGTGCCAGCGCCCCGGCTCCAGGTCGGCGCGCACGGCGCCGGTGATGCTCGACCGCGCCTCCACGACGCGGCCGCTCTCGTCTTCGAACTCGAAGAGGACATCGGGGACGGCGACGTAGCGCTCGTCGCTGACGTATCCGATCAGCAAGGCGAATCTCCTTTCAGGGGGGTCCGAGGTCGGCTTCGAGCCCGGCGTACCAAGTGCGTCCGGGGGCGGGCTCGAAGAAGCGGGCGCCGAAGGCGTTGGGGGTGATGGAGCCGTTGTACGCGGCGTCGAGGAGGTTGTCGATGCCGGTGAAGAGGCGCACGCGCCCGAAGCCGAGGGTGAGGGGGGCGCTGAGGCGCAGGCCGGTGACGGCCCAGGTGTCGTTGTGGAAGTCGGTGGGGGCGGCGGCGCTGCCGGGCGGCGGTCCGTTGTGGTCGTTGGCCCAGTACCCGGCCACCCACTCGGTCTCGATCTCGGCGCGCAGTCCGAGGGGCAGGTCGCCGGCGATGTCGAGAAGCAGCCGGTGAGGCGGCAGGCCGGGGACCCGGTTGCCGGAGAGCTGCACGGCATCGTCGCCGGAGCCGACCACGTAGTCGTCGAAGCGGAAGTCCATGAAGGTGTAGGAGAGGCCGGCGCGCCAGGCGCCGCGGCGGGCGCCGAGGGCGGCCTCCAGTCCCCGGCTGGTGGTACGGCCGGCGTTGCGGTAGTACACGGCCTCGCTCGCGGGATCGTCCACCTGGTAGGGGATCAACATGCCGTCCACTGCCAGCCGGTACACGGCGACGTCCCAGGTCAGGCGGCCGGAGCGGTCCCGCCCCCTCAGGCCGACCTCGAGGCTGGACACGCTCTCCGGATCCAGGTCGGGGTTGAAGCCGCCGCCGCCCTCGGGGCGGTTGCCCAGCTCCACCGTGGTCGGCGTCTGGAAGGCGGTCCCGTACGAGGCGTAGAGCAGCGTCAGCGGCGTCAGCTGCCAGCCGAGGCCGGCGGCGGGGCTGAAGCGCGAGAGGCTCCGCGTGCCGGAGTCGTCCCCGTCGTCGAGGAGGCGGTCGGCGGCCTCGAAGCCGTAGCGGTCGAAGCGGCCCCCGAGGCTCAAGGTCCATCCGGGCTTCGGGTGCAGGGCCAGGGCGGCGAAGGCCCCGGCGCTGCCCACGGACTCCTCCTGGTCCTGCAGCAGCGCCCCGAGGGTTACGCTCTCCGGCACGCGGGCGGGTTCCGTGTCGGCGTCGGCGAGCCCCTCGTTCTCGTGCTCGCGGCGGTCGTCCCTCTGCGCCTCCAGGTCCACCCCCGCCTTCCAGCTGCCCGCCAGACCGGCGAGGCGCAGCGGCCGCCCGTGCACCGCCCGCAGGCCGCCGGCGCGGCGCTCCAGGTCGATCACCGCCCCGGGGATCGGGTTCAGCAGGCCGCGGTCGACCCCGTAGAGGGTCAGCTCGGTCCGCGCCTCGCCGCCGGTGTGGCGCAGGGTGATCCCGCCCTGGCTCTGCCGCGCCCGCTTGGAGGCGCCCTGCCGGACGATGAATCCGCGGGCGAAGCGCGGCCGGTCGCGCGCGTCCCCCCGGATCAGGGAACTCGGGTTGAGCAGGTACGGTGCGTCGTAGAGGTTGAGCACCCACACCAGCTCCCACGACGGGCGCAGGCGCGAGCGCACCACCGCGTTGAGTCCGCGCACCCGCGCCTCGGAGTGGTCGCGGTAGCCATCGAGGTCGAGCTGCCGCGCCGACAGGTGGAAGGAGTGGCGTCCGCCCCCGGTGAGGGTGGCCTGGCGCAGCCACAGGCCGTCGCTGCCGGCGACCAGGCGCGGTTTCACCCGCAGGCCCGCCGCCTCGGGGTGTTGGGTGTGCACGGAGACCACGCCGCCGCCGGCGTTCCCGTAGAGGCTGGAGCTGGGGCCGCGCAGGACCTCCACGCGGCCGGCCGCGGCCAGGTCGATGTTGCCGAGCTGGGTCTGGCCGTCCGGGGTCGTCAGGGGCACCCCGTCGAGCAGGACCTTGACGCCGCGCACCCCGAAGGCGGCCCTCGCCCCCAGGCCGCGCGCCATCAGCCGCGGACCCTGGGACGGGTTGTTGCGCTCGGCCACGTACAGGCCGGGCACCTGGCGCAGGGCCTCGCTCAGGGAGAGCGACTTCTCCCCCGGCGCGAAGCGGTCCCGCCCGACGGTGGAGACCGCCAGCGGCAGGCGGTCCAGGGGGGCCGCCTCCCGGACCGCGGTGATCACCACTGCCGGCGCCGTGTACTGCGCTGAGTCGGGGGGCTCGGGGTCGGCGGCGAGGGCGGCCGCCGGCAGCAGGAGCCAGAGGGACGCCAAGAGGGAGAGGAGCCGCAGGTGGCGGCATGGTGACGCCGCCGTCGGCAGGGCCGGCGCCCGGAGGCAGGAGGGCCGCCTCATGCGGCGGTCGCCGGGAGCGAAGAGGCGCGCGGCATGGGGCGCCTTGCAGGCGGTGCGGGCATGCCGCCGGATGCTGGCAACGCCAGCCAGGTCGGCGCCGGGGTCGAGGCGGCGCTCAGCATGGCCGGGGGGCTCCGTCGCCGTCGTCAGGGCCGGCGCCCGGCGCCAGGAGGCGGTCCCCATGCGGAGGCCGGCGAGAGCCGCCGTCAGCAGTCGGGTGGTCCGGGCCATCGCGGCGGGACCTGTGGGGACGCGCTTCAAGGGGCGCATCCGCCAGGCAGCAGGCCATCGGTCGACTCATCCTTCCTCCATCTTGGCGTGGGGTT
>CAZEHQ010000254.1:0-5894 GCA_964512165.1 uncultured Gemmatimonadaceae bacterium | reverse complement strand
TACGTGCAGAGTCCTGGAAAGGGTGACTCCACCGTACAAGAGGCGATCCCTTTCGAGCCAGATGGGAAATCCCGAGACCTGCCAACTCAGACCCGAGTCGTCCTGGCGGCCGTAGCTCAGGCCCACGCCATAGGTTGGACCAGCCACAAAGCCGATGCGTTGACTGGAACCCTCCTCCCCCAGCACAGTCGTGACGGGGATCAGCAAGATCGCTAACGCGGTAGACCTGACATGGGCCATGGCGACATCTCCTGTCCCCCTTTTGTCCGCTCTCTCACAGCAACGCCCCGCATAGTCGTGCGATACGGTCTCCCCTGTCAATCCCTCAATGACCTACCGCCGCCGCGGCCTCTTTCACCACTTCCGACAGACTCGGATGCGCATGCACCGTGCGCGCCAGGTCCTCGGCGCTGGCGCCGAACTCCAACGCCACGACAGCCTCGGCGATCAGGTGCGAGGCCTGCGCCCCGAGGATGTGCACCCCCAGCAGGCGGTCACCGTCGGCCTCCACCACGACTTTCGCGAAACCGTCGGGGGCGTTCATGGTGTGGGCCCGGGCGTTGGCGCGGAAGGAATGGCGTCCGGTGCGGACCTCGTGCCCGGCTTCGAGGGCCTGCTCCTCGGTGAGGCCCACGGAGGCGACCTCGGGGTGGGTGTAGACGACGTTGGGGATGGCCGCATAGTTGACGCTCGATCCCATGCCGGCCATGCGCTCCACGACGGCGACGCCTTCGGCCTCGGCCTTGTGGGCCAGCATCGGGCCGGGGGTGACGTCGCCGATGGCGTAGATGCCGTCGACGCTGGTGCGGTAGTCCTCGTCGACGGTGACGAAGCCGGAGCGGTCGCGGTCGACGCCGGCCTCCTCCAGGCCGAGGCCCTCCGTGTGCGGCCGGCGTCCCACGGCCACGAGCACGCAGTCGCACTCGATGTCCGAAGCCTTCTGGTCCTTCCTGGACTCCAGGTGAAGGCGCACCCCTTCGGCGGAGACTTCCGCCCCCGTGGCCCGCGTCGACAGGTGGAACTTCAGGCCCTGGCGCTTGAGGGTGCGCTCCAGCTGCCTCGAGATCTCGCCGTCGGCGCCGGGCAACACGGTGTCCAGGTACTCCACCACCTCCACGGCGGCGCCGAGGCGGCTCCAGACCGAGCCCATCTCCAGGCCGATGGCGCCGGCGCCGATGACGGCCAGCCGCTCGGGCACGGCGTCGAGGGAGAGGGCTTCCTGCGAACTGAGGATGCGCTGGCCGTCGAAGGGCAGGTCGGGCAGCTCGGCAGGCGAGGATCCGGTGGCCAGCAGCACGCGGTCGGCCTCGATCTCCCCGGCGCCCTCCACCGAGACCCGTCCGGCGGCGGCGAGACGGGCCTCGCCTTCGACGTATTCGACGCCCTTGCTCTTGAAGAGGGTGGCCACGCCCTTGGTCATGCGGCCGACGATGCCCTGCTTGTGCTTCATCATCGCCGCCAGGTCGAGGCGCAGGCCGCCGGCGAGGATGCCGTGGTCGTCGAGGCCGTCCTGCAGCTCCGCCCAGCGGTGGCTTGCCTCCAGCAGGGCCTTGCTCGGGATGCAGCCGGCCTGCAGGCAGGTCCCGCCGAGCCAGCCGCGGTCGACGCAGACCACCTTCATGCCCAGGTCGGCGGCTCTCGCCGCGGCCACGTAGCCGCCGGGGCCGGCGCCGATGACGACGAGGTCGCAGGAACGGCCGGCCAAGGTCAGATCTCCAGGGCCAGGCGGGCGGGGTCTTCGAGAAGCTCCTTGATGCGCACCAGGAAGCGCACCGACTGCTCGCCGTCGACGAGGCGGTGGTCGTAGGTCAGGGCCAGGTACATCATGGGGCGGACGGCGACCTGGCCGTCGACGGCGACGGGGCGGTCCTTGATGGCGTGCATGCCGAGGATGCCGGTCTGGGGCGGGGTCAGGATCGGCGTCGACATCATCGAGCCGAAGAGGCCGCCGTTGGTGATGGTGAAGGTCCCCCCCGTCAGGTCCTCGAGGGCCAGCCCGCCCTCCCGGGCGGCAGCGGCGAGGCGCTTGATCTCGGACTCGATGCCGGCCATGGAGAGGCTCTGGGCGCCGCGGACCACGGGCACCAGCAGGCCGCGCTCGGTGGAGACGGCGATGCCGAGGTTGACGAAGTCCTGGTAGATGATGTCGTCCCCGTCGATGCGGGCGTTGAGGGCGGGGATCTCGCGCAGGGCGACGACGGAGGCCCGCGAGAAGAAGGACATGAGGCCGAGGGAGACGCCGTGCTTTTCCTGGAAGCGCTCCTTGTGGCGCGCCCGCAGGGACATCACCTCCGTGAGATCGACCTCGTTGAAGGTGGTGAGCATGGCCGCCACCCGCTGCGCCTCGGTGAGCCTGTCGGCGATGCGCTTGCGGATGCGGGACATGGGCTCGCGGCGCTCGCCGGGGGCCTCGGCGGCCAGGGCGGGATCCAGCGCTGGAGCGGGACTCGGCGGCGAGGACTCCTCCTGCGCCGGCCTCCCGGGGGCGGCTTCGGGCGCGGCAGGCGTGGACTCTGCTTCGGGGGCTTGAGGCGCTGATACGGCGTCGGGAGCCGCGGGGGCTGCAGGCGCCGGCGGCCGGGGCGCCGGTGCCGCCGCGAGAGGCGCGAGAGCTTCCCCGGGGGCCGCGGGGGATTCCGTCCCGGGGCCGGCGGGTCCCTCGACCTTGGCGGGTTCACCGTCCCCGTCGGCCCCGCGGCTCTTCAGGTAGTTCAGCACGTCCTGCTTGATCAGCCGTCCGCCGCGGCCGGTGCCCTCGATGCGCGACGGGTCGAGGCCGCTCTCCTGCACCAGGCGGCGCACCGCCGGACTCAGGGCCGACCGCGTGGCGGCGGGCTCGGCCGGGGCCTCCGGCGCGGGATCAGCGGGCGCGGGTGGCGGCGGTTCCTGCGGGGGTGTCCCGGCCTTCGGGGCGGGCGTGGCGGGCGCCTCGGCGGGCACCCCCCCTTCGGCGGCGGCCGGCCTCTCCCCCGCCTCGATGCGGGCGATCACCTCGCCCACGGAGATCGCCGCGTCGACCTCCTTCAGCGGTTGCAACACCCCGGCCTCCAGCGCCGGCAGCTCGACGTTGGCCTTGTCGGTCTCGAGGATGCAGATCGGCTCGCCCTTCTCGACGTACTCGCCGCCGGCCTTGAGCCACTCCAGGAGCACGACCTCGCTGATCGACTCCCCCATCTCGGGCACGACGACCTCGAATGCCATCAGCGATCCTCTGTCAGGTGTGTCCGCGGCCTCCGGGGCCGGTCCTCAACTGCCGGCGTCGGCGCCCGCGGCCCTTCGGGCGGAGGGGGCCGCGTCGATGCGCAGCTCCTTGCCCGCCGGGTCGAGGGCCTTCTCGACGATCTCGTGCTGCTCGGTCTGGTGCTGGCCGGCGTCGCCCACGGCCGGGCTGGCGGCCTCGTCGCGGCCGACGTAGCCCAGCTCCGCCGACTCCGGGAGCAACTCGTCGAGCAGTGGCTGCACGAAGTACCAGGCGCCCATGTTGAGGGCCTCCTCCTGCACCCACAGGAACTTCTCGGCCTTGGGGTAGCGGCCGATGGCCTCGGCCAGCTCGGCCTCCGGGAAGGGGTAGAGCTGCTCGAGGCGCACCAGGGCGACCTCGTCGAGCCCCTTCTCGTCGCGCTCGGCGAGCAGGTCGTAGTAGATCTTGCCGGTGCACAGGATGAGGCGGCGGACGGAGTCGGGCTCGGCGCTGCCGTCGTCGATGACGTTGCGGAAGCCGCCGCCGGCGAGCTCGTCGATGTCGGAGACGCAGCTCTTGTGGCGCAGCAGGCTCTTGGGGGTCATGACCACGAGGGGCTTGCGGAAGTTGCGGTGCATCTGCCGGCGCAGGACGTGGAAGATCTGCCCCGGCGTGGTGGGATAGACGACCTGCATGTTGTTCTTGGCACACAGTTGCAGGTAGCGCTCCAGGCGGGCGCTGGAGTGCTCTGGCCCCATGCCCTCGTAGCCGTGGGGCAACAGCAGGACGAGGCCGCACATGCGGTGCCACTTGGCCTCGGCGCTGGAGATGTACTGGTCGATGACGAGCTGGGCGCCGTTGGCGAAGTCGCCGAACTGGGCCTCCCACATGACCAGCCGCCGCGGGTCGGCGGAGCTGACGCCGTACTCGAAGCCGAGGACGGCGAGCTCGGAGAGCATGGTGTTGAGGGCGACGAACTCGCCCTGCCGCGGGGACAGGTGCGCCAGGGGCACGTGCCGGGCGCCGGTCCCGGTGTCGTGCCAGACGGCGTGGCGGTGGGCGAAGGTGCCGCGCTGGGAGTCCTGCCCGGCGAGGCGCACGGGCACACCCTCGAGGAGCAGGCTGCCCCAGGCGAGGATCTCGGCGGCGCCCCAGTCGACGGGACGCTCGCCGGCGGCCATCTCGCGGCGGGCGGCGTTGATCCGCTCCACGGTGCGGTGCACCCGGAAGCCCTCGGGCACGCGCCCGGCCAGCTCGCCGATGCGCTCGAGGGTGCGGCGGCTGACGCCGGTCTCGGCATGCCAGTCGGGACCGGCCCAGGTCATGCCCTGCCAGATGCCGCCGAAGGTGTTGGTCCGCGGCTTCACCTTGAGGCGCCGGGCCTTCTCCTGGCAGCGCTCCATGGCCTCCTGCACGTGGACCCGCATCTCCTCCACCTCGCCGGCGGTGATCACGCCGGCCTCGATCAGCTGCGCCGCGTAGAGGGCGGTCGCCGTGGGGTGGGCGGCGATCTTCTGGTACATGCGCGGCGAGGTGAGGGTGGGGTCGTCGGCCACGTTGTGACCGTGGCGCCGGTAGCACTTGAGGTCGATGAGGACGTCGCGCTTGTACTCCTGGCGGAAGCCGATGGCCAGGCGCGCGGCGTGGACCACCTGCTCGGGGTCGTCGGCGTTGACGTGGAAGACCGGCGCCTCGATCTGGCGGGCGATGTCGGTGGCGTAGCGGGTGAAGCGGGTCTCCCGGGGCGTGGCCGTGTAGCCCAGCTGGTTGTCGATGATGACGTGGATGGTGCCGCCGTTCCAGTAGCCCTCGAGCTGGGCGAGGTTGAGGGTTTCGGCCACCGTGCCCTGGCCGGTGAAGGCGGCCTCGCCGTGGATCTGCAGGGGCACGACGCGGCCGCGCTCCTCCTGGTCCTGCAGGTAGTCCTGCTTGGCCAGCACCATGCCCTCGATGACCGGGTTCACCAGCTCCAGGTGGCTGGGGTTCGGGCTCAGGGAGAGGTGCATCTTGCGGCCGTGGGAGGTGACGAAGTCGTACGAGTAGCCCTGGTGGTACTTGACGTCACCCTCGTCCTCGGCCCCCTCGGCCCGGGAGGCGCCCTCGAACTCGGCGAGGATCACTTCGTAGGGCTTGTGCAGGATGTGGGCGAGGACGTTGAGCCGTCCGCGGTGGGCCATGCCGATGACCATCTCCTCGACGCCGAGGCCGCTGCCGGTCTCCACCAGGGAGTCGAGGAGGGGAAGCAGGGCGTCGCCGCCCTCGATGGAGAACCGCTTCTGCCCCACGTAGCGGGTGTGCAGGAAGCGCTCGAACTCCTCCGCCTCGATGAGCAGGAAGAGGATGCGGCAGCGCTCCTCGGGGCTGAAGTCGAGGCGGCCGAGGATCGGCTCGACGCGTTCCTCGAGCCAGGCCTCCTGCTCCTTGTCGGAGGTGGACATGGTGTCGACGCCGAGGCTGCCGCAGTAGGTCTGGCGCAGCAGGCGGAGCAGGCCGCCGAGGGTGCCGTCGGTCTCGTGGCGGAAGGTGCTGGTGCCGGCGCCTTTCTCCAGGTCCTCCTCGGTGAGGCCGAACTCGGAGAGCTCCAGCAGCGGATGGGAGACGGGATCCTGGCCGAGGGGGTCGAGGCGGGCCATGTAGTGGCCCCACTGGCGGTAGGCGCGCACCAGGGCGATGACGTCCCTGTCGCCGTGCTCCGCGTGGTCGGCGTGGCCGG
>CAZEHQ010000253.1:0-5948 GCA_964512165.1 uncultured Gemmatimonadaceae bacterium | reverse complement strand
GCCGTGTACGCGGCGCGGGCGGACCTGGCGCCGCTGGTGCTGGAGGGCATGCAGCCCGGCGGGCAGATGTCGATCACCACCGACGTGGAGAACTACCCCGGCTTCCCCGAGGGGATCATGGGGCCCGAGATGATGGACAAGTTCCGCGAGCAGGCGCAGCGCTTCGGCGCCACCACCCTGTTCCGGACCGCCACCGAAGTCGACCTGTCGCGGCGCCCCTTCACGGTGAAGGCCGAGGACCGGAGCTTCACCGCCGAGACCGTGATCATCGCCACCGGCGCCTCGGCGCGGCTCCTCGGCATCGAGTCGGAGACCCGGCTCATGGGCCACGGCGTCTCGGCGTGCGCCACCTGTGACGGCTTTTTCTTCCGCGACAAGGAGCTGGTCGTCGTCGGCGGCGGCGACTCGGCCATGGAGGAGGCCACCTTCCTGACCAAGTTCGCCACGCGCGTGAGCATCGTGCACCGGCGCCCCGAGTTCCGGGCCTCCAGGATCATGCTTCACCGGGCCGAGGAGAACGAGAAGATTGACTTCGTCACGCCCGCCGTGGTGGAGGAGATCCTGTCGCCGAACGGCGAGCTGGAGGTGAGCGGGGTGAGGCTGAGCAACCCGGAGACGGGCGAGACCTGGGAGCACCCCTGCCAGGGGGTGTTCATGGCCATCGGCCACATACCGAATACCCAGCTCTTCGAGGGGGTCCTCGAGATGGACGAGAACGGCTACCTGATCACGGCCCCCGACTCGACGAGGACCAACGTGGAGGGCGTCTTCGCCTGCGGCGACGCCCAGGACCACGTCTACCGGCAGGCGGTGACCGCCGCCGGCACGGGGTGCATGGCCGCCATCGAGGCCGAGCGCTGGCTGGGGGAGCGGGACTGAGCCGCTGAGGCCCGGCCGCAGCTCCTACAGCGCGGCGAAGGCCCTCGTGCCCGCTCCGGAAGAGGACGCGCACCTGCTTGCGCTGGCGGCCGGTATCGTAGCGGCCCACCGAATCGATGCAGCGCAACTCATGCAGGCCGACCCTCCGGGTCGCCGTCGCCAGGCTCGCCGCTCGCGGCCGGCGCCCTCCAGCCCAGGGCGCCCTCGACCCGGGCGAGGCGTTCGGCCAGTGCCGCCAGCTCGCGCCGAACGTCGGCGACCTCGCGACGCAGGTCGCCCAAGTCGGCCCGCATGTCCCGCCGCAGGTCCGCCACGTCGGTCCGGATGGCCAGTTGCAGGGGAACCAGCACCGCCAGCAGGCCGACGGCCGCTGCCACGATCGCAATCGCTTCCGCGCTCATGGGGCCGCCTCTTCCGGTCCCTTTGCCGGCGACCGCCCCGGGAGCGCCCGGTGCGCCCCGGTCGACGACGGAGACACCGTCACCAGACAGCGCTTCTCTCTCTGATATTGCCTCATCTTGTGCTTCCTCCCGAGGGGTGACTCCGGTAGCGTAGACATCCATTTGGGGCCCGTCAAAGCTACCTGATCACGGCCCCTACAGCCCCGCGAACACCTCCCGCCCCCGCCGGAAGAGCTCGCGCACCTCCTCGCGCTGGCGGTCGTTGTCGTAGCGGCCCACCGAATCGATCCACCTTAGAGATTCGTCGATCGAGTCGAGGAAGAAGCGGGCGTCGCCGGGACGCGCCTCCGGCGGCCGTCCGCAGGTGTAGTACGTGGGGCTGGTGTGGGCGTAGACGGCCTGGTCGAAGCTGTCGCGGGCGTCGCCCCACAGCCGCGCCGCCACCCAGCCGTCGCGCTCGGCGGCCAGTTCGCAGCGCAGCGATCCCGTCCTCTCGCCCGAGGGGAACCCCTGCCGGTGGACGACCTCGCCGTCGGCCACGACCTCGGCGGCCACCACCGGGTAGTGGGAGTCGAAGGTGACCTCCACTTCCAGGCGGCCGCCGCCGTCGAGCAACAGGGTGGAGCCGAGCCCGGCGCCGTTGACGGCCATGTCGACGGCCGGTCCGTTGGTGACGTAGGTGCGCCCCTTCTTCATGCCGTCGATCCACGCGGCGTAGCTGAACTCCTCCTCCACCTGCACGTAGACGCGGTTGTTGGAGCAGACGAACCAGTCCGTCCCCGTCGACGCCGGCAGCCTCATCCCGCAGTTGAGGAGCTTGTACCACAGGTCGTACTCCGGGTCCATCCAGAAGGGGTCGAAGAGGTTGAAGGCGTCGAGCTTGCCCAGGGCCGCGGCCACGGGAGCCTCCATGCCGCGGCCGTTGTGGCACCAGATGACGAGGCCGCCCTGGTCGCGAGCGTCGTCGCAGCAGAAGCACAGGGGCGGGTAGTCGGGGTCGAACTGGGCGGTGAGGATGTGGCCGCGGCTCACCGGCTGAACGAGGTTGCGGATGTTGAGGAACATGACGTGGCCGTAGCCGAAGCCCCAGGGCGACTTCTCGCCGTAGTGGCGGTTCTCCTCGCCGATGTCGAGGACGTGATGGGCGGTGGTGAACTCGTTCATCACGCCGATGGGGTACTTGTTGCTCGCGTACGGCAGCTGCCGCCGGTCGAGGACGGAGACGCAAGTGACGTTGTAGCCCTCCACCGAGCAGTCGACGCCGAGGCGCTCGTCGGGGCGGGTCTCCTTCTCGTCGTAGTGGATGTGGGTGTTGCCGGGGTACCAGTTGGAGTCCTGCGGCCGGTGCCAGCGGTCGATGGCGATCTCCACCTCGGCGACGCCGGCCTCGGGCGTCGCCACGGTGACGCGGCGGGGCCGGTACTCGGTGCCCCGCTCGACGAGGACGTCGGTGCGGCCGCGGCCGACGTCCACCTCGAACTCCCCGTCGGCGAAGAAGAAGGGAGTGCCGGGGCCCCGTTTGAGCAGGGCGCCGGCGGGGTGGCGGAAGGTGCCCGTCGGTCCGAGGACGTGGACCTTGGCGTCGATGGGCTCGTTGGTGGCGGCGTCGACGATGGTGCCGTGGAGTGTGGCCATCAGTTCAGCTCGTAGGTCTCGTAGGGGCGTTCGCAAGGGTTGCCGCGGCTCAGGTGCAGGCGCCCGGCGCCGGCCTCGACGATGAGCGACCAGACGCTGGTCCAGTAGCCGGTGACGGGATCCTCGTTGGGGTGGCGGCAGATCGACCGCGGGTGGTCCTGGTGGTCGCTGAGGACCTCCTGCAGCCGCTGCCGGGTCAGGGGCCGGGGGCAGGCGGCCAGCAGCTCGTCGACGCGGCACAGGCGGGGGCGGGACTCGATGAGCTCCGGGAAGTCGCGGTTGATCGGCGCCAGGTCGGGGTGCACGCAGTGGTTGGTGTGGGTCACGACGCCGTCGCCGTCGTCGTCGCGCAGGACGTGCACGGCGTCGACCGTGACCTCCAGGTCGGCGGGACCCTCGGGGGTCGACAGCAGGATGTTGGCGGGGATGGCGCGCCGGGCCCGGTCGACGGCTTCAACCGCCCCGTCCAGGGAGCGGGCCTCGTAGATGCCGCGCACGGTGAAGTAGTGGGGCACGCCGTAGCGGCGGGCCGGCGCCGGCAGGGTGTTCATGCAGACGCCGATGCCGGCGTCGCTCACGCCGAGGTAGGCGATGAGCCCCGCCTGGGTGACGCTCAGGAAGGCCGGGGCGTCGTCGGGCCGGCGGGTCAGGACCACGGTGAAGGGGTCCAGGGCCGGGTCGTTGTCCCAGTTCTGTCCGGCCACGCCGCCGGCGCCGGTGATCCCGCCGCTCAGGGCGAAGGCGGTGCACCCGGAGTCGGCGGGCGCCATGCCGCGGCCCCCGCCCGAGTCCGGCTGCAGCTGGTTGCGGATCTGCAGCAGCATCAGCGCCTCCGGGGACACGCCGCTGGCCCGGCTCATGCCCTCGAGCTCGTCCAGCATGTGGGGGGCGTAGCCGCGCACGTCGTCGATGCAGCGCCTCGCCACCTCCAGGGCCCGCTCCCGGGAGACGTCGACGCTCAGGCGCACGCGCTCCAGGGCGATGGCGTCGAAGCCGCGGATCTCCTCGCCCAGGGCCTCGCCGATCTGCTCGCCCATGGCCGACGGCGAGCCGGAGACCGTGAGCTCGGGGTAACGGGTGGCGGCCGCGGCCGCCGGTGCGGTTGCAGTCATGAGTCCTCCCTCACTTGCAGGATCACCTTGCCCAGGTTCTCGTTGCGCTCCAGCACGGCGTGAGCCGCCCCGGCCTCCTCGATGGGCATCACCCGGTCGATGACCGGCTCGACCTGTCCGCCGAGCAGGGCGCCGAGGAAGCGGGTCCGGAAGCGGCTGATGATGTGGTCCTTCTCCTCCACCGGCCGGGCCCGCAGCAGGGAGCCGACGATGCGCAGCCGCTTGCGCAGGAGCAGCGACAGGTCGATGTCGGCGCGGGAGCCGCCGAGGAGGGAGAGCACCACCAGGCGCCCCTTGAGTCCCAGGCACTCCAGGTTGTCCGCCAGGTGGCTGGCGCCGGCCACGTCGAGGACCACATCGACGCCGCCCTCCGACGTGCCCAGGTGTTCGGCGACGGCCTCGCGGAAGCCGTCCCGGTAGTCGACGGCGAGCCCGGCGCCGAGGCGCCGGCAGAGGTCCCGCTTGGCCCCGGTGCCGGCGGTGGCCAGCACGCGGCAGCCCTGGTGGCGGGCGAGCTGGATGGCGGCGGTGCCGACGCCGCTGGCGCCGCCGTGGACGAGGACCGTCTCCCGGGGCTGCAGGCCCGCCTCCTCGAAGAGGTTCAGGTACACCGTGAGAAAGACCTCGGGCACGGCGGCAGCGCGGGCGAAGCCCCAGTCGTCGGGCATCGGGATCAGCAGGCGCTCGTCGACCGCTGCCAATTGGGCGTAGCCGCCGCCGGCCAGCAGGGCGCAGACGCGGTCCCCCGGGCGGGCGCGGGAGACCTCGCCGCCGGCCTCGGCGACGACGCCGGCCATCTCCAGGCCGAGGGTCTCGGGGGCGCCCGGCGGCGGCGGGTAGCCGCCGGCCCGCTGCAGCAGGTCGGCGCGGTTGACCGCCGTGGCGTGGACCTCCACGAGGACCTCCCGCGGCCCGATCTCCGGTTCGGGGACCTCGGCCCAGCGGAGGGGGCGCCCCGGGGTTTCGGCCTCGACGACGATCGCCTTCATTGGGCCAAAGGTCGGCCCTGCGAGCAATGACCGCCATCCACCACATCCCCCCCGATTCCGCCCACGCCTTCTGCGTCGACGTCCTCGGCCGTCTCGGCGTCTCCGGCGAGGAGGCGCGGATCTGCGCCGAGACCCTGGTGGAGGCGAGTCTGCGCGGCGTCGACAGCCACGGGATCAGCCTCCTGGGCACCTTCGCCGAGCGCATCCACTCGGGGCAGATGCGGCCCGGCCGCAGACCCCTGGTGCGCCGGGAGACCGCGGGGACCGCCCTCGTCGACGGCCAGCACGGCCTCGGTCCGCCCCTGGCGCGGTGGGCCGTGGCCAGGGCCCGGGAGAAAGCCGGAGAGACCGGCCTCGGGGCGGTGGCCCTGAGGGACGCCAACTACGTGGGCGCCCTCGCCACCTACGTGGAGGCCCCGGCCCGCGCCGGCCTGATGGCCGTCGCCGCGGCCAACTCGACGCCGAGGGTGGCTCCACACGGCGGCCGGCAGGGACTGCACGGCACCAACCCCATCGCCTGGGCCTCTCCCGCCGCCGCCGGCGAGCCGCTGGTCTTCGACGCCGCAACGGGCCATTCGGCGGCCAAGGTGACCCAGGCCGCCGAGGAGGGGAGGCCGCTGGCTCCCGGCATCGGCCTGGACCCCGACGGCCGGCCGACGACCGACCCGGCGGCGGCGAAGGCTGGTGTGCTGCTGCCGGTGGGCGGGGTCCTCGGCTACGGCTTCGGGTTGCTGGTTGATCTGCTGACGGGGGGTCTGGCGGGCGGCCCCTGCGGCCGCCAGGTGCCCCCGGTGACGGAGCTGGACGGACCCTACGGCTGCAGCTTCTTCGTCCTCGTCGTCGATCCGGCGGCCTTCGGCGGAGCCCTCGCCGAGGCCGCCCGGGGCCTGGCCGCCGACGCGCGGGCCACGCCCCCGGCCGAAGGCGTCGAC
>CAZEHQ010000252.1:0-5951 GCA_964512165.1 uncultured Gemmatimonadaceae bacterium | reverse complement strand
GCCAGGAAGCACGCCCCCATGATGCTCACGACGGACCTGTCCCTGCGGGAGGACCCGGACTATGCGGCGATCTCCAGGCGCTTCCTCGAGAACCCCGCCGACCTGGAGGACGCCTTCGCCAGGGCGTGGTTCAAGCTGCTCCACCGCGACATGGGCCCGCGCAGCCGCTACATCGGGCCGCTGGTGCCCGCGGAGCCGCAGTTGTGGCAGGACCCGGTGCCCGACGTCGACCACGAGCTGATCGGCGACAAGGAGATCGCCGACCTCAAGGCGAGGGTTCTCGCCTCCGGCCTGTCCGTCTCCCAGCTGGTCTCGGCCGCCTGGGCGTCGGCGGCATCGTTCCGCGGCACCGACAAGCGCGGCGGCGCCAACGGCGCCCGCGTCCGCCTGGCGCCGCAGAAGGACTGGGAGGTGAACGACCCGGCCCGCCTGGCCGAGGTGCTGCAGACCCTGGAGCGGATCCAGGCCGATTTCAACGCCCCGCGGAACGGCGGCAAGAGGGTTTCCCTCGCCGACCTGATCGTCCTGGCCGGGTGCGCCGGCGTCGAGCAGGCTGCCAGGAACGCCGGCCACGACGTGCAGGTGCCCTTTGCTCCCGGCCGGACCGACGCCACCGAGGAGTGGACCGACGAGGAGTCCTTCGCGGTGCTCGAGCCGACGGCCGACGGGTTCCGCAACTACGCCCGGGACGCAGACGGGGCGGCGGAGCAGTTGGTGGAACGGGCCTGCATGCTGACCCTCACCGCTCCCGAGATGACCGCCCTCGTGGGCGGCCTGCGCGTCCTCAACGCCAACACCGGCGGGTCCGGCCACGGCGTCTTCACCGCCCGGCCGGAGTCGCTCACCAATGACTTCTTCGTGAACCTGCTGGACATGGACACCCAGTGGCAGGCGTCCTCCTCGGAGCCGGGCGTCTTCGAGGGCCACAGCCAGAGCGGTGATCTCAAGTGGACCGCCACCGAGGTCGATCTCGTCTTCGGTTCCAACTCCGAGCTTCGGGCCATCGCCGAGGTCTACGGCTGCGACGACGGCCAGGCGGCCTTCGTGAGTGACTTCGCCGCCGCTTGGAACAAGGTGATGAATCTGGACCGCTTCGACCTGGAGTAGGCTGCCGCCAAGGCGGGGCGCTCGATGGGCGCCCCGCCGCCGCCGGTCCGCGGCCAGGGGCTCCGCCCACTGGCCTGCCCCCTCCAGCAGCCCCGACCTGGGACAGACCCACCCGACCCTCCAGGACTCCCAAGGCGCTCGCCGGTCCATCGGCGAGTTCGTCGCCCGCGCCTCCGCCTCTTGCCTTGTTGCCGAACCCGATGATGCCCACCGCCCGTGAAACGGTGCAGGCGTACTTCGACTCCCTTGTCAGGGGAGATGCCGAAACCCTCTGTGCCCTGATGCTGCCTTCCTCGCACTTCGTCAAGATCGGTACCGACGCGGACGAAGTTGTGGAGGGGAGCGCCGAGATCGCGGCGTACTACCGGGACCACGTGGCGAGCACGGAGGACTTCAGCATCGAGTTCACCAGACTCGACGTGCAGGAGCGGGACCACGTTGCGTGGTTCTACACGCGCCAGGTCTGGCGGCTCAAGTGGCGAGGGGCGAGGGAGGAGTTCGTCATGCGGATGACGGGCGTCCTCGAGAAGACCGGCGAGGCGTGGATGTTTGCGCAGATCCACGCCTCGATCGGTGCATAGCCGGACGAGACCGGGCCCCCCGCGGGCCTCGTCTGCCACCG
This sequence comes from uncultured Gemmatimonadaceae bacterium, assembly GCA_964512165.1. Classification (GTDB taxonomy): domain Bacteria; phylum Latescibacterota; class UBA2968; order UBA8231; family UBA8231; genus UBA8231. The sequence goes on along the minus strand of CAZEHQ010000252.1, from coordinate 4,222 downwards.
GGAGTCCGCGCGCCCCGTCGGTCCGGGCCCGCCGCGGCTGACGGAGACCCGCCGGCCGGCTTACCTTCTGGCGGGGAGGACATCATGGAATTCATCGACAACGACTACTGGCGGAAGAGCCTGATCCTGGACTGCCCCGAGGGCGCGGCGGACCTGACGGCGCGGGTCCAGGTGCGTCAGCCCCAGGGATACGTGCAGGAGCTGACGGTGGACGAGGTGGTGGTGCGCGGCGGCAAGGCCCGCGTCCCCATCCTCTATCCGCTGGTCGACGACGGCCGCTACGACCCCAAGCCCGGCTTCTGGCAGGAGGGCTGGGTCATGGGCGAGTACCGCTTCGACGTGCAGCTCATGGCCGGCGACCGCATGGTCGCCGTCGAGACCACAACCCTCGACGCCAGGAGCTTCTTCCCCTCCGACCGCTGGCTCATCGCCGTCGACGCCCGGCCGCAGATCATCGAGTGCGCGCCCCGGCAGGCCCTGTTCGTCGACGAGGACGAGGCCCGCTTCCTCTACCGCATCCGCCGTCACCGCGTCAGCCGCTGCGAGGTGGAGGTGGACGTCACCACCCGCGAGGGCACCGTCCCCCTGGCCGGCCCCTGGCGCCTGGAGCTCACCCACGAGCTGCAGGAGCACTCCTTCTCCATCGCCGGGTGGGGCACCGGCGAGTACTGGATCCGCCTGCGGCCGCTGGTGGAGGGCGAGCCCGTGGGCCCTTGGTGCGTGCGCAAGCTCTGGCGGCAGGTCGACGCCGGGCCGGCACCGCCGGAGGTGCTGGAGCTGGCCGGATATCCCGAGGTGCTGGTCGACGACTACAGCTTCGACGAGGTCGAGGGCGTGCAGTTCGTCCCCGACACGATGGACAAGAGCCCCGGGCCGCTGGCGGCCACCACCGAGCCCCACGACGAGGAGATGCTGCGCATCGAGTCGATCGCCTGGAAGGAGGAGGCCGGACGCTACGAGGCGGTCTACGCCAACAGCGGCGGGCGGGTCGAGCGCAAGGACCGGCGCGACGAGCTGAGCCGCCTGCGCATGCTGCAGGTCAGCGACGACGGCGTGAGCTGGGAGAAGCCCGCCCTCGGGCTCGTGGAGTACGACGGCTCGACAGCCAACAACATCCTCAGCGACGAGCGCGAACCCACCCCCGCGCAAGAGGAGACCGCCCACGCCCTGGAGCACGCCGAGTTCCGCTTCTACGACGCCGAGAGGGACGGCCCCGTCGACCTGGACCGCGTCTTCGTCGCCTCGGCCAAGGAGGACTTCCCCTTCGACTGCCGGAGCCTCCAGGGCGACGCCGACGAGGAGAGCGAGGTCTTCCGCCCCACCAAGGGGGAGTTCTGGTCCCTCGAGCAGCGCGGCGACCTCTACCTCGTGCTCACGCGGGAGCCGGTCCTCTACCTCGGCGTCGGCATGGACCTCATGCACACGAGCGAGACGATCCGCTGCCACGTGGAGGAGTCGGACGGCGGGCGCCTGCACTTCTACTTCCGCCCCGCCTCGCCCGCCTACCTGCCCCACGGCGTCACCTACGACAACATGCACCTGGCCCTGCGCTGCCTGGCCGTCATGTCCACCGCCGACGGCATCACCTACGAGCGCCGCTTCGTCCTGGGGCCCGACGGCCACGACCGCCTGGGGTCGCAGTTCTACGCCATGGGGCTCATGCAGCGTCTCGGCACGACCGGCGACGCCCCGGGCCGCACCGTGCTGGCCAGGGGCGCGCACAAGATCAACCAGGCCTTCCCGCGGCGGACCCTCTACCTCGGCTCGGTGCTGCTCCACTGGGGGATCGAGCAGACCCAGGAGCCGGAGCTGATCTGGACCCGCGACCTGCTGCACTTCAAGCGCTTCACCGGCCATCGGCGCAGCCTCATCGAGTCCAACGGCCCTGGCTCCTACGACTTCGGCATGATCCGCGACCAGTACAAGTACAGCGAGTTCGGCGGCCAGTGGTGGTACTACTACACGGCGATCAACACCCGCCACAACGGCTACGGGATCATGGCGCGGGAGACGGACCTGGACGAGCTGCGCCGCACCCGCCCCAACCACGCCGAGGCCCCCTACTTCACCACCTGGGAGGGCTACTGGGCCGACGGCAAGCAGACGAAGTACCAGCCGGCCTGCGCCCGCTGCCGGCCCTTCCGAGTGGCCCACGCCGAGCCCGTCGACGGGAGCGGCCGCCTCCTCACGCGCCCCATCCTCGTGGACGGCGACGAGCTGCGCCTCAACGCGGCCACCGACGGTGGCGGCTCCATCCGCGTCGAGCTGACCGACGAAGCGGGCGAGCCCCTGGGACCGGAACCTGCGCTCTTCGAGGGCGACGACGTGGACGCCGCGGCGGCCGATCTGGCTCCCTGGCGCGGCCAGGCGGTGCGCCTGCGGTTCACCCTCGACCGCGCCCGCCTCTACGCCTTCCGGATCGCCCCGCGGGAGTGACGGCGGTGGCGTCAGCCGGAGCCCATCCCCCGGACCCGGGCGCGAGAGCTGACGCGGCGCCGGACCGGGAGGTGGTCCTCACCCTGGACCACGGCGTGCTCCTCATGCACGATCCCCGGGCCGCCGAGGCCGCCTTCATCGACGAGATCTTCGAGAAGGCCCGCCGCCGCGGCATCGGGACCATCCTCTGGCGGACCCTGGCGGGCGCCCGTGGACTCTACCGCAGCCGCTCCGTGCCGAGCATGGCGGACCAGTCCGAGGCGTGGGAGCAGCTGCTGGCGGGCATCGATCCCCTCGAGGCCGCCGTCGACAGCGCCCGGCGGCACGGCCTCCGCCTCTTCGCCTGGGCGACCCTGCAGGACTTCCACATCGTCCGCGACTGGGGCGTGCGCAACACCTCCCCCTTCTACGACGAGCGCCCCCACCTCTACTGGTCCGGCGCCGACGGCACGAGCCGCCACCCCGGCATCCCCTGCTACGCCTACGAGGAGGCCCGGCGCTACTACCTGGACCACCTGGAGGAGGTGCGGGAGTACGGCGTGGACGGCCTCTTCGTCTGCTTCCGCAGCCACGCCGGAGAGCCGGCCGAGGACGACGAGTTCGGCTACAACGAGCCGTGGCTCGAGCAACTGCGCCAGGAGACCGGGGTCGACGCTCGACCCGAGCGCATCCGCGAGCTGCCCTGGCTGGCCTGGCGCCTGCAGAGGATCCGCGGCGACTCGTACACGATGCTGCTGAGGGAAGTCCGCGAGGCGGCCGGGTCCCTGCCCGTCTGGGTGAGCACCTCGGAGGAACCTGACATCCTCATCGCCGGCCACTCGGAGAGGGAGAACCCCGGCCGCGTCCTGCACAGGGCCCGCATCGACCTGGGCCGCTGGTGCCGGGAGGACCTGGTCGACGCGGTGGTGGTCGTCACCAGCCGCCTCAACCCCTGCGACCCGTCGGTGGCCGAGATCTGGCGCGACACGACGGCGCGCTTCGGCAAGAAGCTCTACACCTGGCTCAACATGATCTGCCACTTCCACGACGGGGAGGGGAACCTCGCCAAGCGGACGCCGACCCCGGAGGAGCTGCGCGGCATCGTGCTGGCTGGGCGGCGCTGCCGCATCGACGGCCTGGTCCTGCACGAGACGGCGGACCTGGAGACCTCCTACCGGAGGGTGGTCGCCGGCGGCGAGAGGCAGGTGGTCAACGAGCCCCATCCGGACCGCGAGGCCCAGTGGGACGCCCTCGCGCCGGGCTGACTCAGGAGGAGCCTGAGATGGACCAGCGACTGAAGGACAAGGTGGCCATCGTCACCGGCGCCGGGTCCGTGGGGCCCGGCTGGGGCAACGGCAAGGCCACGGCCGTGCTCTTCGCCCGCCACGGGGCCCGCGTCCTCGCCGCCGACGTCAACCTGGCCGCCGCCGAGGAGACGCGGACCATCATCGAGGGCGAGGGCGGCCGCTGCGCGGCCCACGAGGCCGACGTCAGCCGCAACAGCGACGTGGAGGCCATGGTCGAGCGCTGCCTCGCCGAGTACGGCCGCGTCGACATCCTCCACAACAACGTGGGCATCCTCGAGGTCGGCGGCTGCGTCGAGGCGACCGAGGAGAGCTGGGACCGCGTCAACGAGGTCAACCTCAAGAGCGTCTTCCTCACCTGCAAGCACGTGCTGCCCCACATGGAGCGCCAGGGGGGCGGCGCCATCGTCAACATCTCCTCGGTGGCCGGCATCCGCTGGCTGGGCGTGCCCTACGTCTCCTACAGCGCCACCAAGGGCGCCGTGAACCAGCTCACCCGCAGC
>CAZEHQ010000251.1:0-5958 GCA_964512165.1 uncultured Gemmatimonadaceae bacterium | reverse complement strand
TCGAAGGTCTGGCGGGCCACGATCCACTCCTCGTCGGTGCGCAGCACGTGCAGGCGCACGCGGCTGCCGGCGGCGTGCAGGCTGCCCTCGCCGCGGACGGCCTCGTTCCTCGCGGGGTCCAGCTCCACGCCGAGGAACTCCAGCCCCGCCAGCACCTGGCCGCGTACCAGGCTGGAGTGCTCGCCGATGCCGCCGGTGAAGCTGATCGCGTCCAGGCCCCCCAGCTCGACGGCGAAGGCCCCGAGGTAGTCGCGGATCGACGAGGTGAAGACCTCGATGGCCAGGGCGCAGCGGCGGTCGCCGGCGGCGGCCTTCTCCTCGATGTCGCGCAGGTCGTTGGAGGCCCCGCTCAGCCCCAGGAGCCCGCCCTCGGTGGCGCAGATCTCCAGGGCCTCGTCGAGGGAGATCCCCTCGCGGTCGCAGACCACCTGCAGGGCCCAGGGGTCGAGGTCGCCGATGCGGTTGTTCTGCGGCACCCCGCCCTGGGGGCTGAGCCCGTGGGAGGCGCCCTGCGACCGGCCGTCCTTCACCGCGCACAGCGACGAGGAGCCGCCGAGGTGGCAGTTGACGTGGCGCAGGCGGTCCGTGCCTTCCAGTTGAAGCACCTTCTCGGCGGCGTACCGGTGCGAGGCGCCGTGGAAGCCGTAGCGCCGGATGCCGTACTCCTCGTACCAGCGCCAGGGGACGGCGTAGAGCTGCCGCCGCAGGGGCGCGGTGCCGTGGAAGGCCGGCTCGAAGCACCCCACCCGCGGCGCGTGCGGCGCCACCCGGGCGAACCAGCGGATGGCGGCCACGTACGCCGGGTTGTGGGCCGGCGCCAGGCGGTAGAAGTCCTCCATGCGGCCCAGGACCTCCTCGTCCAGCTCGACGACGCCGGTGATGCCCCGGGCGTGGACGGTCTTGAAGCCGACCGCCTGCAGCTCCTCCACCGACGCCAGGGGGGCCTCGCCGCCGCCGGTGAGCCGCGCCAGGGCCTCGTCGATGGCGGCCCCGTGGTCGGGCAGGTCGCAACTCCGCTCCACCGGGTCGCCGCCGCCGAGGCGGTACTCGTGCACGGAGCCGCCGGAGCCGCCGATGCGGTCCATGCCTCCTTGGGCGAGGACCTCGCCGCCGGGCATGTCGAACACCTTGTACTTGAAGGAGGTGCTGCCGAGGTTGGCCACCAGGACCTTCATCGGCTCCGCCCCCGCTCTTCCATCGCCCGCTCCGCCCGCAGGCCCAGCCGCGCCGCGTCGGCCGCCGTGGCCAGGTCCGTCCGCCAGCCCGTCTCCTCTCCCCGCAGGTCCCGCAGGAACAGCTGCTCCAGGGACTCCGCGGGGCCCTCATCCGCAGCCAGCGCCTTCCGCCCCGAGGGCGTGGCCACCGACCACGCGCCGCCGGCGCGGACCAGGGTGCCGCCAGACATGACCAGCCGCTCGAACTGCTCGGCCTCGTCGATCTCGACGCCGCCGGACCAGACCCAGGTGGCCGTGCCGCCGCCGAGCCCGGCGGTGACCGTGTTCTGGAAGCTGCGGTAGCGCCCCGTCTCCGGGTCGAGCCCTTCGTACCGGCACGAGGCCTCCACCCAGCGGGCGGCGCCGAAGAGGTCGACGAGGGGGTACACCTGGTAGACGAAGAACAGGGCCGGCGGCCCCGACACCGGCAGGTTGAGCAGCACCTCGGGGCGGGCCCCGCGGCCGGGGGTGAGGCGCACGAAGACGGCCGCCATCAGCTCGCCGAGATCGGCCGCGGCCGAGCGCAGGGCCCGGTGCCCGGCGCTGACCACCTCTCCGTGCGCCACCCGCACGACGCTGCCGCCTTCCATCCCGGCGCGGGCCAGGGCCTCCACCTCGGCCTCCCGCCGCGCCAGCGGATACTCGACGAAGACCGGCTTGCCCGCCGCCAACGCCGCCAGGGCGATGGCCCCGTGGCTGTCGTTGTGGGTGCACACGGCGACCGCGTCCACCAGGTCCCCCTCGACCAGGGACTCCCAGTCACCGAGCTGCCGCGCGCCCAGCTCGCCCGCCAGGGCGGCGCCGGTCTCCGGGTTGCGCGCCGCCACCGCCGGGACGCTGCAGCCGTCGAGGGCGGCGAAGGCGAGGCCCCGGCGGCGGGCCATGCCCCCCGATCCGACGATGCCGATCCTCACGGCCGCGCCGGACTGCCGTCGGGCAGCCGCGTCTGCGTCCAGGTCTCGACGCCGTCCGTGCAGGGGTGCTTCGCCGCCAGCTCCTCGTCCACGTCGATGCCGAGGCCGGGCTGGTCGTTGGGATACATGTAGCCGCCGCGCACCTCGGGCATGCCCGGGAAGATCTCGGCCATGCGGTCGTCGAACCGGCACCACTCCTGGACCCCGAAGTTCGGCGCCCACAGGTCCAGGTGCAGGTTGGCGGCATGGCCCACGGGGGAGACGTCGCCGGGACCGTGCCAGGCGGTGCGGATCCCGTACATGTCTCCGAAGGCGGCGACGTTGCGCGCCGGCGTGAGGCCCCCCATCTGCGAGACGTGCATGCGCAGGAAGTCGATGAGCCGGTCCTGGATCAGCGGCTGCCACTCCCGCGGGTGGTTGAACAGCTCGCCCATGGCGATCGGCGTCGAGCACTGCTGGCGGATGTTGCGGAACCACTCCAGGTCCTCCGGGGCCAGCGGGTCCTCCAGGAAGAACAGGCGGAAGCGCTCCATCTCCTTGGCGAAGCCCACCGCATCGATGGGGACCAGCCGCTCGTGCACGTCGTGGAGCAGCTCCACCTCGAAGCCCAGCTGCTCGCGCACGTGCTCGAAGACCTCCAGGTGGGCGCGCATGTAGGCCCGGGGATCGAAGTAGGAGCCCGGCTGCGCGCCTTCCGGCCGGGGCCGCTCCGCCGCGAGACCACCGTACCCGCCTTGCTGCACGCGGATGTACTGGTAGCCCTGCTCCTGGTAGCCGCGGATCGAGTCGACGATCTCCTCCTTGGTGGCGCCGCCGGCGTGGGCGTAGCAGGCCGCCGCCTCGCGGCACTTGCCCCCGAGGAGCTGGTAGACCGGCATGCCCGCACGCTTGCCCTTGATGTCCCACAGGGCCTGGTCGACCCCGGAGATGGCGTTGTTCAGCACCGGCCCGTTGCGCCAGTAGCCGTTGACGCAGGAGAGCTGGTAGATCTCCTCGATGCGGTCCACGTCGCGCCCGATGAGCAGGGGCTTGAGGTGCCGCTCCACGGCGGCGACCACGGCGCGGAACCGCTGGGTGAAGGTGGCGCACCCGACGCCGTGGAGCCCCGGCTCGGAGGTGAGGATCTTGACGATGACCAGCCGCGCTCCCGCGGGCTGCGTGGCGATGACTCGGACGTCCTGGATGGTGACGGTGCTCATGGGTTTATGCACTCCCGACAGTTGAGATGCGAGGCCTACCCCGCCGGCACGTCCTGCCGATTATCCGGGGTGGCGAAAGCGGCGACACAGGGAACTGCTGTTGACGGTGTCGATACCTCGATCCCAATATAGATCACTACGAAGAGGAGCATGGCCAAATGCCCACAGCAAGAGAGAAGTTCTCCAGCCGAGCCGCGCCTGAGTTGCTGTCGGCAGTCCGCGAAATCGCCCGTAAAGAAGGCCGCCATTTCCAAGTGGTGCTGGAAGATGCCCTGCGGGAGTACGTGGAGAACCATGCCCAGCAAGGGCCTCGAGAATCGGTGATGGCCCACTTCGAGGCCAGCGTCGACAGGAACCGTCGCCTGGGCGAACGGCTGGCCGAATGACCCATGACTTTCCCACCATCAAGGAAGTCATGGACATGCACGATGCTCTGATCAGGACGTTCGGTGGCGCACCGGGCCTTCGGGATGAGGACGCTCTCATCTCCGCCCTTGCTCGCCCTCAGCTTGGATACTACGAGGGCATCGTGCAGGAAGCCGCTGCCCTCATGGAGAGTCTTGCCAACAACCACGCCTTCGTGGATGGCAACAAGCGGATCGCCTTCTTCGCAACTGACACCTTCCTCCGCATGAACGGCCATTTCATCAAGTGCGACAACGATGAAGCCTACGCCTTCTTCATGCGAAGGTTCGAGACCCATTCATTCCGGTTCTCGGAATTGAGTTCTTGGCTCGAACAGAAAGTCGAACCGCTGCCAGGGTCCTGATCCCCTCGTCGGCTTCTCACCCACCCCCCACACCGAGAGCGGTTCCGATGGCCGCACGTCCCGGATGGTGGCGATGCTCATGGGAACACTGCCCGCAACTGGGAAGCGAGGATCTCTTTGTTCCGCAGGTGCCACCCGCCAAAGGGGAGAGGAGGGGGTGCCAGAACCTTGGGGTCTTCTTCCATCGCATGCATGATCAGATTGGACCCGTACACCACGTGGACTCCTTGGAACACACTGCCGATCCGGTTGTCTGGATCTCGCTTCCTGCGCTCCTCAAGGAGGATATCCTTCGTCCCCGGCCAATCTCCGAATTCAAGGCCGCATCCTCCCGGCGTGTTCGAGTAAGCCAGCAACTCCAGCATGGGAAGGGGTGATCCCTTCTCATAGTCCTCCATCTTCTTCAACACAGAGGAAATCAGAAGGTCAACCCACTCCCGCTCTGCGGCATTGCCCGCCCAACCACCTCCGGGAAGAGCAGTACTGCTGAATCGGCTCGGATCGTATGTCTCCCCCGGAGGGATCCGCGCGAGGCCGCCCCGGTAAGGCTGACTCGTGATCTCGGTAACTTCCAGCCCGATCTCCACAGCATCTTGTTTCCACACGAAATCCGGTGTCTCGTGCTTCACGATGGAGAATGGATACTCCAGACAACTCAGGGAGGCCCGCGTAAGCAGATACTCCCCCAGCGTGAACCGTTCCCGAAAGTCCGAGGTATGCCCCTCTGCTCCCCGCTCGAAGTCTATCTCCAAGATTCCTTTGACAAGTTCATCCTTGCCCGAGATGGTGATCTCGTCATCCAAGGGATGGAAGAACCTCTCCGTCATGGCCTCGCCCCACTCTTCCGGTTTCCGCCGAAGATCTGGTTGATGATCGACTCTTGCGCGAGATCCTCCACCCGGAAGGCCGACAGCGCGTAGTTCAGAGACTCTACAGCTGCCTTGGTCGCGGCGGCCAAGTCGGTGATGTTGGCACTGGCCTCGCCAAGCCCTCGCCCGGCATCCACCATCGACTCCTCGACGGATGTCAATCGATCGAGGCGCTGGAATAAGCAGGTGCCGCACCCCCCCTTTGGGCCCACTGGTCTACCCCTCCCACAGCCCCAGCAACTCCTCCGAAGTCGTCACGTCCAGCCCGATGTCCCGGAACTGCCGCAGCGCCGCCTCGTGGCCCTCCGGCCGGGGCGAGCGGGTGCAGTCGCCCACGACGGCGACGTAGTAGTCCTTGTTGGTGGCGCTCCAGGCGGTGGCCTCCAGGCACCAGTCCGTCGAGCAGCCCACCAGGACCACGCTCTCCCGCCGCAGGGTGCGCAGCATGAGGTCGAAGTCGGTGCCCTCGAAGGCGCAGCCCCGGTGCTTGGGCAGGACGTGGTCGCCCTCCCGCGGCTCCAGGCCCGGGTGGACCCGCACCTTGTCGTAGTCCGGCTCGAACTCCTCGTGAAAGCGGCCGGGGTCGTGCCCCAGGTTCAGCCAGGCGCGGATCACCGCGGCGGAGGCGTCGGTGAGGCCTCGGTTGCGGTGGTTGTAGAAGAAGAACACGGGCACCCCTCGGCGCCGGGCCGCGGCGGCGAGGAGCTTCACCTTGTCGAAGATGACCCGGTCCGTCCCCGCGTCCCACCGGGGGACGTTCTCGATGTCGATCACCGCCAGCGCCGCCCGGCACGGATCGACCACCTCCGCCAGGCTCTCGCAGACCTGCTTGCCGTCGATCGTCAGCATGGATGCCTCCTTCGGCGGCGCGAAGTATACGGCTCGCCCGGCCCCGGGGGGCAGCACCCGCCTGGGGTCCCCGGCCGGCCACTGGCGGCACTCCCCCCGACGGCCTTCGGGGGCAGGATCCGCGCGCGGCCCCCCGGGCGGGCA
>CAZEHQ010000250.1:4957-5986 GCA_964512165.1 uncultured Gemmatimonadaceae bacterium | reverse complement strand
GTAGATGTCGGTGTCGCCGTCCAGGTCGTAGTCGGAGAAAGCAACCCCCAGTCCGCGGCCCTCCAGGGTGATGCCGACTGCGCGGGTCACGTCGGTGAAGCGGCCGCCGTCGTTGCGGTAGAGGATATCGGCGATCGGCTTGTAGACCGAGGGCTCGCAGTAGGAACGGTTGCCGGTCCCGTCGCCGCAGGGGACGTTGATCTCCAGGGTGAAGTGGACGTAGTTGGCGACGAAGAGGTCGATGTCCCCGTCCAGGTCGTAGTCGAGGAACCCGGGGCTGCTGCCCCAGCGCGGGTCCCCCAAGCCGGGGGACTCGCCGGTGGCGTCGGCGAAGCGGCCGCCCCCCTCGTTCCGGAGCAGGACGTTGGGCCCGAAGTTGGCCACGAACAGATCCTGGTCGCCGTCGCCGTCGTAGTCGGCGGCTGCCACGCCCTGTCCGTACCCGGGATCGCCGGCGCCGGAGGCGGCGGTCACGTCCGAGAAGGTGCCGCCGCCCTGGTTGCGGAAGAGCCGGTTCACCGGCGGTGCCTCGGGCGGCGTGCCGGTCAGGTCGGTGCCGTTGACCAGGTAGATGTCCTGCCAGCCATCGCCGTCGGCGTCGAAGAAGGCGGCGCCGGCCCCGTAGGTCTCGGGGTAGTAGAACTCCCCGGAGAAACCGTTGAAGTGGATGAAGTCGACCCCGGAGGCGGTGGTGACCTCGGAGAACCGGGGGAACTCAGGCTCCTGGGACGGACCGCAGGCCAGGAGGCCCGAGGCCGCCAGAAGGGTCCGGAGCAGCAATCTGGACATTGGCAGGAGCGGTCCGCCGCCCCTACCGGAGACAGGACAGCAGCGTCACCACCAGCAGGGCCAGGCCGATCCATCCCAGCAGGGACTGCAAGTGGGCGAGTAGGCGGAGCGCGCCCGTGGGGCGCCAGGCGGACTGGCCGCCGCGCACGAAGGTCTGCAGGCTGAAGAGCAGGCAGTCGAGCAGGGAGGCCCTGCCGCTGCCGGAGGCCGGCGCCAGCCCCCCTCGCCCGAGGCGGTAAA
>CAZEHQ010000250.1:4102-4861 GCA_964512165.1 uncultured Gemmatimonadaceae bacterium | reverse complement strand
GGCGCCGGCGAAGCGGCCGGGGTCGGTGCCGTAGCGGCTGCTCCGGCCGAACAGCTCCAGGCCCCAGCGCGCAGGGTCGGTCCAGTCGAGATGCCGGCGGCGCAGGTCCATCCACTCGACGTGACAGGCCTCCGCGTCGCTGAACCGGCCCTGGCGGCGCAACTGGGTCCCCAGGTCGGCGTAGACCGGCTCGAGGTCGGCGATCGATGCCGGGTCGGCCGCGGCCAGACGCCCGCGCAGCTCGGGCCAGCGGAAGCGCAGCGCATCCCAGCGCGCCTCCTGCAGGTAGAGCTCGGCGCTGTCCCCGAACGTGACCTGAGCCGGATCCGCCGCCAACAGGGTCACCGTGGCGCTGCGCGTCTGGCGCAGGTCCAGGCGCTTCTGGATCCGGCCGGCCAGGTTCAGCTCGCCGGCGAAGGTGCCCCCGCGGAAGTCCGCGTCCTTGCGGAAGTAGGCCCCGGCGAAACCGAGCTCCCCCCGGGCCCGGGCCCCGGAGAAACCGGCGGTGTTGCCGAAGACGAACTCCTCGAAGGAGGCCGGGCCCTCGAAGCGGGCGCGATCGAAGGAGACCGGGCGCTCGGCCCGGGCCTTGTCGAAACCGGCGGTCCCGGTGAAGACCGCCTCCCAGAAGAGGGCGCGGCCCCCAAAGCGGGCCCCGGCGAAGGAGACATCCCGCCACTCCGTCTCCTTGAAGGAGGCGACGTCGGCGAAGCCCGCGCTGCGGAAGTCCGCGGAGGCGCCGAACCGGGCGCTCTCGAA
>CAZEHQ010000250.1:2880-4092 GCA_964512165.1 uncultured Gemmatimonadaceae bacterium | reverse complement strand
AGGCGCCGCTGTGGAACCGGACCCGGCGGAAGGTGGTCTCCCCGCCCTCGAAACGGGTCTCGATGAAGGAGCCGACCCCGAGGAACTCGCTGTCGGTGAAGTCGGCCCCACCCAGGAAGGCGGCCCTTCTGAGATTGGCCTGCCGGTGGACGCGGGTTTCCCGAAAGGCAGCGGGTTTCTCGAAGCTGGCCCCCAGGAGGGACAAGCCCCCCTCGAAAGCGGAACCATGGACCCGCACCGAGGCCTTGAAGACGACGCGCGGCAGGGAGACCTCCCCCGTGAAGCGCACGTCCGCCAGGTCGAGGGGGCGGCGCACGGTGTCGAGGCCGGCCGACGACGCGTCGAGGGAGCCGGCGACCAGGGCATGATGCAGCCGCAAGGGGGTCCCGGAATCCCGCCCCAGTTCAGCCATGAGGTCCGCCGCGGGGAGCCGCGTACGAGCCTCCTCGGGGGGCGGGGGAGGCGCCGTCTCCTGAGCCGCCACCGGAACCGGCCAGGGGAAGCCGAGGCAGAGGATGAGCGGAAAGAGCCTCGGGAACCCCCGGGGTGAAAACCCGCCTGGGCGGGTGCGATGTCCTCCTCTGGGAGCAGGCAAATACCAATCCAGTCTGAACGGCGAGCCGGAAGGCTCCCGGCTGCGACAGAGATTCGACATATGCCCATCTCGACGCAACCGTCGGCCGTCGGGCCCTCCCAGGCCGTTGATGGCGCCGTTCCGGGGCCCTTTAATTGGGATGCCGTCAACTGGAGCTTGGGAGCCGAAACGTGCCCGTCAGCCCTTTGTCCGACCGGATCCGGTGTCCTGAACTCACGGTCCGGCCCCGTAACGGGCCGAAGCCAAGCCCATGAGACGTCTCGCTAACTGCGCCAGCGCCGTCCTCGCCCTCGCCACGGCAGCCTTTGCCGAGGTCGTCATCCTGGGCGGCACCGGGAGTCCCTGGGAGGAAGGCGGAGGCGGAATCCAGGCGCAGGTGATCCGCGGCGAGTCCGTGGAGCCCACGAACACCCCGGGCGGCGTCATCGACTTCTCGGTCGAGGGCTACGACAACTGGATCTTTGCCCAGCGCGTCGACCCGGAGCTGAACATCGCGGTTGGTTCCTCCGGGCGCGGCGGCGAGATCACCACTCCCACCCACCGGGCGATCCGCAACGACCTCACCAGGATCATCGACAACAACGGCGAGACGGGGCTCGATCTTCGCGAGACCCCGG
>CAZEHQ010000250.1:0-2864 GCA_964512165.1 uncultured Gemmatimonadaceae bacterium | reverse complement strand
AACGCCGCTCCGGAGATGCCGGCCCCCGACTTCCCCCTCCAGAACGACTTCCTGCGCGGCTTCGAGATCTTCCTCAACGACGGCACACCCGAGTCGACGAGCCAGGGAAGACCGATCCTGACGAGCGTGGCCGTGGAGGGGCAGAGCGAGGAACCGGTGGTCGACATCCGCATCCCGGCGCAGTACGTCCGTCTCGTCCGCCTCAAGTCGCTCTCCTCGGTCGGATTCGACCTGGCCGAGTTCCAGATCTTCGGGACCGGTTTCGTCCCCGAGGCGGCCTACATCTCCAACATCATCGACTTCGGCGCGCCGACCCTGCTCGGCAACCTCCGCTGGGTCCAGGAGAAGGTGGGAGACGAGGCCTTTTCACGGATCAGGGTGCGCACGCGCTCGGGGATCGACCCCCAGCCCCTGGTCTTCAACAAGATCCGCCCCGCCGAGGACATCTTCCGTATCTCCGGCCAGTTCTCCCCGCGAGAATCCCACGTGCCCTGGAAGTTCGCCGACAAGGTCGAGGACCCCGACCTCAAGGCGCTCGTCGAGAACATCCTGGACAACATCGACGTCGACCTCCGCGACGCCACCCAGACCTTTGACGAGCTGTCCCTCGAGCAGCGCGAAGAGCTCAGCCTGACCGAGGCGGACCACCGGGCCCTGGCCACGAAGGACAGGGGCGCGATCCTCCACGACGTGACCGGCTGGAGCGAGTGGTCGGCGGTGTATCCCGCCGAGGCCGTGGTCACGGCCGGCGGGCTCGAGGTGGAAGGGCTGGGCGTCCCGATCGTGTCTCCCAGTCCGCGGCGGTACTTCCAGGTCTCGATCGAGTTCTTCAGCGATGACTTCGAATCGGCCACCGGCGTCGGCGGACTCGCCTTCGACGTGCTCACCCGGCCCTTCTCCGAGGCTCTCGTCGGGGAGATCCGGCCGCGGAGGACGGAACTCGCCGAGAAAACCCTGTTCACCTACGCGGTTCGCACCCGCTTCGAGCCGGGCCGCGACCGGGGCTTTGACCGGCTGAAGATCCGGACGCCCTTGCGCGTGGAGGAGGTGGGATCGGTGGAGATCCGGCGGGCCGACGGCAGCGTGGAGTCGGCGGACTTCACCGGCACCCCCCTGTCGGACTCGGACCTGCCCTTGGCCCGGGGAGACTTCTCCATCCTCCAGGTGGAGGAGAAGTCCTTCACCGTGGGGTTCCCGGCCGTGGCCGAGGACGGGGCCGAGGTGCGCGTCACCTTCGACAACGCCGTGCTCCGCTTCGGCACGACCTTCTCCGGCCAGGCCCTCAGCTCGGAGACCGGCGACCTGTTGGGACAGCACCTTCTCCCCGGCAACGCCGCCGATCTGGGAGAGGGCGATGGCGACACCCTCCCGCTGGGCTCGCAGGTGGCGGGCAACCTGGCCGTGCACGTGGGGATCACCGACGAACTCCTCGTCAACGTGAAGGCCGCGCCGGCAGTGATCACGCCCAACGGAGACGGGGCCAACGAAGAGACCTCGATCGGCTACGACCTGACCACCATCGGCGCGCCTACGGGGGTGGAGGTCGTCCTTCACGACCTGTCCGGCCGGCCGGTCCGCCGCCTCTATGCCGGGGACGACGTGAGCGGACGCTTCGCCTTTCCCTGGGACGGCCGGGATGACGCCGGACGGATCGTGCCGCCGGGAAACTATGTCTTCAGCGTGACGGTTGACGCGAAGACGGGACAGGCGCGGGCCTTCGGCACCGTCGCCGTGACCTACTAGGAGGAGCGAGCTTGAGGGCAATCAGGCTTCTCGCCGTCACCGCCGCGCTGCTGTCCGGCGCCCCGGTGCTCGGCCAGCAGGACTACGGTACGCGGCTCGGCCTCCAGCGCGGAGGCGAGGTGAGCTTCGCGCCCCAGGGCTCCGGTGTGCTCTTCGGGGCCCTCGATCCTGCGATCAAGAAGTGGTACATCCCGCAGGAGCTGTACAACTATTACGGCTGGCGGCAGTGGGAGTACACCAACTACGCCCGGGAGCCCTACGAGCGCTACGTGGGAACGAACCGGGAAGGTGACTACTTCTACGACGTCTACGGCAACTTCACCACCCACGGCTGGCTCATCTACGACTGGCGGCAGTTCCAGCCCCAGTCCGAGGGCAGCGGCATATTCCAGGCCACCCGCTTCAACTCCTGGTTCAACGCGGTCACCGTCAGCGGCGACTCCCAGGGGCAGTACTCCTACTCCATCACCGTGGGAGACCGCATCCGCACCACCCTGACGCCGATGACCTTCTCCAAGCCCGGGTTCAACGGGGTGCAGATCGATTTCTCCTCCGACAAGTACCATGCCACGGTCCTGTCGTCGCGCATCAGCGAACCGATCCAGGGCTCCTCCCAGGGCCTGGCGGGCGTCACCGCGCCGACGCGGCGGACGAACCTCACCTCCCTCTTGGGAGGCCGCGCCACCTTCCAGGTGGGCGACTTCATCCTCCTGGGCGCCACCCTGGTGAACGCCACCAACGGCAACACCGTCCTCGACATCACGGCGAGGAACTTCGACACGGGGGCGGAGACGGTCTATACCCTGAGCGATTTGGTGCGCCCCGGCAGCCAGTGGCCCATCGTCTTCGGCGGCGCCCCGGGCTCCGGCTTCCTCGCCGCCGACGGCGAGGAGCGCATCATCCTCAACTACGACTTCAACGACCCGGCCTTCGCCCCGCCCGCGGGAGTCGATCCCACGACGATCGTCAAGGTCGAGTTCGACTACGTCCTGGCCAATGACTACAAGGTCGAGTTGTGGTCCGACCGGCAGAGTTCCCGCCGGGGCATTCCCCAGGCGCCGCTCACCTCGGAGGTCATCGACGAGGCCCGGCCCGCCCTGCTCACCCTGCGCCGGGCCGAG
>CAZEHQ010000249.1:0-5990 GCA_964512165.1 uncultured Gemmatimonadaceae bacterium | reverse complement strand
CCCGCCGACCGCGTCAACCGCCCCGACCGGCCGCTGCCGTCGGGGCGCCTCTCCCCGGCGGCGGCCCTGGTGCTGTCCGCCGGCCTCGGGACCGCCGGCCTCGGGACCGCCTTCGTCGTCGGCCTGGCGCCCGGGGCGATCGCCTTCGCCGTCGCCGCGGGGCTGGCCCTCTACAACTGGTGGTGGAAGCGCCTGGGGCTTCCGGGCAACCTCCTGGTCAGCCTGCTGGCGGCGGCCACCTTCCCGTACGGCGCCGTCGCCGCGGGGGGCGGCGGCCGCTGGTGGGTCCCGGCGGCCTTCGCCCTGGTCTACCACCTGGGGCGCGAGATCCTCAAGGGCGCCGAGGACGTGGAGGGCGACCGCGTGCACGGAGCGCGCACCCTGGCCAGCCTCCGCGGGGAGCGCGCGGCGGAGCGGGCGGCCGCTTCCCTCCTCGCGGTCACGGCCCTGGCCGCTCCGCTGCCGGCGCTCCTGGGGATCTACGGTTGGGGCTACCTGGCTCCCGTGGCCGTCCTGGACCTGTTCCTGGCCAGGATCTGCCTCGATCTCTGGCGCGGGGATCCGTCCGCGGGAAGGCCGAGCCGCCGGCTGCTGCCGGGGATGGCCCTCGGCCTGGCCGCCGTCGTCCTCGGGGAGCTCGTCGACCGCGGCGCGGGACCGTGACAGCCGGTTCCTGTCGTATATTGAACCTCCGAGGAGAGGACCCATGACCACCCTCGACCGCCCGATCACCGCCGACGAGCTCCTGGAGATGCCGGACGACGGCTTCCGCTACGAGCTCGTGGCAGGAGAGTTGAGGAGGATGACCCCCGCCGGCGACGCCCACGGCGAGATCGCCGCCACCCTGAGCGGGCTTCTCTTCGCCCACGTGAGAGCCCACGGCCTCGGGCGGGTCTACGCCGCCGAGACCGGGTTCAGGCTCGCCACCGATCCCGACACGGTCCGGGCTCCGGACGTGGCCTTCGTGCGCCGCGAGAGGGTGGCGGCCACCGGCCGGATCGAGGGCTTCCGGTCGGGGGCGCCGGATCTGGCGGCCGAGGTCGTCTCCCCCGGCGACACCCACGCCGAGGTGGAGGAGAAGGTCTTCGACTGGCTCGACGCCGGCTGCCGCCTGGTCCTCGTCGTCCTTCCGCGGACCCGTACGGTGACCTGCTACCGGTCGCGCGGCGACATCCGCGTGCTCGTCGAGGGCGAGTCCCTGGAGGGCGGCGACGTCGTGCCGGGTTGGGTGCTGCCGATCTCCGACCTGTTCTCCTGACCGGCCCCCCGGGGCCCCTCCCGGCCTCCCCTTGCCACCGTCGCGTCCGGCTCCGACCCTTCTCCACATGAACCTCTCGCCACCGCGCGGCACCCGCGACTTCTACCCCGCCGAGATGCGCCTGCGCACCTGGCTCCACGGCCGCTTCCGCGAGGCGGCGCGGCGCTTCGGCTTCGAGGAGTACGACGCCCCCGTGGTCGAGTCCGCCGACCTCTACGTGCGCAAGGCCGGCGAGGAGATCGTCGACCAGATCTACGCCTTCCAGGACAAGTCCGGCCGCGACCTGGCCCTGCGGCCGGAGATGACGCCCTCCCTGGCGCGCATGGTGCTGCAGAAGGGGGGCGCCCTCGGCCTGCCGATCAAGTGGTTCAGCCTGCCCCAGTGCTGGCGCTACGAGCGCATGACCCGGGGCCGCCGGCGCGAGCACTTCCAGTGGAACATGGACGTCTTCGGTGTCGCCGAGGTCACCGCCGAGGCCGAGTTGCTGGCCGCCGCCGTGGCCCTCTTCGAGGATCTCGGGATCGAGGCGGGGGAGGTGGACGTGCGCGTCTCCAACCGGCGCCTGCTGCAGGGCCTCCTCGAGGCCGGGGGCGTGGGCGACGACCTCTTCGGACCGGTCTGCGTGCTCCTGGACAAGCTGGAGAAGGTCCCCCGCGAGGCGGTGGAGGAGGAGCTGGGGCGCCTCGGCGTGGAGACCGCCGTCGTCGACCGCGCCCTCGAGTTCGCCTCCTGCGGCTCCCTGGAGCAGGCCCGCGCCCTGGGCGGCGACGCCAGGGGCCTGGACGATCTCGAGCGCCTCTTCGAGCTGGCCGCCGCCTACGGGTACGACGGCTGGCTGCGCTTCGACCCATCCCTGGTGCGCGGCCTGGCCTACTACACGGGCGTCGTCTTCGAGGCCTTCTCGGCGGCGGGGGAGCTGCGCGCCGTGTGCGGCGGCGGCCGCTACGACCGGCTGCTGTCCACCTTCGGAGGGCGGGACGTGCCGGCCTGCGGCTTCGGCTTCGGCGACGCCGTCATCGTCGAGCTGCTGAAGGACCTGGGGCGGCTGCCGGAACTGCCCGCGAAGGTCGACGACGTGGTCTTCGCCTTTGCCGGCGACCTGCGCGGCCCGGCCATGGAGGTCGCCGCCCGCCTGCGCCGGGCCGGGCGCTCCGTCGACCTGATTCTGGAGGACCGGCGCATGAAGTGGGCCTTCCGCCACGCCGACGCGGCCGGCGCCGCGCGGCTGGTGCTGCTGGCGCCGGAGGAGTGGGCGCGCGGCCTGGTGAAGGTGCGCGACCTGTCCACCGGCGCCGAGGTGGAGCGGCGTCCCGAAGAGCTGGGCTGACCGGAGGGCCGCGTGAAGGTCGGCCTGAGCGCCTGGAGCTTCTCCGGCCTGCACCCGCGGGCCGGGCGGGCGCTCGACCCCCGCAGCCTGGAGGGGCTGATGGAGCTGGCCTCCGGCCACGGCCTGGCCGGCGTCGAGGGCGGCCTGGACTGGTTCGACGGCATGTCCCCCGCCGGGCGCACGGCCCTGCGCCATCGCCTGGAGGCCCGCGGACTCGCCCTCTTCCTCGACACCGGCAGCGACGGCTACGCCGCGGACATCTCGCCCCTGGCGCGGGCCCTCGACCTGGCCGCCGAGCTGGGGGCGCCGGTGGTCCGGACGACCCTGACCCGCCTACTCGAGGGCGACCGCCGCGCCCTGGGCCGCCAGGGGTGCCAGGCCTTCCTCGAGGCTCTCGTGGAGCCTCTGAAGCGGGCCTCCGCCCACGCCGAGAGGCTTGGCGTGGAGATCGGCATCGAGAACCACCAGGACCTGTGCTCCGCGGAGCTGGCCTGGCTTTGCGGGCAGGTGGGCAGCGAGCGCCTGGGGGTGACCATGGACGTGGGCAACGCCTACGCAACGGGCGAGACCTGCCTCGCCTTCGCCCGCGGCGTGCGGCCCTTCCTCAAGCACGTGCACCTGAAGGACTACCGGGTCCATCCCGCCGAGTCGGGGTACCGCCTCGTCCGCTGCGCCCTCGGCGACGGCCTCGTCGACTGGGCGGCGATGCTGGCCTGGTTCGAAGCCGAGTCTCCCGGGGTGCGGGGGTGCATCGAGCTGGGGGCCACCACGGCGCGGCACGTCCGCCTGCTGGAGCCGGACTGGTGGGAGACCTGGCCCGAGCGGCCCTTCCTGCCCGGGGCGGTGGAGGCCCTCGGCGACCTGCACCGGGCGGCGAGGCCGGCGGCCGAGGAGTGGCGCACCCCCCACGAGCGCGGGCAGCCGCCCGCGGTCTGCGCCGCCTGGGAGATGGAGCAGTTCGAGGCCTCGGTGCGCTTTCTGGGCGGGCGGGATCCCATTTGACCGCCGGCGATCGAAGCTCCATCTAGTCCGGCATGAGCACGAGAGCCGACAGCGGAGACTCCCTGGCAATAGAGCTCGGGGTCGAGGAGGAGTTCTTCCTCGTCGACCCCGGCACCCGCGACCTCCTGCCGGACCCGGACCGCGGCATCTTCGAAGCCTGCCAGGAAGCGAGCGGCCCCCACAAGGTGGTGGCCGAGTTCCTCCGCTCGCAGATCGAGACCACCACCCGGGTCTGCGGGTCGGTGGCCGAGATCCGCACCGCCCTCGACGAGACCCGGCGCCTGGTCCTCGACGCGGCGGCGAGCCACGGCGCCGCGGTCCTGGCCGCCTCCACCCATCCCTTCGCCGCCTGGGACCGCCAGGTCGTCACCGCCGGCCAGCGCTACGAGCAGTTCGCCATGACCTACCAGCAGGCGGTCCGCGAGCTGCTCGTGGGCGGCATGCACGTCCACGCCGGCTTCGGCGACCCCGACAGCCGGGTGCGGGTCATGACCGCCCTGCGGCGCCACCTGCCGCTGCTCCACGCCCTCTCCGCCTCCTCGCCCTTCAGCAGCGGCCGCGAGACCGGCTTCAAGTCCTACCGGCTGACCATCTTCGGCAGCCTGCCGCGCACCGGCCTGCCGGCTCCCCTCGGCTCGTGGGCCGAGTTCGACGGCCTCGTGGCCCACTACCGCCGCATGGACTTCATCGAGGACAGCAGCGAGCTGTGGTGGGACATCCGCCCTTCCCGGAGCTATCCCACGGTGGAGCTGCGCGTGTGCGACGTCTGCCAGACCATCGACGACGCCATGAGCGTCGTGGCTCTCTACGCCTGCCTCGTGCGCCGCCTGCTGCGCCAGGACCGCGAGGGCGGCCTGCCGCCGGAGCCGCCCACGGAGCTGATCGCCGAGAACTGCTGGCTCGCCCAGCGCTACGGGGTCCTGGCCTTCCTGGGCAACACCGACGGGGCCGGGCGCATGGACATCGAGGAGTACGCCGCCGCCCTCGTGGAAGACCTGGCGGACGAGGCCGAGGCCCTCGGCTGCGAGACCGAGCTGGGCCACGCCCTGCACCTGGTGCGCACCGGCGCCGGCGCCGACCGCCAGGTCGACCACTTCCGGCTGCGCCGCCTGGAGGGGGACTCGCACGAGGAGGCCCTGCGGGCGGTGGTGGACCTGGTGGTGGAGGAAACCCGGACCGGCCTCCACGGTCCGCCTGGATGACGGAGGGCCGGCCGGGGGAACGGCGGTCCTTCAGCGCAGGAGCAGCAGCTTGCGGGTCTGATCCCGTCCGCCGGC
This sequence comes from uncultured Gemmatimonadaceae bacterium, assembly GCA_964512165.1. Lineage (GTDB taxonomy): Bacteria > Latescibacterota > UBA2968 > UBA8231 > UBA8231 > UBA8231. The sequence continues at coordinate 1,126 of CAZEHQ010000249.1, read as the reverse complement.
CCGGAGCCGGCAGGCGTAGACGCCGGAAGCCAGTACCGACCCGCCGCTGTCGAGTCCATCCCAGACGAAGGAATGGGTTCCCGCCGGATAGGGCCCCCGGGCCAGTGACGCGACCTGCTGTCCCCTCACGTTGAACACCGTCAGCTCCAGGTCGGCCCGCGTCTCCAGGTCGACGCGGATCACCGTCGACTGGTTGAAGGGATTGGGGTAGCTCTGCGCGAGGTGGAAGGCGGCGGGCCGGCCGCTCACCCGCTCCTCGCTCACCGCGGTTTCCGTCGGCGCCATGGTGACCCTGTAGGCCTGGAGACCGACCGTGCCGTCGGCGACGTAGACCAGGCCGTCGTCGTGGGGCTGGGCGCTCCAGGCGGAGCCCGGATAGGTGTGGTAGCCGACCTCCACCGGCCGCGCCGGGTCGGCCAGGTCGAAGACTCGCAACCCCGCGTCGTAGGAGGCCCAGTACAGCAGCCCGTCCCGGACCCAGGGGTTGTGCGGGCCGAGGATCTCGCCTTCAGGCGGCGGGCGCATGCCGAAGGAGTGGATCAGCCGGGGTTGCGCGGGGTCGGAGATATCGACGACGTGGAGGCGCCGCTCCCAGCCGCCGAACTCCTGGTTGCAGTAGACGTAGTCCCCCTCGGCCCAAGCGCTGTGGGTGCCTTCGGGGAAGGGCAGATCCGCCAGCAGCGCCGGCGCGTCCGGATCGGTGAGATCGAGGAGGATCAGCCCGGAGTCGTAGTCGCTGACGACGGCGAGGCGGCCGCGGATGAAGACGTCGTGCGTGAGATTGCTGAACCCCCCCTCGTGCCGCCAGGAGCCCGAGACCACGGGCGCGGCCGGGTCGGAGATGTCGACGATGCTCAGGCCCGGGCTGAGCATGTGAGCGAGATAGAGTCGGTCGCCGTCGATGAAGAGATTGTGGACGCCGCCCCAGCCGGGCTCCTCGAACCGGGAGAGCTCGACGGGATTGGCCGGATCGGAGATGTCGAGGATCAGCAACCCGAAGTCGGCGTCGTCGTCGGGATACATCTTCTGTACCCCGACTGCCGCCAGATCGCCCGCGATCTTGATGTCCACCGCGGGTTCGTGGGTGCGGACCTCGGCCACCTTGCGCATGTCGGCGGGGTCAGAG
>CAZEHQ010000248.1:0-6088 GCA_964512165.1 uncultured Gemmatimonadaceae bacterium | reverse complement strand
AACGGAGGGTAGTGTCCGCGGGTCCCCTTCTCCCTTCCCCAAGGAGCCAGCCATGCAGATCGGCATCCTCTCCGACACCCACGACAACTGGCCCACCCTCGACCGGGTCTGCCGGTTCATGGCCGACGGCGGCATCGGCGCGCTGATCCACTGCGGCGACGTCTGCGCTCCGCTGACCCTCGGCCACCTGCTCGACCAGTACGAGGGGCAGGTGCACCTCGCCTTCGGCAACGTCGACGGGGACCCGTTCCTGATGGCGGCGCGCTTCGGGGACCGGCCGAACCTGCACCTCCACGGGGCCGAGCGGGCGGAGCTGGAACTGGGGGATCGCAGGGCCGCCGTGCAGCACTACCCCGCCCTGGCGCGGGGGCTCGCCCTCACCGGAGACTACGACGCCGTGTTCTTCGGGCACGACCACGATCAGCGCGCCGAAGTCCTGACCGTCGGGGAGCGCCGGGTGCTGCTCGCCAACCCCGGCAACCTGGCGGCCATGGGCAAGCCGCAGACCTTCCTGCTCTACGATACCGGGGACAACAGCGTGGAGCGGTTCGAGGTGGACCGGCTCTAGGGGCTCTCCACCTGCAGCAGGGCGCCGGGCTCCTGCTCCCGGGACGCCTCCACGCCGTGGGCCGCATCCAGCAGGTCCTGCAGACTCGTGCGCGACAGGACGCCGTCCACCGCCTCCTGCACGCGCATCCAGAGGCCGCGGATCGAGCAGTCCACGGAGGTGTGGCTGCAGGTCTCCTCGGCGCCGGTGAAGTGGTCGCAGAACGTGGGGTCGTAGAGCGGGCCTCCGAGGGCGGCCACGACCTCGGCCACGGTGATCTGCGAGGGCCGGCGGGCCAGACTGTAGCCGCCGCGCTGTCCGCGCTCGCTGTCGACGAGGCCGCTGCGGCGCAAGGTGGCGAGATAGCGGGCGGAGTTGTGGGGCGACAGGCCCTCGGCGTCGGCGATCTCCGGGATCGTGGCGCTGCCGCCGGGGAAGCGCCGCGCCACCTGCAGCAGGCAGCGCAGTCCGTACTCCTCCTGGGCGCTGAGCTTCATCCTACATCATCCCGAGCTGCAGCTTGGCCGCTTCCGACATGCGGTCGATGCTCCACGGCGGGTCCCAGGTAACGTCGACCTGGGAGTCGTCCACCTCCGGCACCTCCTCCACCACCTTGCGCTGCACCTCGCCGGGCAGGGTGCCGGCCACCGGGCAGGCGGGCGAAGTGAGGGTCATGATCACGAGAGCCTTGCGGCCTCCCTCCTCCGCCTCCTCCACGTCGACGGAGTAGATCAGTCCGAGCTCGTAGATGTTGACGGGGATCTCGGGGTCGTAGCAGGTCTTGAGGACGTCGACGACCTTGGCCTCGACGCTGCCGGGGGGATGCTCCTGGGGTTCGGTCGGTTCCATGGCTCTCACTCCGTCGTAACCGGCTCGGCGGCATCGCCGTCGAGGGCGGATTTCATGGCATGCCAGGCCAGGGTGGCGCACTTGACCCGCATGGGGAACTCGCGGACACCGGCGAAGACGGCGAGCTTGCCGGCCTTCACCGGATCGACGGGCTCGGCGGCGTCACTCGTGACCAGCTCGAGAAAGCTCGCGAAGGCGGTCCTCGCCTCCTCGACGCTGCGGCCCTTGAGCTGCTGGGTCATGAGCGAGGCCGAGGCCTTGGAGATGGCGCACCCGTAACCTTCGAAGTGGATCTCCTCGATCACCCCCTCGTCGCCGAGAAGGATATGCACGTGGAGGTGGTCTCCGCAGAGCGGATTGTAGCCCTCCTGGCGGCGGTTCGCCCCCTGAAGGGGACCGAAGTTCCGCGGGCTGCGGTTGTGGTCGAGGATGATCTGCTGATACAGCTCGCGCAGCTCGGTCACGAAGCTCCTCCCATCACTGTATCCACCTCGTGCAGGCCCTCGGCGAGCAGGTCGATCTCGCCGGGGGTGTTGTAGAAGGCCAGGGAGGCCCGGGTCATGGCGGGCACGCCGAAGCGGGCCATCAGGGGCTGGGCGCAGTGGTGGCCGGTGCGCACCGCCACCCCCTCGGCGTCGAGGATGGTGCCGATGTCGTGTGGATGGGCGCCGTGGAGGGCGAAGGAGAGGACCGGGACCTTGGGGCGGGCCTCGCCGAAGAGGCGCAGGCCCTCGACCTCGGCGAGCCTCCCCGAGGCGTGGGCGAGCAGGTCCTCCTCGTACTCGGAGACACGCTCCATGCCGAGGCCGTTGAGGTAGTCCACGGCGGCGGCCAGGCCCACGGCGCCGGCGATGTTCGGGGTGCCGGCCTCGAAGCGGGCCGGCGGCTCGGCCCAGGTCGTGCCCTCGAAGGAGACGGAGCGGATCATGGAGCCGCCGCCCTCGTAGGGATCCATGCCCTCGAGCAGCTCGCGGCGCCCGTAGAGGATGCCGATCCCCGTGGGCGCGAACAGCTTGTGCCCCGAGAGGGCGTAGAAGTCGCAGCCCAGGGCCTGCACGTCCACCGGCAGGTGGGGCGCGCCCTGGGCGCCGTCGACGAAGACCACGGCGCCGTACTCGTGGGCCAGGTCGCAGATGTGGCGCACGGGGTTGACGGTGCCGAGGACGTTGGAGGCGTGGGTCACGGCCACGAGGCGGGTGCGCGGCGACAGGCGGTCGGCGAAGGCGGCCAGGTCGAGCTCTCCCGCGTCGGTGACGGGCGCCACCTCGAGGCGGGCGCCCGCGGCCTCGCAGAGCATCTGCCAGGGGACGATGTTGGAGTGGTGCTCCATGTGGGTCACGAGGATCTCGTCGCCCTCGCCCACCCGGGGACTCCCGTACCCGTGGGCCACGAGGTTGGCGGCCTCCGTCGTGCCCCGGCAGAACACGACCTCGGCGCTCTCGGCGGCGTTGACGAAGGTGGCCAGCCGGCCGCGGGCGCGCTCGTAGGAGAACGTGGCCTGCTGGCTGAGGAAGTGGACGCCGCGGTGGATGTTGGCGTTCTCCTCCTCGTAGTAGCGCTCCACCGCGTCGATCACCGGCCTCGGCTTCTGGGTGGTGGCGGCGTTGTCGAGGTAGACCAGCGCCCGGCCGCGCACCGCCCGGCCGAGGATCGGGAAGTCCCGCCGGACCGCGTCGACGTCGAGGGCCCCCTCGCCGCGGGCGTCGGGACTCAGCACCGGCTGGGGGGCGGTCACCCGGTCTCCTCCTCGACCAGGACCTCGTCCACGCGCCGGGTGACGAGGCCCTCCACGTGGGCCCGCAGCCCCTCGTGGGTGACGCGCTGCACCAGCTCGCCGGCGAAGGCGCGGGTGAGCACGCGCCGGGCCTCGGCCAGCCCCACGCCGCGGGAGCGCAGGTAGAACAGGGCCGCCGCGTCGAGCTGACCCGTCGTCGATCCGTGGCTGCAGCGGACGTCGTCGGCGTAGATCTCCAGCTGCGGCTTGGAGGTCACCTGGGCGTCGTCGGAGAGCAGCAGGTTCTGGTTGGACTGGAAGGCGTCGGTCTTCTGCGCCACCTGATGCACGTGGATCTTGCCGCGGAAGACGCCCTGCGCCCGGCCGCCGAGGATCCCCTTGTAGAGCTCGTGGCTGCTGCAGTTCGGGGCGGCGTGCTCGATGGTGGTGTAGTTGTCCACCAGCTCCCGGGCGCGCGGCAGGAACAGGCCGTTGAGGGTGGAGTCGATGCCCTCGCCGTCGAGAAGGGTGGTCACGTCCTCGCGCACCGCCCGCCCGCTGAGGCAGAGGGTGTGGGCCGTGAAGCGGGCCTCGGCGGCCTCCTTCACGTGGAGGGTGCCGGCGTGGCAGGCCGCCGGGCCGTGGAGATGGACCCGGCCGTACTCGACGGCGGCGCCGGGGCCGACGGAGATCTCGGTCACCGGGGCCGCCAGTCGGCCGTCGCCGCCGCCGATGCCGGCGAAGGTCTCGATCAGCGTGACCCGGCTGTTGGCGCCGGTGGCCACGAGGGTCCGCGGCGTCGTCAGGCCCTGGCCGCTGGCCGCGTGCAGGATCTGGATCGGCGCCTCCACGGCAACGCCCGCCGGCACCGAGATGAAGGCGCCGTCGCGCACGAAGGCGGTGCCGAGGGCGGCGAAGCTCTCGTCGAGGTCGAGGGTGTGGGCGCCCAGGTCGTCGAGCTCCTCCCACTCGCCGGCCCCCAGCTCTCCGAGGGAGCGCACCTGGACTCCGACGGGCAGATCCCCGGCCCGGGACAGGTCCGGGGCGAAGCAGCCGTCGACGAAGACCAGCACCGGGCCGTCGACGCCGGCGGCGAGGAAGGGGCGCGCCTCGTCGGCCGTCAGCTCCCCGGGGTCGGCCACCGGGGCGAAGAAGGTGTGGGTCAGGGGCGCCGGGTTGGTGTGCGACCAGGCCTCGTACCGGGAGGTCGGCAGGCCGAGGTCGGCGACCCGGGCGATGGCTTCCCGGCGGCGTGCGTGCAGGCGGCCGGCGGCGGCGCCGTTCAGGGATCGCTCGAAGCCCTCGAAGGCGGCGACATAGGCGTCGACGACGGCGGCCGGGCCGCGGCGGGTATCCTCTGCGCTCATCGGCTCAGCCCGCCGTCTCGGCGGCCTCCTCGCGGATCCAGTCGTAGCCCTGCTCCTCGAGCCGCAGGGCCAGGTCGGCGCCGCCGGAGCGCACGATGCGGCCGTCCAGGAGGACGTGCACGTGGTCGGGCACGATGTAGTTGAGCAGCCGCTGGTAGTGGGTGACGACGATGGCGCTCTTGTGGGGCGCCCGCAGCTTGTTGACGCCGTCGGCGACGATCCGCAGGGCGTCGATGTCGAGGCCGGAGTCGGTCTCGTCGAGGATCGCCAGGCGCGGCTCGAGGACGGCCATCTGCAGGATCTCGTGGCGCTTCTTCTCGCCGCCGGAGAAGCCCTCGTTCACCGAGCGCCGGAGGAAGCTCTCGTCCATCTCCACCAGCCGCAGCTTCTCACGGATGAGGGACAGGAAGTCGATGGCGTCGACCTCCTCCTCGCCGCGGTGCCGGCGGATCTCGTTGAGGCCGGTGCGCAGGAAGTAGGTGGTGTTGACCCCCGGGATCTCCACGGGGTACTGGAAGGCGAGGAACAGGCCTTCGCGGGCCCGGTCCTCCGGGTCCATGTCGAGCAGGTCCCGGCCCTCGTAGCTCACGGAGCCGCCGGTGACGTCGAAGGCCTCGTGGCCGGCGAGGACCTGGGCGAGGGTGGACTTGCCGGAGCCGTTGGGGCCCATGACGGCATGGATCTCGCCGGGGCCGACGGTGAGGTCCACCCCCTTGAGAATGGGTGTCTCTTCGACGGCGGCGTGGAGGTTGGTGATTTCGAGCAATTGGTTGTTCTCCCTTTTGGGCGTCGGTCGTGGGCCCTTCGGCGCGGTACGCCGGTTATCGTTCAGTTTTGCTTTGCCTTCAGTTGTTCTGCGGTGCTCGCGAGCCTCGCCTGCGGCGAGTCTCGGGGTCCTTCAGACCTGGGTGCGTGGGTCTGCCGGCGTAATGCGCCTGCGGGCCCACGCCCGACGCCCGGGAGAGACCGGGATCGTGTTCCGGCGGCTGTAGAGAGCCGCAGACGACCTCGTCGCGGTCCGGCTTCGAGGAGGAGGAACAGCGGCTGCCTCCTCGTGCGGGATCTGCGTGGCGCCGGTTCGCTGCGCTCACGGCGCCGGGTTTGGCAGCGGCGGCCCAAGGCGCCTGTGGAGCACCCACGGCAGCGAGTCAGCCTACGCTGCCTTCGAGGCTGATCCCCAGCAGCTTGGTGGCTTCCACGGCGAACTCCATGGGCAGCTCGGCGAGGACCTCCTTGCAGAAGCCGTTGACGATCATGCTCACGGCGTCCTCGGTGCTCAGGCCACGCTGGTTGCAGTAGAAGATCTGGTCTTCGCCGATCTTGCTGGTGCTGGCCTCGTGCTCCACCGTGCTCGTGGGGTTGCGCACGGTGATGTACGGGAAGGTGTGGGCGCCGCACTGGTCGCCGATGAGCATCGAGTCGCACTGGGTGAAGTTGCGCGAGCCGGCGGCGCGCTTCTGCACCTGCACGGCGCCGCGGTAGGTGTTCTGGCCGTTCATCGCCGAGATGCCCTTCGACACGATGGTGCTGCTCGTGTTGCGGCCCAGGTGAATCATCTTGGTGCCGGTGTCGGCCTGCTGGCGGCCGGAGGTGACGGCCACCGAGTAGAAC
>CAZEHQ010000247.1:0-6102 GCA_964512165.1 uncultured Gemmatimonadaceae bacterium | reverse complement strand
GATCCCGGCCACGGTCAGCCTCTTGCCGAAGACCTGCACCTCGGCCCGGCCCACTTCTCCGGAGTCGATACCCAGACCTTCCGCCATGCCCTCCGAGATCAGGCAGGTCGACTCGCCGCCACCCTCGAACCAGCTCCCCGCCGCAAGGGTCGAGGCCAGTCCGGTCACCCGCTGCTCCTCGGATGTGAGGCCGAGGAGACCCGTGGCGCGCACCATCCGGCCGTCGCGCCGGATCTCCGTGTACTTCTTCTCCTCGTCGTCGTAGGTGATATACCAGTTCCGCGGTACCACGAGGCCGTGCTCCTCGAAGTGGGAGCGGGCGTACTCGAGGGTGGTCTCCGGCAGGGAGCTCCAGCCACGGTCGCGGATCAGGGCCCCCGTGTAGGCCCCCTCGTGGCGGAGGGGGAAGACGAAGTACCACACCTCGGGCCGGACGGAGGTGAAGGAGAGGACGGTGAAGGTGAGCAAGGTCAGGGTGAGCAGGGTCAGTCCGGTGCGCAGCCTGCGCCTGCGCATGTTGGAGATGCCGAGCATGAAGGCGGCGTAGGCGGCGCTGACGCGGCTGATGTCGGTCTCGTGGACCTTCGCCCTCTCGGCCTGGTACTCCTTGATGAACCGGTTGAACCGGCTCGAGACCAAGCCCAGGACGAAGACGGCCATGGCCATGATGAAGAAGGCGAGGAGGATGATCAGGGGGTGGGCGATGTCGAAGGCCGGATGGACCTGGGAGATCAGGATCCACACGATCAGCAGGAGGACGGAGAACCCCCCGATCTGCCAGCGGATGTCGGATGCGGCGAAGAGCAGGCGCTCCCCGAAGAAGGCGGTGGGCACCACCAGGGCCAGGAAGAAGACGATGCCCTTGATCACGTCGTTGAGGGTGGCCTTCACCTGGGGATAGGCCTTCAGGGTCACCCCCAGGCCGGAGCGGACCTCGGCGACATAGTCCCGCCAGCGCCCCTCCCGCAGCGAGTCCTCGGCCCTGGCGAGGAACCGGCGGCCGGCCTCGTGGAGGCGGGTGATGCGCTGGTTCTCGATGGCGTGGGAGCGCATCGTGGCCAGGCGGGCCTCGTTGAGCCTCCAGGTGTCGCGCAGGGCGAACAACTCCGAGGGCAGCAGGTCGTCCACCGCCAGGTCGTACCCCACGCCCTTGGCCTCCTGCTCCGACGTGCCCCCCGGACTGTTGATCAGCAGCATGTCGCCGAAGAGCATCTTCACACGGGGATCCTCGACGGCCGCCTCCTGGGGCGCGAAGACGACGCAGAGGTTGCTGCTCTGGGTGCGGCCGAAGGCGTAGCCGAACTGGCGGGGCGCGATGCCGCCGCTGCCGAGCATCGTCAGGGAGGCCAGCCCCACCAGCTGGTTGGGATGGGTCAGCCCGTAGAGGGTCCTCTGCATGCTCGGGAAGACGACGAGGGGCTTGCTGTCCTTGTTCCAGCGGATGCTCCAGTTCATGCGGCCGCTGGCCAGGGGCTTGCCGTGGTGCTTCTGGCCGCGCTCGCTCAGGTCCGGGGCGTAGACGACCTCCCCTGTCTCCCGGTCGAGGACGTAGGCCACCACCGAGGTTGCGCCGACCACCAGTCCCGACACGGTGACGTCGCCCAACTCGTCTGTGAGGTAGGCCCGGCTCATGTTCAGGCCTTTGTGCATTCCCCATCCCACCATCACCAGGGCGTCGGCCACGGGCCGGTCGGGGATCTGGCTGCGGCGGGGGAAGGCCCGCACACGAACGGTGTGGCTGCGCAGCTGGTCCTTGAGCACGGGGCCGAAGTCCTCCAGACCCGTGAACAGGTCGGGGTCGTCGAAGGACCGGGACAGCACGCCCTTGAGGAACCGCGACTGGCTCCGGAGGTTGCCGAGGTTCATCCGGCCCGGCGTGTCGAGAGGCGTGGCCAGGGGGAAGCGGGCGTCGTGGGCGGTGACGAAGGAGAGGGCCACCTGGCCGGCGAGCATTGCCATGCGGGTGTCGACGAAAGCGCCGTCGGGGACGAAGGTGGACCAGTCCATTCCCCGGATGGGGCTGATGCCGTTGAGCAGCAGCGGCTCTCCCGGCCGTCCGAGTTCGGCGGCGGTCTGCTCGGCGTACCGGGTGTAACGCCGCCCGAAGGGGACGTAGAACCGTTTGAGGTCGAAGCTGGTGGTATTGTTCCAGATCGCCACCTGGTCGGTCTTGGTGGACAGGTCGAGACCGACGTAGAGATCGACGGCCATGGAGTCCGTGGAAGGAGCGAAGAAGTCCGACTTGCGGGTGTGGCGCTCGATGAAGTCGACGATTCCCGCCCGGTCCTGGAAGTGGGAGCCCGTGAGCAGGAGGACCACCGTCCGCGCGGGCCGATGGTCGCGCAGGTGGCGGGCCAGCTCCAGCATCACCGCGGCGCCGCTGGAGGCCTCGGCCGAGGGCGCCAGGGAGGGCGCGATCGAGGTCCCGTCGTAGTAGCTCTGAACGACGATCCGCTGCCGCGCCAGGGCCGTGTCGGCGCCGGTGATCTCCACCCAGAGGTTGGCGCAGGGCCGCTCGAGCCAGTCCATCCGGCTGTGCAGACGGACGCCGATCTCGGCTCCTCCCTCCAGTCTCCGCCGGAGCTGCCGTCCCGCCTCCGCGCCGATCCAGAACCGCGGCACGTCGACGGGAACGATGAGGCTCTTGTCCTCCGTCTGGGGATAGGAAGTCTCCGCGGGCTCGATGAAGATCACCGCCTTGGCGCCGAGCGCCGCCAGCCGGACCCAGCGGTCCCAGGTGTTGAACTCCATCAGGACCACGCGGCCGTGCAGCTGCCGGCCCTCGAAGTCGGTGTACTCGCCGTCGCCGGCCCAAGTGAGCTGGCCCTCCAGGCCTTCGGGCGGGGTCGTCGTCGTGCGCGGGCCGTTGGGCCACAGCCCGTAGATGTCGAACTCCTCACCGGTGCCGGGGATCTCCAGGCGGCTGCGGCCCCCCAGCTCCACCGGCACGGTGATCGGGAAGGTCTCCCGTTGCACCGCACCCAGATCGAGGTCGGCCAACTGACGCTCGATCCAGTCCCCGGCGCGCCGGGCGCCCTCGTGTCCGCTGATGCGGGAGCCGAGGCCGGAGACGTACTCCACGCTCGCCCGCAGACGCTGCCCCTCGTCGGGGATGGCCCACAGGTCGGGGCCGTCCGCAAAGGCGGCGGCAGACAGCAGCAGCCAGGCCGTGAGTGCCGGAGCAGGTCGGAAGAGGGGTCCCGTCATATCTCGTAAAGGTAGTTCCCCACCGCCCCTGCGAAGTAGTCGATCACCAGCCAGCCTCCACTGCACAGGACCTGGCCGCTGATCAGGCCGAGGAAGAAGGGCTGGCTGCGGTTGAAGGCGGTGGCGCCGCCGTAGCGCAGGACGGCCCGCTTGACGACCCAGGCCGCGAAGACGTTGAACCAGAGGCGGTTCATCATGGGGGTGGCGGCCACGGGAAGACCGATGGGATGGACGGGCCACCAGGGCAGGCGCTGGCGCAGCCACATGAGGATGACCATGGCGCCGGCCCCGCCGCCGAAGAAGCCCAGCCCCGGCCAGTACGTCCCCTGGGGCTCCATGTTGCGCAGTGCCGCACCGTAGGCGTACCGGGGCAGCCCCTGGAAGAACCAGCCGTTCAGGTTGAGGGCCCCGTGGAGATAGGCCATGTGGAAGATCATCCACATGGAGCCGGCGGCGCCGATGAAGAGGGCGGCGATCATGGCCCAGAACACGGTGCGGCGGTTCCGGGGCTCCATCTCCTCGATCATCTTCAGGGCGTTGGAGGCGGTGCCCATGACGAAGACACGGATGTCGGCGGCCCAGACGTGGGCCAGGGAGAGGTTCACCACCCCCGCGGGGCCGATCAGGGAGGAACCGACTCCCTGCACCACGAGGTCGCCGGCGATCATCGGCCCGCGGACGACCGCCAGCCCGGCCTCGGCCACGATCCGCGTGATTCCGATGAAGATCAGGACCGCCACCAGGATGAAGAGAAGGGCCACCCACAGGGGCGTCCCCATGTAACACAGCCAGGCCGTCATGACGGCAGTGCCTCCCAGGGCTCCGGCCACGGCGCCCCGGTAGGACAGGATCTCGTCGTCGTCCCTGACTTCGGGCGCCCGTCCAATGGCCTTGAGCAGCACTCGCCGCCAGTGCTCGCGGCCCACCCACAGGACGCCGATCACCATGGCCAGCAGCGCCCCCACCCCCTGGTAGCCGATGAAGGGGTAGTCGGAGACGCCGAGGCCGATCTTCTGCGATGACTGCACCCCCGTGAGGATGAGCACCTGCTTCTCCAGGGTGGAGAGAAGATGGAAGACCCAGATGCCGGCGGCGATGTTGGCGTTGATGAAGTAGGAGAACCCGAGGACGGCGAAGTTGACGCTCAGATGCAGGGTCTGGCGGCCGATGAAGGGCAGATGCCACTCCAGGCGCGTCGTGGGCACGGGCACCTCATAGAACTTGAGGCCCCGCACGCTGCCCTGGAGCAGGGGCAGGGCCGCTCCCACCCACATGACGGGCTGCTTGAAGAAGCCGTTCACCGCCCGGTCGGCGTGCTCCGACCGGATCATGGAGAGGCCCACCTGGGCGATGGGATAGGCGAGGCGCTCGCGCTCCATCCACTGGCGGCGAAGGATCACCGCCACCGAGACCATCATCACGTAGAGGGCCAGCAGGAAGATCCCCCACCACAGGAGAGGCTCCACCCACGAGGCGTACGGAATCGCCTCCTCCGGACCGGAGAGGCCCTCGTAGAACAGGCGGCTGTCCGTGCCGTCGTCGACCATCACCCGCTCCGGCAGGTGGGGAAAGAGCTTCTCGGCCCAGCGGTTCTCCGGGGTGGCGAAGTAGTAGATCGCCGTGATGATCGGCAGGATCTGCTCGGTCAGGCCCATGGTGCACAGGGCGGAGACGATGAGCAGCATGGCGTAGACAAGGACCAGCTCGGAGCGGTTGAGGGCCAGGCTGCCGCCGCGGAGCACCACGGGCAGGTTGAGCCAGGTGGTCAGCACCAGGAAGGTGGCCATCATCAGACCGGGGGAGTGGTAGTCGAGGTCGGCGATGACCGGCCTGTAGACGACCAGCCAGGCCGCCGTCGCCGAGAGGGCGAGACCGAGAGCCACGGGAGGTTGCCGGGCGAGCTTGAAGGCGCAGTTGAGAAGGCCGATTAGAAGGAGGAAGAGAAAGATCGCCCCCGGGGTGCTGAAGTCCATGGCCATGAAGGACCCGCGGAGGATCATGTTGCCGTAGGGGGCGCCCACGGCGAGGAAGAAGGAGAGGAAGCCCCCCACCCAGAGAGCGCGGAAGGAGAGGCGCTCACCGCTGTCCCCCAGGGCGCGGTCCCGGCGCGCGGCCAGGTGGTCGTCGTACTCCTGTGGGATGGATCTATTCACCGGCCCTCGCTGCCCTCACACCCAGAAGATGGAGTTGCCCACCTTGCCGGTGAAGTAGTCGATCACCAGCCACAGGCCGTTGCACAGGACCTGGCCGGCGATCAGCCCCAGGAAGAAGTGCTGACTGCCCTGGTAGGCGTTGGCGCCGCCGTAGCGCAGGACCGCGCGCTTGACGAGCCACGCCAGGAAGACGTTGAACCAGACGTAGTTCATCATGCTGTTGGCGCCGATGGGAAAACCGATGGGATGGACGGGCCACCAGGGCAGGCGCTGGCGCAGCCACATCATGGCCACCATGGCCCCGGCGCCGCCGCCGAAGAAGCCGAGGCCGGGCCAGTACGTCCCCTCGGGCTCGATGTTGCGCAGGGCCGCGTCGTACGCGGTCCGGGGCAGGCCCTGGAAGAACCAGCTCGCCAGGTTGATGCCCCCGTGCCGGTAGGCCATGTGGAAGATCATCCACAGGGAGCCGGCGGCACCGATGAACAGGGCCGCGATCATCGCCCAGAACACGATACGCCGGTTCCGGGGCTCCATCTCCTCGATCATCTTCAACGCGTTGGAGGCCGTGGCCATGACGAAGACGCGGATGTCGGCGGCCCAGATATAGGTGAGGGAGAGGTTCATCACCCCCGCGGGGCCGACCAGGGAGGAGCCCATGCCCTGCACCAGCAGCTCGCTTGCGATCATCGGCGCGCGGATGGCCGCCAGGCCGGCTTCGGTCACGATACGGGTGATGCCGATG
>CAZEHQ010000246.1:0-6135 GCA_964512165.1 uncultured Gemmatimonadaceae bacterium | reverse complement strand
AGGGCGCCGTCTATCTGCTGGACGCGGGTGGTGGGGGGCCGCCGGCCGGAGGCGGGGCCCGGCGCCGGGGCCTCCACTTGGCGGACGCCCGCGGATGCAGGGGGGGCGCCGAGGTGGGCGCGCACGCGGTCGACGAGGCCGGCCTTGTCGGTGTTCGAAACCACCAGGCCGGCGCCGGCGCCGCGCAGCTCCTCGGGGCGCCGCTGGGCGTAGCAGCCGGTGGCCACCACCAGGGCCCCGGGATTGCTCCGGCGGGCGCGGCGCACGGCGCGGCGCGAGTCGGCGTCGCCGGAGCCGGTGACCGTGCAGGTGTTGACCACGTACACGTCCGCCTCCTCGCCAAAGGGGACGACGCGCCAGCCGCCGCCGCCGAATCCGGCCTTGAGGGCCTCGGCCTCGTACTGGTTCAGCTTGCAGCCGAGATGGTGGACGGCGACGCGCGGGGACACTGGCGGAAGACCTTGTGGGAGAAGGAGTAGCAAAGAACCGCGACAACCTGGTGAAAGTACGCCGGGGGGATGAGAGGCGCAACGGGAAGGCTTTGACGGCGAGGGCGGTCACCGGTAGGCTATCGGGCATCCCATCCCGGCCCGAAGGCCGCCCTGGAAGGCATCGTCATGACAACAGCCACCCGCCCCCTCCCGCGCTGGGTCCGCGCCGGCGTCGCGGCCTCGATCGTCGCCGCCCTCGTCACCCTGGACCTGCGCTTCAACCTCGCCCAAACCCTCTTCGTCGGTCCCGCCGAGTCGCAGGCCGTCTCCGAGGAGCCGCTGCAGGTGCAGGGGCTGCCGATCCTGCGCCCCGGCACCCTGACCCTGGGGGAGGGGAATCCGACGGTGGCGGTGGCCGCCTCCATCGACGCGGAGCTGGCCGACCCGGCCGCCATCGACCAGGAGCTGAGCTACGCTCAGGTGGACGCCATCGTCCGCCGGGCCCTCGACCTCGACCGCTCCGGGGCCTCGATCCGCGACGTCATCGAGCCCGGCGACGAGGTCCTCGTCAAGGTGAACTCGGTGACCAACCGCGGGCGCCTCGACCAGAAGCAGAGCGGCACCGGGTACTTCCACGCCGGCTTCGAGCACCCGGGGCAGATCACCGACCTGCGGGTCGTCAAGAGCCTCATCGCCTACCTCATCGAACACGTCGGCCCGCGCCGCATCCTCATCGCCGAGGGCGGGGCCGAGTCCCCCCGCCGCGGCGAGCCCGGGTTCCCCTCGGGCCTGGAGGACGACTCGTGGTCGGTGACCTATCCCGAGTTCGACGGCCTCTCCTACGTGGGCATCGTCGACGAGTTCCGCGCCCTCGGGGTGGAGACCGCGGTCGACACCTCGGACCTCAACTACGCCTCCTACCGCCGCGAGCCGGTCCCCGGCGGCGCCCTGCAGCGGCTCGGGGTCACGCGCCTGAGGTACCCCGGCGCCCAGTTCGGCTTCCACGTGGAGGGCACCGGTAGCTTCCGCGCCGACGGCTACTACATGCCCGAGCCGATCCTCGACGCCGACAAGGTGATCTCCGTGCCGGCCATGAAGACGACGATCTACGGCACCACCCTGGCGCTGAAGAACTACGTGGGCACCCTGGCCTCGGCCGCCTACGGCGACGGCACCTCCAAGCGCGAGCACTACCAGAACAACCCCGAGCACGGCTACGTCGACCTCTTCGCCTACAACCCGCCCGTGTACTCGGTGATCGAGGGGTTCTGGGGCACCGAGGGGCACGGGCCCCAGTGGGGGCACAACGTGCAGCACAACGTCGTCGTCGCCGGCTCCGACCCGCTGGCCGCGGAGGCCATCGCCAACGTCACCATGGGCTTCGACGCCCTCGACCTGGAGGCCCTCTACCTGGCGGCGGCCAAGGGCTACGGGACCATCGACCGGCGGCGAATCCGGGTCGTCGGCCGCGAGCCCGAGAGCGTGCGGCGCGACTTCATCAAGTCGGGGGGCGGCTCCGGGCAGGGGTTCTTCTACGGCCGCGGCATCCGCCGCTGGCTGGTGGCCGGGCCCTTCGAGGGCCGCGACGTGGACGAGGCTCACCTGCCGGGCGAGGCCGACCTGCGGCCCCTGGAGGGCGAGACCGCCGGCGCCGGCCGCTGGGTCCGCGCCGAGCACCTCGGGTACAGCGCCGAGATCCTCGACCTCGGCGAGATCGCCGGCGGGGAGGGCAACTCGACGAGCTACGCCTTCACCCTCGTCCACTCGCCCGGCGATCAGCAGGGCTTCCTGTGGCTGGGCTTCGAGGAGCTCGTGAAGGTCTGGCTCAACGGCGAGGTCGTCTTCGCGCGGACCTCGCCCGCCTCCTTCGCCCTGGCGGCGGAGAAGGTCCCCGTGCGGCTGCAGACCGGCGAGAACCGCCTGCTCTTCAAGGCGGCCAGCTACTCGGGCGAGACGATGCTCGCCGCCCACGTGGTCGACGACGACGGCGACCGCCTCCCCGGCATCCGCTTCGCCCTGCCCGGCGAGGAGATGGACACGGCCGTGGCGGCGCCGCAGACGGGGGCCCTCCCCGAGAGCCACGCCCTGCTCGGCAACTACCCGAACCCCTTCAACGCCTCCACCCACCTGCGCTTCGCCCTGGCCGCCCCGGCCGACGTGCGCATCGCCGTGTACAACGTGGCGGGACAGCGGCTGCGGCAGCTCGTGGAGGGGCGGGCGCCGGCCGGGGTCCACGAGGTCGCCTGGGACGGCCGCGACGACAGCGGCGCCAGCGCCGCGAGCGGGGTCTACGTGGCGGTGATGGAGGCCCGCGGCGGCAGCGGGTCCGCCTTCCGGCAGAGCCGGTCGATGGCGCTGCTGCGGTAGGGGGGGGCGCGACTCAGGCCGGCGGCGTCAAGGGAGCCGCCTTGCGGCAGAGGGGGCCGATGGTTCCGCTGTCAGAGCGAGGCGGGCCTCATGCCAACTGCAACGGCGGGGGCGGCCATGACTCGCTTGGTGGTGCCGCCGAAGCGGATCGACAGCTTGGTCTTCTCGCCGCTGCCCTCGCGCTCGACGATCTGACCGCGCCCCCAGTCGGGATGGACGACCCAGCGGCCCACGGCCAGGGGGTCGCCGTCGGCGTCGAGGTCCTCCCCGGCGGGGGAGTCTTCGTCCGGCACGTAGTGAACGCCCTTCTGCGGCGTCTCGGCGGTGGGACGCTTGCGCGCCGGAGGCGGCGGAGCCCCGGACCGCCGGCGCTTGCGGCGCTCGGCGCCGGGGGGTGAGCCCCAGGCGAGCTGGGCCTCGACCTCCACCTTCTCCAGCAGCTCCTCGGGGATCTCGGCGAGGAACCGGGAGGGCAGCATCTCCCGCGCCTGGCCGAAGAGGTAGCGCCAGCGCGCCCAGGTGAGCAGCAGGTGGCGGCGGGCGCGGGTGATGCCCACGTAGCACAGCCGCCGCTCCTCCTCGATGGCGCCAGCGTCGGTGCGCTCGGCCTCGATGGCGCGCATCGTCGGGAACAGCTCCTCCTCGAGGCCGCAGATGGCGATCACCGGGTACTCCAGTCCCTTGGCGCCGTGGAGGGTCATCAGCGTCAGGGTGCCCTGGTCGCCGGCGGCCAGACCGGCCTCGTCCTCGGAGGTCATGAGGGCGACCTGCTCCAGGAACTGGCTCAGGCCGGCCTCCTCGTCCTCGTGCTCGGCGGCGAACTCGGCCATGCCGTTGACCAGCTCGTCGAGGTTCTCCCGGCGGGCCTGGGCGTCGGGCGTGTCCTGCGCCTCCAGGGCGTCCAGGTAGCCGGTGCGCTCCATGACCTCCCGGGCCAGCTCCGGGAGGGTGAGCCCGCCGCCGCCGGCGGCCCGGGCCAGGGACTCCATCACCCCGGCGAACTCCTGCACCGCCTTGGCCGACCGCCCCCCGAGACCGGGGACCTCGGCGGCGTCGAGGGCGGCCTGGATGAGGTTGGTGTGGCTGTCGCGGGCGTGGGCGGCCAGCCGCTCCACCGTCCGGTCGCCGATGCCGCGCCGGGGGGTGTTGATCACCCGCAGCAGGCTGATGTCGTCGGCCGGGTTCACCAGCAGCCGCAGGTAGGCGAGGACGTCCTTGATCTCCCGGCGCTCGTAGAACCGGATGCCGCCCACCAGGACATAGGGGATGCCCCGGCGGCGCAACTCCTCCTCGAGGACGCGGGACTGGGCGTTGGCGCGGTAGAGGATCGCCGCGTCCGACAGGGTCAGTCCCTCGTCGCGGCAGCGGGCGCCCACGGCTTCGACGAGGTGGCGCGCCTCGGCGCGGTCGTCGCCGCACTCGGCCAGCCGGATCGCCGGCCCCTCCTCGCCGCGGGTCCACAGGCTCTTGCCCTTGCGCGCGAGGTTGTGGCCGATGACGGCGTTGGCGGCGGCCAGGATGCGGCTGGTGGAGCGGTAGTTCTGCTCCAGGCGCACGACCACGGCCTCGGGGTAGTCCGCCTCGAAGTCGAGGATGTTGCGGAGGTCGGCGCCGCGGAACTGGTAGATCGACTGGTCGTCGTCGCCGACGACGCACAGGTTGCGGTGCTCGGCGGCCAGCAGCCGGGTGAGCAGGTACTGGGGGCGGTTGGTGTCCTGGTACTCGTCGACGAGGATGTGCTGCCAGCGGTCCCGCCACTTCGCCAGGACCTCCTCGTGGCGCTGCAGCTGGCGCACCGGCTCGACGATGAGGTCGTCGAAGTCGAAGGCGTTGTTGGCCCGCAGCCCCTCTTCGTACGCGGAGTAGACCTCGGCCAGGCGCCGCCGGCGGGGGTTGCCGTCGGCCCCGCGGGTGAACTCGTCGACGCCGATCATGGCGTTCTTGGCGCGGCTGATCTCGCCGTGGACCTGCCGCACGGGGAAGTCCTGCTCGGCCAGGTCGAGGCCGTCGAGGACGCGGCGCACGAGGGCGCGGGAGTCGTCGGCGTCGTAGATGGTGAAGTCGCCGTGGAGGCCGAAGGCGTCGGCCTCGTAGCGCAGCAGGCGGGCGCAGATCGAGTGGAAGGTGCCGATCCACAGCCGGCCGGCGCAGTCCTGGCCCACCAGGCGCTCGACCCGTTCGCGCATCTCGCCGGCGGCCTTGTTGGTGAAGGTGACGGCGAGGATGTGCCAGGGCGCCACCCCGGCCTCGTCGACGAGGTGGGCGATGCGGTGGGTGAGGACCCGGGTCTTGCCCGAGCCGGCGCCGGCGAGGACCAGCAGCGGGCCCGAGGTCTGCTCGACAGCGCGGCGCTGGTCCGGGTTCAGCCCCTCGAGATGCTCGCCTTCCATCAGTTGATCCCCGCCGCCCCGGCGGCGCGGGAGGCGGCGGCCGCCCGGCGGATCCGGCGCTTGGCGGCCTCGTGCTCGCGGTTCGTGCGGCTGAACTCGTGGGTGCCGTCGCCGCGGGCGACGAAGAAGAAGAAGTCGGTCTCCGGCGGATGCAGGGCTGCCTCCAGGGAGGCGCGGCCGGGGTTGCAGATCGGCCCCGGCGGCAGCCCGGCGTGGCGGTAGGTGTTGTAGGGGGAGACGACCTCCAGGTCCTCGTTGGTGAGCGGCTCCCGCTTCTGCACGCCGAGGGCGAACTCCACGGTGGCGCAGGACTCCAGGCGGCGGTCGAGGTTCAGGCGGCGGTGGAAGATGGCGGCGATGACCGGGCGCTCCACGGCGGCCATGGCCTCGCCCTCGACGATGGAGGCCAGGGTGACGGCCTCGTGCAGGGAGATGCCCAGCTCCGGCAGGCGCGCCGCCAGGGAGTCGTCGAGGACTCGGTGGAACTCGGCCACCATGTGGCGCACGATCTCCTCCTCGGTGACCTCCGGCGGCAGGAAGTAGGTCTCGGGGAAGAGGTAGCCCTCCAGCGTCCCCGCCTCGACGCCGAGGTCGGAGATCAGCCGCGGCGACTCGGTGGCGGCCATGAAGCGCGCCGAGTCGGCCAGCCCCGCCGCCCGCAGCCGCCCCGCCGTCTGCCGGCGCGTCAGCCCCTCGGGGATGGTGACCCGCACCATCTGCAGGGGCGCCTCGAGCAGATCGTCGAGGAGCTGGCTCGGCGAGCGCGAGCCGTCCAGCCGGTAGCGCCCCGCCTCCAGGCGGTTGGCCAGCCCCCGCCAGCGCGCCGCGGCCTCGAAGTAGCGGGCGCTGCGCACGAGCCCGACGGCCTCGAGGCGGACGCCGATGGCGCGCGCGCTCATGCCCTCGTCGATGGAGACCGCCACCGGCGGCCCCCATCGACGAGGGCA
>CAZEHQ010000245.1:0-6141 GCA_964512165.1 uncultured Gemmatimonadaceae bacterium | reverse complement strand
GGCTACTTCCCTTCGCCCTGGCACAGCGGGCGAATCACCTTCCAGCCGGAGAAGCTCGGGGGCATCACCCGCGAGCGGCTGATCGAGGTCCTGAACGCCGAGGGCGCGCCGGTGACGTCACCGGCCCGCAGGGATACCCGCATCCCCCACACCGATCTCCAGCGGATGCTCCACAAGCACCCGGTCTTCGCCGGCAACGACCACGGGACGGAGGAGATCTTGTGGGAGGTCCTCGGCCCGGCGGTGAGACGGATCGACTACAAGAGCCTCACCCTCCCCGTCACCGAGGACCCGGAGGTCCCCTGCGACACGATCCAGCTGCCCGCCTTCACGCGCCCGGCGGACGAGCTGATCGGCCAGTACGCACAGGCTTTCGCCAAGGTCGCCGCCCACGCCGGCCGGTTGGCGCAGGCCGGCGGGTGATCGACTTCCACACCCACCTGGGCCACGGCGGCCGCACCCTCGACGGCGTGCGGCGCCACATCGACGCCCACGGCGGCGGCCTCTCCGTGCTCCTGCCCATCGAGCCGGGACCGACCTCGGCCCTGGGGGACGACGACGCCTGGTCCACCCGCCGCGCCCTGGAGGCCCACGAGGCCTGCCCCGGCGAGACGATCCCCTTCGCCAACGTCGACCCCATGAGCCCGGACGCCCTGGAGCGGCTGCGAGACCTGCACGAGGCCGGCGTCGTGAAGGGCTTCGGCGAGCAGAAGAACCGTCTGCCCGTCGACCACCCCCGGTGCCTGGAGATCTACCGGCTGTGCGGCGACGTCGGCTGGCCGGTGCTGATCCACATGGACTACACCGGCGTCTTCGGCTCCAACTTCCCCGCCCTGGAGACGGTGGTCCGCTCGCTGCCGGAGACGACCTTCATCGGCCACGCCATGGCCTGGTGGACGAACATCAGCGCCGACGCGGTTACCGACCCGCGGGCCCCGGACTTCGCCGACTATCCCGCGGGTCCCGTGAAGCCGGTGGGGCTTACCGATCGAATGCTGACCGAGTGTCCCAACCTCCACTGCGACCTCTCGGCGCGCTCGGGTTACTTCGGCCTCCACAGGGACACCGACTTCGCCCGGGACTTCCTCCGGCGCCACCGCCCGCGGCTGATCTGGGGCACCGACTGCCCCTGCATCGACGGGCGCGGCAACCTCCAGGACGGCAGCTGCCGCCCCTGCCTGGCCGGACTCATGCTGCCGCTGCTGCGCGACCTCTGCGAGTCGGAGGACCACTTCACCGACATCACCCACGACAACGGAGCGAGGCTCCTCGGCCTCGGGACATAGCAAGGAGATCCGCCATGCCGCGATTCAGGGTTCCCCAGCCGGAAGGGGTGCACACCCCGCCCGGCAAGTACTCCCACGCCGCCAGGGTCGAAGGCCCCCTGATCGTGGTGGCGGGACAGGTCGCCACCGACATCGACGGAGAGCTGGTCGGCGCTAGCGACGCCGCCGCCCAGACGCGGCAGATCTTCCGCAACATGGAGGCCGTCCTCGCTGGCGCGGGTTCGTCCTTCGGCGACGTGGTCGAGTTCACCTACTACATCGTGGGCCGCGAGAATCTGCCGGGCTTCATGGAGGCTCGGACCGCCGTGTTCGACGAGGTCTACCCGAAGGGCGACTACCCGCCGGCGACGCTGCTGGTGGTGGGCGGCCTGGCGAACGAGGACTTCCTCGTCGAGGTCTCGGCCCTCGCGGCGCCCTCCTGAGCGCGCGGGACTCCCAACTGGCGAACTCCAACCAGGGAACTGCTCCAGTTGCACGCGGACAGCGCATGCCGCGAAAGCTGATCCTGGTGCGCCACTGCCGGGCCGCGGGGCAGGAGCCGGAGGCCGTGCTGACCGACGAAGGGCTCGCGCAGGCCGGGGAGCTGTCCCGGTTCCTGTCCGAGCATCCGATCGACTTCCTCGCGGCGAGCGGCTTCCGCCGGGCCCGCCAGAGCATCGAGCCGTACGCGGCGAAGGCGGAACTGGCCATTCACATCGACAGCCGGTTGAACGAGCGGACCCTGGCGGCGGAGCCCTTGGAGGACTGGCAGGCCGTCGTGCGCGACTCCTTCGACGATCCGGACCTGCGCGCGCCGGGAGGCGAGTCGGCGCGGGAAGTGCTGCATCGCGCCTGGGCGGGGCTGGACGAAGTGCTTGGAGGAGGACACGCTCTGCCCCTGGTCGTCACCCACGGCAACCTGATGGCCCTGGTCCTGCACTCCCTGGATCCCGCCTTCGGCTACGAGGGGTGGAAGTCCCTCACCAACCCCGACGTCTACCTGCTGCGGGAAGTGGCGCCGGGCGCGTGGGCCTTCGAGAGGCTGTGGCCGGGCTGAGCGTCGCAGCCGACCTCGCCGGTGGTCCCGCGCTGACCACCTAGTACTCGACTCGATCCTCCTTCTCCCGCCACTCCCGGAAGACGGCCAGCGCCTCCTCCCGCAGCAGCTGCCGGGAGGGGATCCGCCGCTCGTCCGGCGGCCGCTTCAGTTCCTGGTGCATGACCTCGTCGTCGAAGCCGATCTCCGCGGCGTCTTCCGAGGTGCACGCGAACCAGATCCTCTCGATCCTCGCCCAGTGGATGGCGCCCAGGCACATGGGGCAGGGCTCGCAACTGGCGTAGATCTCGCATCCTTCGAGGTGGACGGAGTCCAGCCGGGAGGCCGCCCTGCGGATGGCCACCACCTCGGCGTGGGCCGTGGGGTCCTTGCCGGCGAGTACCTCGTTGTATCCCTCCGAGACGATCTCACCGCCCTTGACGATGACCGCCCCGAAAGGGCCGCCTTCCCCCGACCGCATGTGGGTGCGCCCGAGGTCGATGGCCCTGACCATGAACTCCTGGTTCATCCAGCTACCCTCCCGCCCTCCGTTCGAGGATCTCCACCGCCGCCGTGGCCCCGCCGTGCTCCGCCCACCCGAGGGGCGTGCCGCCGTAGGCGGCATCGACGACCGTGGGATCGGCCCCCCGGTCGAGAAGCAGGTTCAGGCAGCCGACGGCGCCGTGCTGCGCCGCCAGGTGCATGGCCACCGCCTGCACGCCGTGGCCCTCGCCTCCCCAGTCGTGGCGCAGGTCCGGGTCGGCGCCGTGGTCCAGCAGCCAGGTTGCGGCCTCCACCTTGTCGCTGTAGCAGGCCCAGAGCAGAGGCGTGCCGCGAAAGGGGTTGGCGTTGACATCGGCCCCGAGGTCGACGAGGGCCTGCATCGATCCGCACTGGTTGTTGCGAGCCGCCCAGCCGAGGGCCTCGTCGAGGACTTCCTGTCGATCGAGGGTCCGTTCCCAGGCCGGGAAGAAGACGGGGGCGTAGAAGTCGAGCCCCTCGAGGGCCGCCGGCGTGAGCTCGCCGTCCCGGTCGACGAACCGGTCCAGTTCCCGGCCCAGGGCGGCGGCGGTCCGCAGGTTGTCGGGACAGGCCGGCACCAGGGCCTCGGCCATGTATGCCTTGGCGTAGAACAGCGCGTACGAAAGGGGCGAGCCGCCATCCCTGCCGTGGGCGTCGGCCCGGACCGAGGCCCCCGCCGCGACCAGGCGACGCGCGAGGTCGAGGTGGCCTGCCATGGCCGCCGTGTGCAGCGGCGTCCAGCCATCGTCATCGGCGGAGGAGGGGTCGGCGCCGGCGGCGAGGATGCGGTCCACGGCAGCGTGCTGCGCCGGCGTGCCGGGCACGAGGGGGATGGCGATGTCGCCGGTGGCGGCCCGGCAGGCGAGGTCGAGCAGCGTGCGGCCGTGCGCATCCCGCGCCGCGGTCACCTCCGGCGATTCCGACAGAGTGCGGTCCAGGTGGTCCAGATCACCTGCGCGGGCGGCGGCGGCCGCCCGGGTCAGCAGGGACTCGGCCACGCCGGGTCCCCTTGATTCATGGTGAGAGGCCCTCGGTCCTGCATCGCAGTCAGCTGCAGCCGTCCCAGACCAGGACCCACCGTCATGCGGGAGTCCCCGCTCTCCTGTGCATGTGTGGTCCCCTCTGTCAGATCAACTGCGTGTCTCGCCCGAAACCGCCCGGCGCCCACCCAATAGAATGAAGGAACAGGGCCGCGCCGTTCCCGGGAAGGGTCCGTTCCGTGAGGAGCCGCGCGTCGGCGAGGTTGAGGGCCGCCCGGGGGCCGTGCTGAAGGATGAGCTGGGCCGCGGCGCACACCTCCCCGGACCCCGGATCGCTCGGGGCGGCTTCCCGGCCGGCTCCGGCTTGCGCCGCGGCGGTCAGGGCGCTGGCCAGGGCGGGCAGCGGCAGGGGCTCCAGCTCGAGTCCGAGGCCGCGGAGGCCGTCCAGCACCTGCTCCGCGCGCAGCGGTCCCATGGCGAGGTGGCGCACCGGCCTCTCCGGGGACGGTCCCGTCTGCAGGCTGGAAACCAGCTCCCGGCAGACAGCGTCCACCGGGGCGAGCTGCCAGCTCCAGTCCCCCTCGGGGAACACCCCCGCGGCGGCGAAGGCCCGCACCGCCGCGGTCAGGCGGTCCCGTGAGCTGACGGTTGCCCCGCCGGAGTCGCTCAGCAGGTGCGGGACCCGCACCACCGACACGGGCAGCCCCCGCTCGAAGGCCGTCCACAGGAGCAGCTCGGCGCCGAGCTTGGATAGGGAGTAGCCGTCGGCGCCCGAGGCTTCGAGGTGCGCGCCCAGGGAGCGCATGGCCTGCTGGCCGAAGGTCTCCTCCGGCCACGAGGTCTCCAGGGGGAAGACGGCGCTCGACGAGACATGGTGGACGGGCGCGCCTCGGCGGAAGGCGAGGCGCAGCACCTCCCGGGTGCCGCCCACGTTGGCCGGCTCCAGATCTCCGTACGAGGCGAAGGCGTCGAGGTCGGCTGCCAGGTGGAAGACGGCGTCGACCCTGTCGGCCAGGGCGGCGAAGGCATTGGGAGCGAGCCCCATCAGGGGTCTGGAGAGATCGCCCGGTATCCCCTGGAGTCGCCCCGCCGGGATGTCCCCGGCCTCGGCCCCGGGCCGGGGCCTCGACGGATCGGCGGGAACCGCTTTCAGCCCCGCATGGCCTTCCCGGTCAGCAGCGCCAGGCCCGGGAGTAGAGCGATCGCCCGAAACCGTCTGCGGGCGCCCCACAAGGCTTGCCCGGGCCATAGTAGAGGACCCGGGCCTCGACGGATCTCCCGGGGTCGCCTCTGGCCGCTGGGCCGGACCCCGCGCATCCAGGCCGGGCTCCTCGTGCCGCTCCAGCGCCCGGTCCAGGCGCCGGCGGGCGAGGCCCTCGTCCCCTGCCCGCACCAGGGCGAGAACGTCCACCGAAGTCGTGCGCAGCAGGGCCTTCACGAGGGCCGCCCCGAGAGACCCCGTCGCGCCCGTCACCAGCACTGTCTGCGCGGGGGTCCGGGGCCCCGCATCAACGGCTGGAGGGGTGTCGATCTCCAGCTCGGGCGGAATCCACTTCGGAGGCGGGTGCCGGCCTTGCTGGTTTCGCAGGTAGCGGGCCAGGTCCAGCGGGGTGGGATGCCGGTAGAGGTCTGCGACCGCCACGCGGCGCCCGGTCGTCTGGTGCAGGATCCCGCAGAGCCGGACCGCCCGGAGGGAGTGGCCGCCGCTGGCCTCGAAGTCGTCCTGGAGGCCGATGGCGGGATCGTCGAGGGCCTGCCGGAAGGAGGCCAGCACCTGCTGCTGCAGATCATCCGTCTCGGAGCGCGGGTCCGGCGATGCGCGAGGGTTCCGCGCCGCCAGGCGCAACCGGCGGCGGTCGACTTTTCCCGAGGGCAGGAGCGGCAGCTCGTCGACCGGGAGGAAGCGCGCCGGCACGCTGTGCGGCGACAGCGAAGCGGCGTGGACCCGCAGCTGGCGCGAGAGAGCGGCGGCCTCCACCGGCTCCGCTTCCGGCACGACGTACGCCACCAACTCCGTCTCCCCCCCGGGGCCGGTCTCCGCCGTGACGCAGGCCCGGCGGACCAGCGGGTGTCCCTCGACGACTTGCTCGATTTCGGCCGGCTCCACCCACGAGCCGCGGATCTTGAGGCCGCTGTCGCAGCGCCCCAGGATCTCCAGCTCGCCGCCGGGGTTGAACCGGCCGAGGTCGCCCGTGTCGAAGACGCGGGCGAGGCGCCAGCTGCCGTCGGGCGCCGGCAGGTCCACCTCGACAAAGCCGTCGCCCTCTTCCCCGCCGGAACCGTGACAGGCGCGGGCCAGGGCACCGCCGCCCACCAGGACCCGCCCCGGGCTGCCCAC
>CAZEHQ010000244.1:0-6233 GCA_964512165.1 uncultured Gemmatimonadaceae bacterium | reverse complement strand
GGTCTTGGTGTGCACCCGCAGATCGATCTCCAGGGCGTCGCAGGCGGCCTGGAGCTGCGCGATGTTGCGGTCGAGGATGTCGAGGTCGACGCACAGGGCGGGCGTGTCCAGCTCGGTGTAGTGCACGGTCAGCTCCTCAGCTCCTTGAAGAATTCGAGATAGCGGGACGAGGCCGTGTCCCAGGTGTACTCGCGGCGGCAGTAGCGCCGCGCCTCGTCGCCGGCGGAGCGGCGTTCCTCCGCAGTCAGATCGTAGAAGGCCTGCACCGCGCCGGCAAAGGCCGGGTAGTCGCCCGCCGGCGCCAGCCACCCGCCTTCGCGCACCGCTTCCACCAGGGCGTCCACGGCGAAGGCGACCACCGGCGTGCCGAAGTACATCGCCTCCAGGGGCGCGATGCCGAAGCCCTCCACGTCGCCCTCGGTGGCCACGTTGGGCATGAGGAACAGGTCGCAGTGGCGCCGCAGCATGGAGCAGGTGTCGTCGTCGAGGACGCCGAGGAGCAGCACCCGGCCGGGGTCCTCGAGGCGCTCGCGGGCCTGGCGCACGAGGCCGGCGTCGGGCCCGTCGCCGACGACGAGGAGGCGCACGTCGGCGCCCAGCAGCGGCATCCCGTGCTCGACGAACCGGGCCAGGCCCTTGCGCGGCACCATGCGTCCCACGTTCAGCAGCAGCCGGTCCTCCCCGAAGGCGACGCCGTGCCTGGCCTCGAAGCCGCGGCGCAGCTCCTCGTCGCGCTCCGGCGGCGGCTCCACCGGCTCGGCGCCCAGGTGGATCAGGCGCATGCGCTCCCGGGGCACGCCCCAGGCCTCGGCGGCGATGCGCCCGGAGTTCTGGCTGTACACGGCGATGCCGTGGCAGCGCAGGGTCCCGGCCCGCATCAGCGCCCGCGCCCAGCGGTTGGGAAAGGTCATCTCCAGGCCGTTGAGGGTGCAGCAGAAGCGGGCCCGGCCGCGCAGCGGCGCCAGGGTCCAGGCGAGGGAGGCGGCGACGCCGTCGCCGAAGTAGACCAGGTCCACCCGCCGCGCCAGCAGCGCCAGGGCCGCCCGCAGCCACGCCCAGGGCAGGAACCAGGCCAGGTGCAGGACCGAGTCGCGCCCCAGGGTCACCCGGATCACCGGCAGGCGCTGGCTCAGGTAGGTGTACAGCTTGAAGGCGTGGGTCTGGAGCCCGCCGAGGGAGGGCGGGTAGCGGCGGGCGATGAAGAGGATCCGCATCTGTCGGGAAAGGCTCCGGGCGGGGCCGGGGGCATCTTGACACCCTCCGGCGGAGAGGGCTATAACATTCGCCTCTTTCGTCGTTCCCGGAAAGAAAGAACCTCCATGGAGGCCAGGGCATTCGCGGCGGAGCTGGCGGGGACCTTCACCCTCGTCTTCATCGGCGCCGGCGCTGTCGCCGTGGGCGTCGGCGGCCTTCTGGGCGCCGCTTTCGCCCACGGGTTCGTCGTCCTCGCCTTCAGCTTCGCCTGGGGCCGCCGGGCGCCTCACATCAATCCCGCCGTCACCTTCGGGCTCTTCGTTGCGGGAGAAGTGAAGGCGGGACGCCTGCCCTTCTTCTGGACCGCCCAGGCGGCGGGAGGCATCCTCGCCGCCCTCGCCCTCGAGCTGACCGTGGGCGGCTTCACCGACTCCCTGGGCGCCACCGTCCCGGCCCCGGGGGTCAGCCTGGGCCAAACCCTCGTCCTGGAGGCGATCCTGACCTTCATGCTCGTCACCTCCATCCTCGTCACCGCCGTCAGCGGCCGGGGAGGCGACCTGGGGCTTGCCGCCATCGGCCTCACGCTGATCTTCTGCATCCTCATGGGCGGGCCCCTCACCGGCGCCTCCCTCAACCCGGCCCGCACCCTGGGGCCGGGCCTGTTCACGAACACGCTGAACGTGTTCTGGGTCTACCTGGCGGGAACGTTCCTCGGGGCCGCCCTCGCCGGCGGCCTCTACCGCGGACTGCCGAAGGGAGAGCACACTTGAGAATCGCCGTCGCCGGCTTCGCCCACGAGTCGAACACCTTCTCCGTCCAGCCCACCCGCCTCGAGGACTTCGGCATCCTCACGGGCGGGCAGGTCCTGGCCCGGCACGCCGACACCTACCACGAGATCGCCGGGTACGTGGCCGCCGCCGAGGACCTGGGCCTGGAGCTGTGTCCCATCCTGTCGGCCTCGGCCACCCCTGCCGGGCCGGTCTCCCGCGAGGCCTTCGAGGAGCTCTGCGGCCGCATCCTGGCCGGCCTGGAGGATCTGGGCGCCGTCGACGGCGTCCTCCTCGCCCTGCACGGCGCCATGGTGGCCGAGGAGTACCCCCACGGCGACGCCGAGGTCGTGCGCCGGGTGCGCCGCCAGGTGGGCCCGGAAATGCCCCTCGTCGTCACCCACGACTACCACGCCAACGTGCCGCCCTCCCTGGTGGAGGCCGCCGACGCCCTGGTCATCTACAAGACCAACCCCCACGTCGACCAGCGCGAGCGCGGCTGGGAGGCGGCGTCGATCCTGGCGCGCACCGTGCGCGGCGAGGTGCAGCCCACCATGGCCCTGGCCCAACCGCGGCTGGTGCTGAACATCTGCTTCCACAACACCAGCCTGCCGCCGGTTCAGCCCATCCTGGCCCGCGCCGTGGAGCTGGAGAAGCGGGAGGGCATCCTCTCCTGCTCGGTCGCCGGCGGCTATCAGTACGCCGACGTGGAGTACATGGGGCCCTCGGTGGTGGTCGTCGCCGACGGCGACCCGGAGCTGGCCCGCGCCGAGGCGGACGCCCTGTCGTCGGCGATGTGGGAGGCGCGCGATCGGATGATCCCGGGGCTGCCCGGGCCGGCCGAGGCGGTGCGGCAGGCCATGGCCGGCAGCGAGCACCCGGTGACCCTCCTCGACGTGGGCGACAACATCGGCGGCGGCTCCACGGGGGACTCGACCCTGATCCTGGAAGAGCTGCTCGCGCAGGGCGCCGACGGCTGGGTGGTGACCCTGTGGGACCCGGAGGCCGTGCGGGCCTGCGCCGCCGCCGGCATCGGCGCCGAGGTGGAGGTCGACGCCGGCGGCAAGACCGACGGCATGCACGGGGACCCCCAGCGGGTGAAGGGCACGGTGCGCACCCTGTCCGACGGCCGCTACGAGGAGCGCGAGCGCCGTCACGGCGGCGGCCGCCTCCACAACCAGGGCCTCACCGCGGTCCTGCGGGTGCCCTGCGGCCAGGGGGACGGCCTGCTCGTCCTCAACAGCAGGCGCCAGCCGCCCATGAGCATCCACCAGATCACCAGCGCCGGCATCGCGCCGGAGCAGCACAAGATCCTGGTCGCCAAGGGCGCCGTCGCCCCGCGCGCCGCGTACGAGCCCGTGTCGCCGAGGCTGATCGAGGTCGACTCCGGCGGCGCCTGCTGGATCGGCCGCGGCCCCGGGGACTACCGGCGCGCCGACCGCGGCAAATACGAGTGGAACCAGTAACCCAAGCCAACGGAAACAGGAGGAACGACATGAGCTTGCGAATCGGTATCGTCGGCGCCGGGGCCAACACCCGGGAGCGGCACATCCCCGGGTTCCAGGAGATCGACGGCGTGGAGGTGGTGGCCGTCTGCAACCGCTCCCGCGAGTCGGGGCAGCGGGCGGCCGACGACTTCGGCATCCCCGCCGTGTACGAGGACTGGAAGGAGCTGGTGCGGGCCGACGACGTGGACGCCGTCTGCATCGGCACCTGGCCCTACCTGCACTGCGACATCACCCTGGAGGGCCTGGCCGCCGGCAAGCACGTCCTCACCGAGGCGCGCATGGCCATGAACCTGGACGAGGCGCGGAGCATGCAGGCCGCGGCCCGGGCCTCCGACCGGGTGAGCATGATCGTGCCGGCGCCCATCAACCTGGAGACCGAGCCGACCCTGCTCCAGATGGTCGCCGACGGCGCCTTCGGCGACTGGCTGGAGATCCACGTCACCGCCCTGACCGGCGGGTGGGATCCCGGCGCCCCCCTGCACTGGCGCCAGCGGCGCGTCCTGTCCGGCAACAACATCATGGCCATGGGCATCCTCAACGAGACGGTGCGGCGCTACGTCGGCCACGACCGCGCGGTCATGGCCCACGGCCAGATATTCACCGGCGAGCGCACCGACCCGGAGACCGGCACCCGGCAGCCGGCGGACGTGCCCGAGAGCCTCGGCATCCTCTCCGAGCTGGAGAGCGGCGCCACCGCCGTCTACCACGTGAGCAGTGTCGCCGCCCACGGCGGCATGTCCTTCGAGATGCACGGCACCAAGGGGTCGATCCGCCTCGAGGGGGACGAGGCCCTCGTGGCCCTGGACGACGGCGGCTGGCGCGAGTTGGTGGTGGCGCCCGAGAAGCAGTGGGGCTGGAACGTGGAGGCCGACTTCGTCGACGCCATCCGCGACGGCCGCCCGGTGACCCACACCAACTTCGAGGACGGCGTGAAGTACATGGCCTTCACCGAGGCCGTGCAGGTGAGCCTGCGGGAGGGCCGGAGGGTGGTGCTGGGGGAGCTGTAGGCGATTCCGGAGGCAGGGGGCGCGACGGCGGCACTCAGTTGGTCTGTGGCTCGGCCGGGAGGCGCTTCGCTTCCGGCCGAAGGGCGTCGGCCCGCGTGCCCGCCAGCCCCTACTTCCGGGAGTCTCTGATCGCCTCCAGAATCTCATTGGTAGGATAGTCTGAGAATCTGGAAGATCTGGAGCCCCTGGAGTACGGCCTGAAAGTCGGCGTAGGCAAAGAGAATTTCATCGACAGAGACAGGAGTGGCTCCGGCCTCGCTGACGAGCCAGGTGCGTACGACTTCCACTGCTTTCTCGTGGTCTCCATCGTGGGGACAAACATCGATCCCGGACAAATCAGAAAGCGCCTTCTTGTACCTATATGGTTTCTTCTCCAAGATCAGGCACTTTCTGTCAGCCCCCTGAGACATCTGCCTGAGGCCAAAGTCCATTCCCAGCTCAAAGGGGATATTCATCGTTCTCGAGGGAGTCTCTGCGTTCCGTTGCAAGTCTCGGGAAGAACCCCAAATACACGACGCAGAAGAAGATGGCCCGAAGAATCGGATCGTAGTCCCCATCAAAAGGGCAGTTGATAAAGACCGACCTCTCAAAGGACGGCTCGGTCACCAAGCCCTCTATCCCTTCCGCCGCGAAGGATCGTTGCCATATGAGTTTCGGTCCCTGATTTGTCCATCTCGGCCATGGATGAACAGTTCTGTTTTCTGATCCTTGGCTCTTTCGCGAGCTTCTGAAATCGCTTCCTGCTGAGTATCATGGATACTGGCAACCCTCTTCGAGCCCGTACTTCTGACGGCCCACTTCCCCTGACGAGGGACCACATGCTGGCTCTTCCTTGTCATTGCAAGTCACCTCCACGCAATGTGCTGCTACTTGGGTGAGAACTCATGGGCAAAGCCAATGCCAATGGACGATACGCTCCGTGCTGCGTCCCTTCAACATGCGCTATTGCAGGACCCTGGGGACGCCATCAATCAGGTGCATGGACGCCGTTGCAGAGCACGTCGAAGAGGTCGTAGTTGCGCAGCTCGCCGCGCTCCAGGGCCTCCGCCGTCTCGCCGCGCAGCGGCCGATTGACCACGAAGGGCACGGTCGCCTCGTGCAGGCCGCCGTGGGAGCGCAGGCCCTCCCGGACGTGCGACAGGTCGTGCCAGTCCGGGGTGCGCCCGAGGACGGTGCCGCCGTCGGCCAGGACCACCAGGTCGCCGATGCGGTCGGGCGGCAGCTGGTAGAGGCCGGCCGCCTCGTCCCGGGTGTGGACGGCCTCTACGCCGGGCACCTTTCCCAGCACTCGCTCCGCCCGCTCCAGGCTTTCAGGCTCGACGTAGACGGTGGCGTACGAGCCCAGGGCGCCGTGGTGGACCACGTAGGGATCGGTGATCGGCAGGATCACCCGCGCCCCGGCCACGCCCTCCTGCCGCAGAAGACTCTCGAGGTACTCCACCTTCGGCGAGCCGTCGGGCCGGGTCTTGGCGTTCATGCCGTGATCGGCCGTGACGGCGACCACGGCGCCGGCGCGGTGCAGGCGCCCGAGGACGGCGTCCAGCCGCGCGTGGAAGGCCAGGGCCTCCGGCTCCTCCGGCGCGTAGCGGTGCTGCACGTAATCCGTGGTCGACAGGTAGGTCACGAGGGGGCCGCCGCGCTCCAGCAGGCAGGCGCCCGCCTCCAGGCAGTACACGCTCGCCTCGGGGTCGTAGATCCCGGGGGCCGGACCGCCCACCAGGCCCGCCACGTCCTCCAGGCCGTTGGCCTCCAGCGTC
>CAZEHQ010000243.1:0-6263 GCA_964512165.1 uncultured Gemmatimonadaceae bacterium | reverse complement strand
TCGACGACGTCGAGAGCGGTGTCCATCGACTTGGCTTCCTCGACGGTGATGACGCCGTCCTTGCCGACCTTGTCCATGGCGTCGGCGATGAGGTCGCCGATCTCGGAGTCGTTGTTGGCGGAAGTGCGGGCGACCTGGGCGATCTCCTCGTGGCTCTTGACCGTGCGGGCCGACTTGCGGATGGTGCCCACCACGGCGGCCACGGCGGCGTCGACGCCGCGCTTGAGATCCATGGGGTTGGCGCCGGAGGTGACGTTGCGCAGGCCCTCGCGGAAGATGGCCTGGGCGAAGACGGTGGCCGTGGTCGTGCCGTCACCGGCGACGTCGGAGGTCTTGGAAGCGACCTCGCGGACCATCTGGGCCCCCATGTTCTCGAAAGGCTCCTTCAGCTCGATCTCCTTGGCGACGGTGACCCCGTCCTTGGTGACCGTAGGGGAGCCGAACTTCTTGTCGAGGACGACGTTGCGGCCCTTGGGGCCGAGCGTGACCTTGACCGCATCGGCCAGCCGGTCCACGCCCTCGGCAAGGGATTCGCGGGCCGAAGAATCGAACTGCAACTGCTTGGCAGCCATTTTGAAAATCCTCCTAAAGGGTTGAAAGGGAGATCGTTACGAGAGTCCATAGCACTCCCGTTGCGAGAGTGCTACCCGTCTTTTCTCAGTCCGAGAAGTTACCGCGAGAGAGTGGGGAGCGCAAGCGCGGCCTGGCGGGCGCGCTCCCCTGGGCGGGCCGGCCCGGCACTCCCCGACCCTGGCTTTTCCACCAGACCCCCGCAGGCGGCCAGCGCCGGACCGGGCGCCCGGATCCGCCAACGGCCGCACGGCCGCGGCCCCCGGCACGGCGGACACCCGGTTGCCGGGAAATCCGGGACTGGCTATCTTCCACGCCTGCGAAAATCCCCATTCCTTCAACGAAAACAACAACTTAGCGGACCCTCATGATCGACCTGCTCGACATCGCCCGCACCGAGGCCGCCGGCGGCGACCTCCTCGGCCTCCTCGAGGGGCTCTTCGAGTCCAGCGAGGTGCGCCCCGAAGGCTATCCCGACGCCGTCATCTGGCAGGGCGGCAACCACGATGCCGGGGTGGCCCCCGTGGCCCACTCCCTCACCGACGCCTATGCCCTCCTCGGCACCCTGTCCGCCCTCGACGTCCTCGGACTGCCCTGCTACTTCGTCCCCATGTGGGCCCAGTACCGCCACGACCTCGATCTGGCCCCGCTGGCCTGGTTCGGGAACATGCCGTGCACGTCGATCAAGTGGTCCACCGCCGGCGACGCCTACGTCAACGACGGCCGCGGCGGCCGCGTGGTGGTGAAGGGCAAGTCCGGCAACGCCCAGCTGCGCACCCAGGCCGGGGTCTACTGCAACGTGCGCCCCTACGGGACGATCACCGTGGTGCGCTGCATGCCCTGCCTGCCCTACTCCCAGGACCGGGCCCGCTTCGCCGTCGACGGCGGCACCGGCCACATCCACTCCGAGATGAACACGCCGGGGATCCAGATGGCCTACGCCAACCGGCGGTTCCTGCAGATGGTGCACGAGACCGGCCGCCTGGGGCGCGTCGCCTTCAAGCCGACCCAGGCCATGGAGGACGGCATCAACGCCGGCCTGTTGTCGTGGCTGCTGCAGGACACGCGCTTCGAGGTGGGCCGCAAGTACGCCGTCGACGGCTACGTGGAGCACCGCGAGCACGTGGACCGCATCATTTCCCTCCTGCCGCCGGACTTCAAGGCCGGCATGGAGAGCTGGGGCGGGCGCATCGAGCAGCACATCGCCGACACCAGCTACGGCCTGCTGCTCTGGGACCTCATCGACAAGGAGGAGGTCATCGTCCTGGCCACCGACCTCGACGGCGACCGCCTCACCGACCTGCTCGCCGACGTCTCCGACCCGCTGCGCCACTTCGGGCAGCTCGTCGTCGACCACGTCGGCGCCGGGGCGAGGATGGACGACCTCTGGGGCCGCATGGGCTACACCACCGGCAACGGCCGCGACATGACCTCGGTCATGCACCGCATGGCCGGCCCCCCCATCCACGAGCAGACCCTGGGCTCCGCCGACGCCATGCTCAAGAGGCTCCTCGACGGCGACGAGTCCATGGGCGGCACCAAGCGGCCCTACGACCCGCGCATCCACTTCGTCCTCATCCGCGACGCCTATCTCGACGCCAACCCCGGCCACACCGAGCTGCGCCGGTGGCTCGACCGCTCCCTGGAGGCCTTCGACGAGGTCTACGGGGGGACCCGGCCCGGGTTCCTCGAGGGCTACCGCAGCCTGAAAGAGGCGATCGCCCCCTGGGGGTCCTGACGTGGCCGATTCCGGACGCCTGACCCACCTCGACGAGTCGGGCCGCGTGAAGATGGTGGATGTCTCGGAAAAGCCGGTGAGCGACCGCCTGGCGCGCGCCGGCGGCCGAATCCGCATGCGCCCGGCCACGGTGCGCCGCATCTCGGAACAGACCGTGGCCAAGGGCAACGTCCTGGAGACGGCGCGCATCGCCGGGATCCAGGCCGCCAAGAGGACGGCGGATCTCATCCCCCTCTGCCACTCCCTCAACCTGACCGCCGTCGAGGTGGAGTTCACCCTCGGCGAGGACCGCGTCGAGGTGGAGACCGCGGCGCGCCTGGCGGACCGCACCGGCGTGGAGATGGAGGCCCTCACGGCCGCGGCCGTGGCCCTGCTGACGATCTACGACATGTGCAAGAGCGTCGACCGCGAGATGGTGATCGACGAGGTCCGCCTGCTGGAGAAGCGGGGCGGCGGCGGCGGGACCTACGTGCGGGGCGGTTGACGCACCCCCGCGGGGACGACCCTACCCCAACAGGCCGGCGAGCTTGAGGAGCACCGCCTTCTGGCTGTGCATGCGATTCTCGGCCTGGTCGAAGACCACCGACCTCGGGTCCTCCACCAGCTCTCCCTCGATCTCGTAGCCCCGGTGGGCGGGCAGGCAGTGCATGATCAGCGGGTCGAGGCCGCGGAGCAGCTCGCGGCTCAGCTGATAAGGCCGCAGGGCGCGCAGGCGCCGCTCCTTCTCCTCGGCGAAGGCGGGATCGTCGAAGTACTCCATGTCGAGCCAGGTGTCGGTGTAGACCACCTCGCAGCCGGCCACTCCTTCCGCCGGATCGTCGGTCTCCACGTAGCGGCCGGAGGCCCGGGCCTCGGCCAGCAACCCGTCGTCGATCGCGGCCTCGTTCACCTCGGGGGCCACGACGGTGACGTGCATGCCGGTCTTGAGGCCGGCGGCGATGAGCGAGTTCGTGACGTTGTTGCGGACACCGATGTAGGTGAGGCGCACCCCCTCCAGGCGGCCGAGCTTCTCCTGCACCGTCTGCAGGTCGCACAGGGCCTGCAGCGGATGGTAGCGGTCGCAGCAGCCGTTCATCACCGGCGCCTCGGCGGCCTCTGCCGCCGTGACCACGTCGGCGTGGGCCAGGAAGCGCACCAGGAGGAAGTCGAAGTAGCGGCCCAGGACGCGGATCTCGTCGGCCAGGTGGGCGAGACCGAAGTTGGTGGCCCGCCAGTCGAGGTAGACCGAGTGTCCGCCGAGCTGCGCCATGCCGACCTCGCCGGAGCAGCGCGTCCGCGTCGAGGTCTTCTGGAACAGCAGCGCCAGGGAGCGGCCCTTCAGGGTCTCGGCGAAGGCCCCGGGGTCGGCCTTGAGGCGCCGGCCGGCGTCGACGACCTGGAGGATCTCCGCGGCGCTCCAGTCCTTGAGCGTCACCAGGTGCCCGGGGTTCATGGCAACATCTCCTCCACCGCGGCCAGCAGGCGCGAACGCACCGCCGCCGCCTCTCCCTCGATGCGGCAGCCCGAGGCCTGGGGGTGCCCGCCGCCGCCGAAGCGGCGGGCCACGGCGCTCACGTCCACGTCGTCGTCGCGCGACCTCAGGCTGACGCGGAACCGCCCCGGCTCCTCCTCCCGGAGCAGGGCCGCCGCCTCCACGCCCCTCACCATCAGACCGTAGTTGACGATCGCCTCGGGGTCGCCCAGGGCCAGGTCCCGCCGGCTCAGCCCCAGGAGGGCGACGCGGTCCCCGCAGTGCAGCTCGAGGGAGTCGATGGCCCGCCCGATCAGCTTGACCGAGCCCAGGGTGGCGTTGCTGTAGAGGCCGTCGGCGACGCGGTCGAGCCGCGCCCCGCGGCGCCGGAGGTCGGCGCCCACCTCCATCGACGCGGGGGTGGTCAGGGACCAGCGGAAGCAGCAGGTGTCGAAGAGGAGGCCCGCGGCGAGCAGCTCCGACAGGCTCCGGTCGAGCTCCAGGTCCATGTGCACGGCCAGGTGGTAGAGCATCTCGCAGGTGGAGGAGACGGCGTCGGAGGCCAGGTTCGCCGACCCGAAGCGCTGGTTGTCCGGATGGTGGTCGATGTTGAGCACGGATGCGCCGTCGGCCAGGCAGTCGGCCACCGGTCCGGTGCGCGCCAGGCTGGAGCAGTCGAGGACGATGGCCCGCCGGTGGCCGCCGCCCGCGGCGCCGGCCTCGACGATGCCGCCGGTCCCCGGGAGAAAGGCGTAGGCGTCGCCGGGCCTCTCCTCGAGGACCGCCGTCGAGGCCTTGCCGAGCTGGCGCAGCAGGCCCTCCATGGCCAGGACCGCGCCGATGGCGTCGCCGTCGGCGTTGACGTGGGAGGTGACCAGGAAGCCGTCGCCGCCGCGCAGGAAGTCGGCGGCGGCATCGAAATCGGAGACCGGGATCTCTGTGGGCCGGGCGGGCATGGGCGGCTCAGCGGCGCAGGACGAAGTGGACGCGGTCGCAGAGGTCGGAGCCCGGCCGCAGGCTGAAGCCGTCGAGAAGCTCGACGAGGTCGAAGGGGCTGGCATCGACGGCGGCGGCCAGCTCGCCGCACTCGTAGATGCGCTGCACGTGGGTCTCCCGAACCCGGGATCCGTCCTCGAAGCAGATGTCGAAGTCGTTGTGCTGGAGGCGTTCGTCGGAGGAGTAGTGGCTGTGGCGGCGAAAGCTGAAGCCGCGGCCGTGCTCGGAGCTGCGCACGTCCCTGAAGTGACGCACGGAGTTCTGCTCGGTGCAGATGTCGAAGATAAAGAGCGCGCCCTCCGGCAGCACGCCGTGCACCTGGGTCAGGGCCTGCCCCACCTCTTCGAGGCTCAGCAGGTAGTTCAGGCTGTCGTAGAGGCACACGGCGGCCCCGTGCTCCCCGACCCCCGACAGGTCCCGCAGGTCGCGGACGCCGAAGCGCAGGTCCCGCCGCTGGCGGGAGGCCTTCTCGCGGGCCACCCGGACCATCTCCTCGGAGGCGTCGTACCCGGTGAGGCGGTAACCCGCCGCCGCCAGGGCGAAGGAGGCGTTGCCGGTGCCGCAGGCCAGCTCCAGGAGACGGCCGGGCTCGCACTCGTGGCGACGCAGCAGGGAGGCGACGTAGTCGGCCCAGGCCGGGTAGTCGACGTGGCGCATGACGAAGTCGTAGATCGAGGCCAGGCCCTCGTACGGCCGGCGCTCGAGGACGGCGGGCTCAGGGCTCGTCATCGAAGGACAGCACCTCCGCCGGCAGGGCCTCGCGGCGCAGCTCGCGCACGCACCGGGAGCGCTGCGTGCGCGCCACCGGCCGCAGCGGCAGGTCGAGGACCTCCACCTCCAGGCGGTGGCCGCCGGCCTCGACCTCGAGGATCTCGCCGACGCGCACGGCGCGGGAGCCGCGGGCCGGGGTCCCGCCGATGCGCACCCGGCCCTCGTCGCAGGCCCGCCGAGCCCGCGAGCGGGACTTGAAGAGACCCGCGTTCTTCAGGAAGGCGTCGAGGCGCACCACGGGCTCAGCGGTCTTCGCCGGGTCCCTGTGCGGAGGCGGAGTCCTGGCGCGCAGCCGAATCGGCGGCAGCGGCGCCCAGGGGGTCCCAGAGCCACTCGTCGTCGAGGCGCTCCTCCACGTGGATCTCCTGCCGGTACTCGGCGATGACCTCCTCCATGCGGTGGGCAACCCGCTCTTCGCGCACCAGGGCCTCCAGGGTGGCGAAGTCGTCGTTGATCTTGAAGATGTGGCCGCCCGTATCGAGGATGACGGGCTCGCTCACGCCGCCGAGACCGAGGTGCCCGATGAAGGGGTCCAGGATGTCGGGAATGGCGGCGCGGTCGAGGATCTGCCACAGCCCGCCCTGGCGGGCCGACTGAGCGTCCTCGGAGTGATCCCGGGCCAGCTGGGCGAAGTCCTCCCCCGCCAGGGCCCGGCGGCGCAGGTCCTCGAGCCGGTCCCGCACCCGCTCCCGGTCGCTCTCGGTGGTCCGCGCCCGCACCAGGATGTGGCTGACGCAC
>CAZEHQ010000242.1:0-6379 GCA_964512165.1 uncultured Gemmatimonadaceae bacterium | reverse complement strand
CAGGAAGGCGCTCGTGGAGGACGGGATCCCCTATACCTCCTTCGCGGTCGACGATATCGGAGCCGAGTACGAGTGTCTCCTGGCGATCGGCCGTGACGATCGCAACCGCGTGATGGTCCTTCGCAGGCCGTGATCACGCTTGGCGCGTTGCCCTTCAGCCGATAGCGTCCGCCGGGTTCGAGCTGGCCGCTGACCGGCAGGAACCAGCGCCGATTCCGCTCGCCCTTGGTCAGTTGTCGCGCGGCACCGCCATCATGCGTTCGAGGGACCGGCGGGCGCCCTCGATGATGTCGTCGTCGAGGTGAATCTCGAAGCGCTCCTCCGCCAGCGAGAAGTACACGTCCTGCAGCCCGGTGACCTTCATGTAGGGGCAGTGCAGCCGGCAGCCGATGCAGCCGTCGGCGGGGACGAACTCCTTGCCGGGGTAGCGCTTCTTCAGCTGGTGGATCATGCCCTCTTCGGTGGCGATGATGAAGGTCCGGGCCTCGGGGTACTTGCCGACGGCGTTGAGCATGCCCGTCGTCGAGCAGACCTCGTGGGCGGCCTCGATCACGTCCTGGCGGCACTCGGGGTGGGCGATGATGACGGCCTCGGGGAACTCCTTCCGGGTGCGGTCGACGGTGGCGTGGCGCAGCACGTCGTGGGTCGGGCAGACGCCGTCGTAGGCGACGACCTCCTTCTCGGGCACCTGGTCCGCCACCCAGCGGGCCAGGTTCTTGTCGGGCGTGAACAGGACGCGGTCGGCGTCGAGGCTGCGCACCACGGAGACGGCGTTGGCCGAGGTGCAGCAGATGTCGGACTCGGCCTTCACCTCCGCCGAGGAGTTGACGTAGGTGACCACGGCGTGGCCCGGGTAGCGCTCCTTCCACTCGTAGAGGCTCTCGACGGTGATCGAGTCGGAGAGCGCGCAGCCGGCTCCCAGGTGGGGCAGGAAGACGCGCTTGCGCGGGCTGAGGATCTTGGCCGACTCGGCCATGAAGTGGACGCCGCAGAAGACGATGATGTCGGCGTCGGTGCGCGAGGCCTCCACCGACAGGCCCAGCGAGTCGCCGGTGACGTCGGCGAGGTCCTGGATCGGCGGGATCTGGTAGTTGTGGGCCAGGATCACCGCGTTCTTCTCCACCCGGAGGCGGTCGATCTGCTCGATCAGCTCCTGGTCGGGGATGTGCTCGAAGCGGGTCTGGCCGGCGGGGGGGGCAATCTGGGTCATGGCTCGCTCACCTTCGCCCCCGCGTCGGGGGGGACGGTCTCGGTGCCGTTGGGGAAGACGCGCCAGAACTCCTTGCGGATGAGGCCGGTGATCATGGCGCTCTTGCTGCTTCCGTGGTAGCGGGCGACCGCCTCCAGCATCCGGAAGTCGCGGTCGTGGGCAGAGAAGGTCCGTGGACGGGAACGGTCGCTCTTGGGTTTTGATGCGGCGGGCATGGATCCCCTTTGAAACGGAACAAAGCCATAAAAATTACGTAATTCTTTCTTAAGCGATGTACAGTAAATAGGCCTGACGCGGCTGTCAACCCGTGTGGACCGGGGGAGTGACGGCGCCGGACGCCCGAGGCCGGCGGCCGAGCGGCGCGAGATCGAGGCCGCGGCGGGATCGAGGCAGGTTCCTGGCGCGCAGGTTTCGCGCCAGGAGGAGGCCTCGAGCGCCTGGCTCGCAAAGGGGCTCGGCGACTGCCCTACAGAGCACGGATGCGTCTGAGGGCTTCCTCCACCTGGGGGCGCTGCTGGAAGGCGGAGAGGCGCACGTAGCCCTCGCCGGCGGCGCCGAAGCCGGCGCCCGGGGTGCAGACCACGTGGGCCTCCTGCAGCAGGCGGTCGAAGAAGCCCCAGCTGCCGGCCCCCTCGGGACAGGCGATCCACAGGTAGGGGGCGTTGTCGGCGCCGTGGACGGTGTAGCCGGCGTCGGTGAGGTCCGCCTTCATGAGACGGGCGTTCTCCTGGTAGAAGCCGACGAGGTCGCGCACCGCCGCCTGGCCCTCGGGGGTGTAGCACGCGGCGGCGCCCTTCTGCACGGGATAGGAGACGCCGTTGTACTTGGTCGACTGGCGGCGGTCCCAGAGCCCGTGGAGGGCCACGGCCTCGCCCGCGGCGGTGTAGCCCATCAGCTCCTTCGGCACGACGGTGAAGGCGCAGCGAACGCCGGTGAACCCCGCCGTCTGGGAGAAGGAGCGCATCTCGACGGCCACCTCCCGGGCGCCGTCGATCTCGTAGATCGACCGGGGAATCTCCGGGTCGGTGACGTAGGCCTCGTAGGCGGCGTCGAAGAGCAGGACGGCGCCCTCGCGGCGGGCGTAGTCGACCCAGGCGGCCAGGTCCTGGCGCGTCATCACGGCGCCGGTGGGGTTGTTCGGCGAGCACAGGTAGACGAGGTCCACGTGCCCGTCGGGCAGGGGCGGGCGGAAGCCGTTGTCGGCCGTGCAGGGCAGGTAGGCGAGCCCCTCGTAGCGGCCCTGTTCGTCGGCGGCGCCGGTGCGCCCCGCCATGACGTTGGAGTCGCAGTAGACGGGGTAGACCGGGTCGGTGAGGGCCACGCGCTGATCGAGGCCGAAGATCTCCTGGATGTTGGCGGAGTCGCACTTGGAGCCGTCGGAGAGGAAGATCTCGTCGGCGACGACGGGGACGCCGCGGGCGCCGAACTCGTGCTCGGCGATGGCCTCGAGGAGGAAGTCGTAGCCGCGGGCCGGGGGGTAGCCGTGGAAGCTCTCGTCGTGGGCCAGCTCCTCGCAGGCGGCCTTCATCGCCTCGGCCACCGGCCGCGGCAGGCCGCGCACGACGTCGCCGATGCCCATGCGGATGACGTCGGCGTCGGGATGGGCCTCGGCGAAGGCGGCGGTGCGGCGGCCGATCTCGGGGAACAGGTAGCCGGCGGCGAGCTTCAGGTAGTGCTCGTTGAGCAGGGCCATGGTTCTCTTTTCTTCATAGATTTGACGGCTTGTCCGGGTGGGAAGCCCCGGAATTTACGGCAGCGGCACCCCTCTGCAACACGAAGGACGCGCCCGCCTCCCGGCGCGTCCGGCCCTGACGCAAGACGGAGGATCCGATGGAGAGCGAGGACGGCGGGCGCCCCCGCGACTTCCTGCGCGAGGCGGTGGCGGCGGACACCGCCTCCGGCCGCTACGACGGCCGCGTGGTGACCCGCTTCCCCCCCGAGCCCAACGGCTATCTGCACGTGGGCCACGGCAAGGCGATCTGCGTCAACTTCGGCATCGCCGCCGATTTCGGGGGGCGCTGCAACCTGCGCTTCGACGACACCAACCCGGCGCGCGAGGAGCAGGAGTTCGTCGACGCCCAGATGGAGGACATCCGCTGGCTCGGCTTCGACTGGGGCGAGCGCGAGCTCTACGCCTCCGACTACTTCGAGCAGCTCTACGAGTGGGCCTGCGAGCTGATCGGCAAGGGCCTGGCCTACGTCGACGACCAGTCGGCCGAGGAGATCCGCCGGACCCGCGGCACCCTCACCGACCCGGGGCGGGACAGCCCCTTCCGCGGCCGCACGCCGGCGGAGAACCTCGACCTCTTCGGGCGCATGCGCGCCGGCGAGTTCGGCGACGGCGAGAAGGTCCTGCGCGCTCGCATCGACATGGCCTCCCCCAACCTGGTCCTGCGCGACCCGGTGATGTACCGCATCCTCCGCGCCCCCCACCAGCGCACCGGCGACCGCTGGTGCATCTACCCCATGTACGACTGGGCCCACGGCCAGAGCGACTCCATCGAGGGCGTCACCCACTCCCTGTGCACCCTGGAGTTCGAGGCCAACCGCCCCCTCTACGACTGGTACATCGAGCAGCTCGGCATCTTCCCGTCGCGGCAGATCGAGTACGCCCGCGGCAACCTCACCTACACGATCACCCACAAGCGCCACCTCACCCGCCTCGTCGAGTCGGGCCGGCTCTCGGGGTGGGACGACCCGCGCATGCCCACCCTCCGGGGGATGCGCCGCCGCGGCGTGCCGCCGGAGGCGATCCGCCGGTTCTGGAGCGAGGTGGGGGTGGCCAAGCGCGACAACAACATCGACGTGTCGCTGCTGGAGTTCTGCATCCGCGACCACCTCAACAAGGTGGCGCCCCGGGTGATGGGAGTGCTCCGCCCCCTGAAGGTGGTGATCACCAACTACCCGGAAGGGGAGAGCGAACAGCTCGAGGCGGTGAACAACCCCGAGGACGGGTCCGCCGGGACCCGCCTCATCCCCTTCGGGCGCGAGTTGTGGATCGAGGCCGACGACTTCATGGAGGACCCGCCGCGCAGGTTCTTCCGCCTCGCCCCGGGGCGCGAGGTGCGTCTGCGCTACGCCTACTTCATCACCTGTCAGGAGGTGGTCAAGGACGCCGGCGGTGACGTCGTCGAGCTGCGCTGCACCTACGACCCGGCCACCCGCGGCGGCGACGCGCCGGACGGCCGCAAGGTGAAGGCCACCCTGCACTGGGTCTCGGCGGAGCACGCCGTCGAAGCCGAGGTGCGGCTCTACGACCGCCTCTTCCGGGTGGAGGATCCCCTCGTCGGGGCCGACGGCGAGGACTGGATCGACAACCTGAACCCCGGGTCGCTGGAGGTGCGGCGCAATTGCTGGCTGGAGCCGGGCCTGGCCGGCGCCGCCCCGGGGACGACGGTACAGTTCGAGCGCCTGGGCTACTTCTGCGCCGACCCGGACTCCACCCCGGCCCGGCCGGTCTTCAACCGCACCGTGACCCTGCGCGACGCCTGGGCCAACATCAGGAAGCGGGGCGGCTGACCCGGCCCCGGGCCTCGGTCCACTCCTTCTCCAGCCGGCGGGCCCTCTTCTTCGAGAGCCCGCCCAGGACCTCGATCGCCTCGAGGATACGCGCCCTCGTCAGGTCGGCGCCGAGGAGCGCCATCGACTCGTAGAGGGGCGGCCCCACGGGCTGCCCCATGAGGGCCGCGTAGAGGGGCCGGGTCAGGTCGCGGATCGGCCAGTCCCGGGCCGCGGCGACCCCTTGCAGGGAGGCTTCCACCCCCTCCCGGCCCCAGGGCGTCACCTCCTCCAGGGCCCACACCGCGCACTGCAGGGTTGCGGCCACCTCGTCGGGGGCGCGCTTCTTCGGCACCAGGTCCTCCGGGCGCGCCTCCACCCGCCGGGCGAAGAGGAAGGCGCACCGCGGCAGGAAGTCGCCCAGGGTCTCCATGCGCGGCTGCATGAGCGGCACCAGCCGGCCGAAGGTGTCGTCGTTGAGGGCCCACTCCCGCAGGGCGGCGAGCAACTCCCCCTCGGTCAGGTCCTCGCGGATGTAGCGGCCGTTGAGCCAGTTGAGCTTCTCCAGGTCGAAGACCGAGCCGCCGAGGTTGACGCGCTCCAGCTCGAAACGGGCGGCCAGCTCGTCGAGGCCGAACTTCTCCTCGTCGCTGCCGTCGGCGGCGCGGGCCGGGGGATAAGCCATGAGGGCGAGGTAGTTGAGGACCGCCGCCGGCAGGTACCCGGCGCGTCGGTAGTAGTCGATGGAGGTCGGGTTGCGCCGCTTCGACATCTTGGAGCGGTCCGGGTTGAGCAGCAGCGGCAGGTGGGCGTGGACCGGCGGCTCCCAGCCGAGCCACTCGTAGAGGAGCAGGTGCTTCGGCGTCGAGTTGATCCACTCCTCGCCGCGGATGACGTGGCTGATCCCCATGTGATGGTCGTCGACGACGACCGCCAGATGGTAGGTGGGGAAGCCGTCCGACTTGAGCAGCACCTGGTCGTCGAGGCCGGCGTGCTCGAAGGCGATCTCCCCCCGCAGCAGGTCCGGCACCACGCGGGCGCCCTCGCGGGGGACCTTCATGCGGATGACGCACGACTCCCCGGCCGCATGACGCCGGCGGCCGTCCCCCGGGTCGGCGTCGCGCTCGGCCTCGTGGGGGGGCGGCTCTCCCGCCTTCTGGCCTCCGGCTCTCCAGGCGGCCAGCTCGGCGGGGGTCGCGAAGGAGTAGTAGGCGTGCCCGGCCTCGACGAGGCCCTCGGCGGCCTAGAGGTAGCGGTCGAGGCGCTCGCTCTGCCGGGAGGGGCCGGAGGCGCCGCCCACGACGGGGCCCTCGTCCCAGTCGAGCCCCAACCAGCGCAGGGCGTCGATGAGGCGGCGCTCGTGGCCGGGGTGGGACCGCGAGCGGTCGGTGTCCTCGATGCGCAGGATCAACCGGCCGCCGTGGCGGCGGGCGAAGAGGCGGTTGAAGAGGGCGATGTAGGCCGTGCCCAGGTGCGGGGCGCCGGTGGGAGAAGGGGCGACACGGACGCGAACGTCGGCCATGGCGGGACTCGCGGATATCGATGGCAGGGGTTGGACCGGGGGGATGCCGTAAGATAGGGTGACCATTGCGGCGGGCAACGTCCCGGGTCCCCGGCAGAGCCCGGCGGAGGTTGCGTA
Organism: uncultured Gemmatimonadaceae bacterium; assembly: GCA_964512165.1. Taxonomy (GTDB): domain Bacteria; phylum Latescibacterota; class UBA2968; order UBA8231; family UBA8231; genus UBA8231. The sequence continues at coordinate 32 of CAZEHQ010000242.1, read as the reverse complement.
ATTTCAGAAATTTCATAGTATTAGAGATCGTT
>CAZEHQ010000241.1:0-6458 GCA_964512165.1 uncultured Gemmatimonadaceae bacterium | reverse complement strand
CCCGCAACCGCCTGTCCAGGCGGTCCGCCGCTTCCCCGGCGGATCTCGTGGGGCTGGGCGCGGCCACGAGATCCACGGCGGTCTCCATCAGGCGATCCTCGTCGACGGCCGCTACCGCCGCCTGGTGATCCTCGCCGCCAGTCATCTCTCTCTCCTCAACACGGGTCCTCCCCTTTCACCATCACGGGAACTTTGGTAGTCTAAGCCGCCTCATGCGACCCACACCACCACCCTACCGCATCATCTACAACTGGGACGGCGCCCCTCACGGGTACGACGAGGTCCCCCAGTCGATGGAGTCCTTCCTGGAGCGCGTGTACGCGCCCCTGGAACAGACCCAGGTGGGCGCCCTGTTCTGGTGCATCGGCGAGCACGCCGCGCGCTGGCCCTCCGATGTCCTCGAGCAGCTCGGCGACATCCACGGCCGGCGCTACGAAGGCGCCTGGCCGCTGGCGCACACCGAGAACATCCGCCTCATGCTGGAGCGCGGCGAGGACCCGCAGGCGGCGCTCATCGAGCGCGGCCATGGCCTCGGGCTCCAGGTCTACGCCTCGGTGCGCATGAACGACAACCACTTCAACGGCGCCCAGATCGCCGACCTGCCCACCCTTCACCACACCGAGCTGACCGAGCTGCGGCGCCGCCACCCCGAGTGGCTCCTCGGCGACCGCACCTCCGAGTGGTTCGCCCTCTCCTGGGACATGTCGGTCCCCGAGGTCCGCCGCCACCGGCTCGAGCACATCCGCGAGGTCTGCGAGCGCTACGACTGGGACGGCGTCGAGCTGGACTGGCAGCGCCACGCCTTCCACCTGCCCGTCGACGACGCCTTCCGCCTGCGCTACGTCCTCACCGACCTGCAGCGGGCCGTGCGCCGCTGCGCCGACGAGATCGGCCGCAAGCGCGGCAGGCCGCTCTTCGTGACCGTGCGCGTGGCCGGCAACCTGCACGTCTGCGAGCAGATCGGCTACGACCTGCCCGCCTGGCTGGAGGAGGGCCTGGTGGACATCGTCGTGCCCGCCGGCAACGGAGGCACCGACGACGACGTGGACGTGGCCGGGTTCACCGACCTCTGCCGGCCCCACGGCGTCGCCGTGTACCCGGGCTTCGACGACGGCCTCCCCGGCCCCTGGGTCGGCCCCGAGCCGGCGGACGACAAGGACCGGCTGAGGACCCGCGCCATCGCCGCCCGCCACTGGGATCACGGCGCCGACGGGATCTACGCCTTCAACTGGCACGCGGGCCGGGACACCCGCCGCGAGCTGCTGAACCAGGTCGGCCGCCCGGAGAGCCTGGCCGCCACCGACAAGGTCCACGCCGCCACCCACCGGGTCCTCCGGCACGAGGGGGAGTGGCGCGGCGCTTACAACAACGACCGGGTGCGGGGAACGGTCCCGGTGGCGCTGAAGGAGACGATCACCGACTCCGGACCGGTGATCCCCCTCGACGCGGCCGACGACTTCGAGACCCACCCGCCCCGCGCCCTGGAGCTGCGCGTCCACCTGGGCGACTGGGCCCGGGGCGACGAGGTCGCCGTGCGCTGGGACGGAGAAGAGCTGCCGGCGGCCACCGTGACCTACGACACCACCGGCGACCGCCACGGGCTCTCGGGGGTGCACGCCGCCGCGTGGTTGCGCTTCGCCTTGAGTCCCGGACAGGTCAAGCGTGGAAGGCACCTCGTGGAGGTCATCCTGCGGCAGCGGCACCCGCAGCTGACCTGCGATCTCGTGTTGACCGACGTGGAACTGGTGGTGGCCTACTCCGAAGCCCTGGCCGGCACGCTGCTGGACGCCGGCTCTCCCTGATCCCCTGGCGCCTGGCGCCCGGGACCCGTTGCGGCCCCTCTCCACATGAAGATCACCGCCCTCGAGCTGACCCCGGTGCGAACGCACCGCGAGATGGGACGCCGCGCCCCCAGCGATCCGGAACCGGCCGAGTCCCGCCACGTGGTCGTGCAGCTCTGCACCGACGCGGGCGTGACCGGCCTCGGCGAGATGTCGGATGTCCCCTGGGAGCTGGACGCCGGGTCCGCCGCCCGTCTGCAGGCCGCCCTGGAGCCGCTGCTGATCGGGGCCGATGCCCGGCGCCGGGGCCCGCTGCTGGAGGAGCTGTCCCGCCATCCGTGGGAGCACCAGGTCCTGTGCGGCATCGACATGGCCGTGCACGACGCGGTGGCTCGAGAGCTCGGAGTGCCCCTGGCCACTCTCCTCGGGGGCGCCTTCCGCGACCGCGTCCCCTTCGCCTATCCCCTCGCCCCCTGCCGCGGCGAGGCCGACGTGGCGGCCAACCTCGACCGCATCGAGCACCGCCTCGGCGAGGGGCACTCCGCCTTCCGCTACTACTTCGGCATCGACCTGGAGCGGGACGAGAGCCTCCTCGACCGCGCCCGCTCCCGCTGGGGCGACGGCATGAAGCTGACCGCCCTCGACGCCAGCGGCCGGTTCTCGCCGGCTGAGGCCGTTGCGGCGCTGAAGCGCCTGGCGCCCTTCGCCCCGTCCGTCTTCGAGTCCCCCGTGCGCGGCCGGCACCACGCGCCGGCGGAGAACTTCCTGGCGGTCAAGAGCGAGATCGCCGTGCCGATCTCCGAGCACACCGCCGACGAAGCCTCGGCCCTGCGGATGGCCCGGTCCGGCGCCGTGGACGTCTTCAACACCGGCCTCGGGTACGCCGGCATCGAGCCCTGCCGCCGCACCTTCGCCATGGCCCGCCAGTTCGGTCTGAGGACGCTGATGGGCAGCACCGTGGAGATGTCGATCGGCACCGCCGCCAGAGTCCAGGTAGCCGCGGCCACGGCGAATCTCGATCTCGGCTGCTACATGGCGGGACCCCTCGTGTACCACGAGGATGTCACGGTGGAGCCGGTCCGCTACGAGGAGGGGCAGGTGCTGGTGCCCGACGGCCCGGGGCTGGGCGTCGAGCTGGATCCGGAGAAGCTGCGGGCGCTGCGGATCTGAGTGGAAGCGCAGTCCCTTCAGTCATCGCCTGCATGATGAACGAATCAGCAGTCCGGCTCCGTATCGAGCCACTGGATGAAGGTGGCTATCTGGCCACGAGTCCCGATGTCCCGGGCCTGGTTGCGGAAGGACGCAGCGTCACCGAGGCCGCCGAGATTGCGCAAGGTCTCGTACGCAAAATCGCAGAGTCGTGCCTTGAGCACGGGGACCCGCTTCCTGGTGCATTGGCGACGCTTCCGGAGGGCCACGCCTCAATTGATCTGATGGTACCTGTCAGTATGCCGTGATGGGACAGCTCTCCGGGTCTGCCTGACGTCGTCCTACCCCAGAATCTCCACCGTCGCCGCCAGCAGCTCCTCCCCCTTCATCAGCTGACACTTCGCCTCGCCGATCGTCCCGTCGACGATCTGGCCGCGGGCGCGCAGCACCTCTTCCATGCGGTCGAAGGCGGGGGTGTGGCCCATCATCTCCGTCAGACGGATCTCCATCTCCCCGTGCTCGGGATGGTTCAGGATCACCACCCCGGGTGTCTCCGGCGAGAACCTCCCGTGGCGGTCGGCGCCGGCGTAGTCCTCGCCGATGTGGATCGACGAGTTGGAGGACTGACTCACGCCGAGAAGGAAGATGTGTCCCCCCTTCTTGATGAGGCGGTCCAGGGCGCAGTCCTTGCCGAGGGCGCCGCGCTCCAGGTCGTCCTCGACCAGGCTCTCCGCGTCGGGACCGATGGCGGTCACCGCGTGGGTCGGGTGGAGACTCCGCACCGCCCCGGGGAACCGCCTCGCCGCTTCGGTGACGGCCCCGTTGAGGGAGGGCGACTCCAGGGGATCGAAGTACTCGCAGCTGCTGTGGGTGAAGGTCGGGACCATCAGCGTGCCTTCCGGCCCCAGAACGTCCAGGAAGGCCTGCACCACCGTTGCCGCACCCCCCTCGACGTGTCCCATACTCGACAGGGAGCTGTGGACCATCACCCGGTCGCCGGCCTTCAGGCCCATGGCCGTCAGACTTCCTGCGATGTCGGCTCGGGTGACGTTCATCGGTCCCGCATTCCGTACTCGACGACCAGCTCCACGTCTTCGATCCCCACCTTGCTGCGCAGGTCCGAGGGCCGCTCCAGCAGGCCGATCTCCAGCCGGTTGGTCCCCTGCCGCAGGGCCTTCCGGTCGACCTCGATCTCCAGCCACTGGCCGGTGTAAGGGGCCACCGACTGCATGGGGCTGCGCCGGGCGCCCTCCAGTGAGACCGCTTCCCCGTTGAGGCGGACTTCCAGCCGGTCGTCCCGCACCAGATCGTTGAAGCACAGACGCAGGCGGGTGGAGTTGATGCGGGCGTTGCCCTCCACGTCGTCGGCGATGATCAGGGGGATCTCGTGCATGCGGCCGAGGTCGAGGGCGGGATCGATCGACACGGGCAGGTGGGAGGGGTAGTCGACGCCCTGCACGTGCTCCACCTCGGTGCGGCGCCGCAGGAAGTAGTGCTTGTCGCCCTCGGCGATCTGCTCGGGCGTAGACAACTGGCCGAGGACGGAACGCTCCAGGTCGCCCAGGGGCCAGGACATGAACCAGGTGTAGAGGCCGTCCGCCCCGAGGCGCCAGGCGTTGGCCGCCGCCGCCCGGAACATCGACGGCGTCGGGTATTGCCGGGCGTTGAACCGGCGGCTCTCGTCGGCGTAGTAGGGGTGCAGCATGTAGTACACGGAGACGTCCCGGGCGTGGGCCGCCTCCACGAGCCACTCCACGGGCATGGCGGAGTCGATGATCATGTGGGCGTAGACCATGGGCACGAGGTAGTCCACGAGCCCTTCCTCGAGCCAGCGCTCCACCTCGAGGCCGGTCCTGTGGTTGACCTCCTGCGTCGGGTAGACCCGCGCGCCGACGATGCCGGCGTCCTTCCCGGGGCGGCTGCGCACGGCGTCGGACGCGTGCCGGAGCCACTCCGTCATCACCGGGCCCAGGCCCTCCGCCTCGTCCTGCGGGAACCAGAAAGCGGTGCCGCCGGGCGCGGCGGCGAAGTCCAGCTCCACGCCCTCGGTGTCGTAGTCGGCGGCCAGCTCGGTGACGCCGCGCAGCATGAACTCCCGCACGTCCTCCTGCGCCATGCCCGGGCCCCCCTCGCGGGGCGAGACCTCCTTCGGCAGGCCGGCGTAGGCGCCCATTCGCAGGGAGGCGATGAAGTCCATGCCGCGGTCGTGGGCGCGGTCGACGAGGACCTGCAGCGGGTCGAGGCCGCGGTCGATGAGGCTCTGCATGTTGTGCCACACTCGCCAGTAGGCGCACTGCTCGAAGCCGCCCTGCATGTCCTGGCCGAAGGGCAGGCCCACCTTGGACGGGTAGAACCAGCCGTCGTCGCGGGCCATGCCGTAGACGAAGGTGTCGACGCCGGTGTCGGCGACCTCGTCCACCGGGGCCCAGGCGTCCTCCAGGCGCATGGGCGGCTCGTGGACGAAGAGGTAGTAGTGGCGCGCGTCGTTGAAGTAGATGGTGCGGCGCTGGCGCATTGGAGCCTCCTTCAGGTGACGCCCGTGTTCCAGGGGCCCAGATCGAGGTCGACGAAGCCGCGGTGGAAGTTGCGGCCCATGAGATAGTGGACCTCCAGCTCCACGTCGCGCAGGACCAGGGGCGGGATCACCTTCGGCTCGCGCTGCACCAGCTCCACCTCGATCTCGTTGGCCCCCTGCCGCGGCCAGTGGTCGGGCCCGAGGCGGTAGATGAACCAGTAGCAGGTGCCGGTGCGGTAGCGCGGCCCCCCCATGCGGTACGACTCGTTGATGCGGCGCAGGCCCTCGGCGGGCAGCTCGCGCCCGTTGAGGCGCATGCGCACCTCGTCGGTCTCGGTGGCGTTGAGCAGACGCAGGCGCAGGATCACCTCGTGGACGCGGCCGTCGGCGTGCCAGCGCGGCAGGTCGTCGGAGACCTGGAGAGGGGTGCGCAGCGGCTCTCCCTCGGTCAGCTCCGCCGGCAGCGGGCAGCGGGCCCCCGGCTCCAGCTCGGGGTTGGGGTAGCGGTGCGTGCCGGTGGGCACGTAGTAGTACTTGTCCTTCGGCGCCATGATCTCCGGGTGGGGCAGCTCGCGCAGCTTCTCGTAGAAGTCGGCCTTGTAGGGCCAGCAGCCGAACCAGTGCCCCAGGTAGAGGCCGTGGACGCCCTGCTCCCAGTAGTTGTTGGCGCAGGCGCGGATCATCTCGATCGGCGCCTGGTTGAGCCGGTCGGAGTCGACCAGGCTCTGCACCGTGGCCATGACGTGCACCTCCCCGCCTTCGGCCTCGCTCACCAGCTCCCGGTAGTCGGCGTTGCAGTCGACCAGCTCCGGCCCGTGGAAGGTCTGGCCGATGACGATGTCCACCAGGCCCTCCCGCATCCAGCCGGCCAGGTCGAGGCCGATGTCGTAACAGCCTTGCAGACTGGTGGGCACGCGCACGGCCAGGCGCCGGCCCTCGCCGCTGCCGCGCACGGTCTCGGAGACCTGGCGGACCCAGTCCGTCATCACCTGCCGCCCGTCGGCGACCTCTTC
>CAZEHQ010000240.1:0-6476 GCA_964512165.1 uncultured Gemmatimonadaceae bacterium | reverse complement strand
TCGGGATCAATAACAGGCTCCGTCGCTCGGCCGATCTGCTCAGGGCTGGAGATCCGGGTATGGCGGGTGCGAAGCGTTGAGGGATCATAGGGGTAGACAATGCCTGAGTCGAACACCAGGGCGCTGTCCACGTCTACGCTGTCCACGTCTACCATGTAGAGTCCCGAAAGGTGGTCCGTATAGAAGAGCCTGTGTTCCCGGCGGTCCAAGGTGAGACCGGTGGGGTAGCCGCCGACGATCTCATCGTGGTTCATGTCCTTGACCAGACGGAAGAGGCCCTCTTTCGGCCTGGTCCACTTGTCCAGGTGGATTCCGAAGACCGCGCAGGACGCCCAATGCTCAACGTTGCCGCGACTCTGCAGGAGGAGAGCAACGAACATGATGCGCCTGGCCGAGTCTATGACAATGTGTGACCGTCGGATGTGACGGTGGTAGGTCTGCGGGATCAGATAACCGCTGAAGTCCTCCAGATCGGAGCCGTCCAGGTTCGAGCGATAGATCCTGGATCCGTTGGCCCATCCATGGGTCCAGTACAGCTTCTCCCCCACCTCATCCACGGCGATGCTGAACGGCCATCTCTGGTCGGACTCGACGAGCTTTTCGGCACCGCTGCCGTCGAGACTGGCCCGGTGTATGCCCGACAGATTGGACCAGTAGATCTGACCATCGGGCTGGGAGAAGACGGCCAGAGCACTGGAGAAGAGGACGAGCAGGATGGCCCGGGTCAGCATGGGAGCACGAGGAACCCTCAGTCCTCCACCGCCGGCTTGCGCCCGCCGCTGTACTCGTCCCCCCGCGCCGAGTCGCCGGGCCAGAACACGCTGGACGGGTCCTCCTGCCAGAGGCGGCCGCACATGTTGGAGATGACCCGCCACTCGGGGGCGCCCATCTCCGGGTCCGGGTGGAACAGGAAGCGCCGGGCGCCGGCGCGCTCGCTGGCGGCCAGGATGCCGTGCAGGTCGCGGGCCCCCATGGAGTCGCCGGCGTGGGGGCTGCGCCCGGTGGAGACCCAGAAGATCACCTTGTCGGGATCGCCCACGGCCTCCAGGGCGCGCTCGCTCTCGTCGAAGACCAGCTCGTCGAAGAACTCCTGCGGGAAGCCGAGTTCCATGTCGAGGAGGTTGTCCACCCGGGGCAGGTCGATGCCGAAGAGGGAGCGCACCACGAGGAAGGCGTCGGACTCGGTGAGGGAGGGGTTCCAGCGGCACAGGCGCTGCACCCAGCGGGCCACGGTGCCGTAGAGGCCGTCGAAGCCGCGGTGCCAGTAGTAGTGCTTGGGGAAGACGATGTCGAAGTACGAGGCCATCTGCTGGTAGTCCTGGCCGGTGAGGGAGGAGAAGGCCGCGGTCCGGGGGATGCCGCCCAGCTCGACCTTGCGGTCCACGGCGTCGATGTTGTCGCGCGCCTGGGCCCAGGAGAGGCGCGACGACTCGCGCCGGGCGCGCAGCCAGTGGAGGGTGTCCTCGTCGATGTCGAAGAGGGCCAGGCCGGCGAGGGTGCCCGCCGGCGCCAGGTAGCGGACCCGGTCCGGCGTCAGCTCGTGCAGGCGTTGGCGCATGGAGGCGATGCCGCGGTGGACGCGGTCCAGGTCGGCGCCGACCCCGGCGAAGCGGCCTTCCTCGCCGGGGCGCACCTCGAGCAGCTCGCCGCCGTGGTGGAAGGCCAGCTCGTAGTGGTTCTCGCCGGGGCCGTCGATGATGAAGCCCGACACCTGGGGGAAGGCGTTGGCCAGGTCCTGGAGGCTGCCCTTCGAGGTCCCGGCGCCGAAGATGAAGACCGGCCAGCCGCGGCCGGCGGCGTCGTCGAGCATGGCGTGGAACCGGCGCTCCTTCTCGCGGTCGATGGCGGCGGGCGGCTCGGGCGGGCTCTCGCCGAAGCGTTCGTAGACCCTGGGGTCCGGCGTCCAGCAGGCGGCGCCGTCGAACTGCATGCGGCCCACCACGAGGCCGCGGACGCCGCCGTCGTGCCAGGCGTCGAAGCGCTCCTTGAATCCCTCCATCCAGTACTCGAACGGGTTGTGTGCGAAGATCCAGCAGTTCATGGCTTGCCTCCGGCGTTGCGGAAGAGGTCGGGGGTGCCGCCCAGGGCCACCTCCACGTCCAGGTCGCAGACCTGGCCGAGGGTGCGGACGATGGGGCGGATCTGCTTCTCGATGTAGTGCTCGTAGTCGATGGGCGCGCTCAGGCGGCCGGCGGGCTGGGGCCCGTCGCGGGTGACGAGGTAGCGGATCGTGCCACGCGGCTCCGGCAGCAGGCGCGCCGCGGCCACGTGGGCGGGGACGGTGCGGGTGTAGCCCTCCACCGACTTGCGCAGGGCCTTGCGGTAGACGAGGTCGTCGTCGCGCTCGCCGCGGCGTACGGCGTCCACCCAGCCGAGGACGCGCTCCTCCAGCTCGGCCGCCGGGGCGTCGTGGAAGACGCGCTCCAGCAGGTCGCGCTGCACCTCGTGGGCCAGGTCGGTCCAGTCCCGGCGCACCGCCTCCATGCCGATGATCTCCACCTCCTCGGACCCGTCGGCGGCGGTCTTGAGGCCGGCGTAGCCCTTGGCGCGCCCGCGCTCGGCGTCGCCGCGCATGGGCGGCAGGAAGAAGCGGGCGTAGTACTTCTCGAACTCCAGGTCCAGGTAGGAGGGCAGGTCGAAGCGCTCGCGCACGTGCTCCGCCAGGCGCTCGTTGAGCCAGCCGCACAGGCCGCGCCCGCGCTCGTGGGCCTCCTCCACGCCCAGCTCCTCGGGCAGGTGGGCGTCGACGAAGAGGGAGTCGGTGTCGCCGTAGAGGACGGTGCCGCGGCCCCCGTCCTCCAGCAGGGCCCTGGTCCAGCGCAGCAGGTAGTGGCCGAAGCCGGTGATGGCTCCCGCCAGGGCGCCCTCGGCGAAGCGGCACGAGCCGGTGGCCAGCACTCCGTAGAAGGAGTTCATCACGATCTTGCAGGTGAAGGCGGCCAGCTCGTCGCCGGCGGCCCGGGCCCGGGCGCGCTCCTCGAAGAAGCCGGCCAGCATCTCGGGCAGGATCCCCCGGCGGCGGGTGAAGAGGGCGCCGTTCGGGGCGCGCAGCAGCTCTCCCGCCACGCCGGGGCCGTCCTGCGAGCCCCCTTCCGCGGCCCCGGCGCCGGAGCCGCGCGCCTCCAGGTGGGTGAGGGGGTCGATGTTGAAGGTGCGGATGATCGAGGGGTACAGGCTCTTGAAGTCGAAGACGAAGACGTGCCGGTAGAGTCCCGCCCGGCTGGCCATGACCAGCCCCCCCGGCGAGCCCTCCTGGTTGACGCGGTCGACGCCGGTGGTGGGCGCCACCATGCGGCGCTGCCGCAGGCCGGTGAGGTAGAGGAAGTCGAAGGCCGCCACCGAGCCCCAGGCGCGCTCCAGGGGCAGCCCGGTGAGGCAGGCCCGCCGCAGGCTGAGGCGCACGAGGTTCTGGCGCAGCAGGATGTCGCGCACCAGGCGCGAGTCCTCGAGGCAGTACCCGGCGAAGGCGGCGCGGTCGCCGCGGAAGGCGGCCAGGATCTTGTCCGGCATGGAGTCCCCCTCGCCGGCCTCGAAGGTCTTGCCGCGGCCGAGGAGGGCGAGGGCCACCGTGTGCAGGCGGTTGTCCTCGAAGCGCTGCAGGGTGGCCCGCACCAGGTGCATGGCGTCGAGGACCTGGCGGCCGTACACGACGACGCGGCTGCCGCCCCAGACGTCGCCCTCCTGGTACCACGACTCGTCGGTGGAGCGGCCCAGGTTGAAGGGCACCTCGTGGGTCCGGCACAGCCGCTGCAGCACCGTGAGGTCGAAGTCGACCAGGTTCCAGCCGGTGAGCACGTCCGGGTCCAGCTCGCGGACACGAGCCAGGAGTCCGGTGAGCAGCTCCGCCTCGGTGGCGTGGCAGCGCACCTCGGCGGGGTCGCCGGCGGCGGGCTCCCCGGCCAGGTGGATCTCCTCCACCTCCTCGCCGCCGCCGCCCCAGGCCACCAGGGAGCAGGCCAGCAGCCGGCCGGCGTCGGGGGTGGTCTCGATGTCGAGGGCCAGCAGCCGCAGGTCCGGCTCCCAGTCGCCCGGTCCCACCTCCGGGTCGACGTAGACCCGGTCGACCCCGTGGCCGGGGCGCCAGGACCCGCCGATGCGCAGGGGGCCGCGCACCCCGCGGGCCACGAGCCACTGCCGCGGGAAGGAGACGTCGGCCTCGTAGGTGCGCAGCTTGTGGCCGTGGAGCCCCTCGGCGAGGCGGCGCAACTGCCGGGGCTGGCGCAGGCCGACGCGGACCACCGGCTCGCCGTCCATGGTGGTCAGACCCGCGCCGGCGTCGAACTCGGCCCGACACCGGGTGCAGAAGGGCCGCGCCCGGGGCAACTCGGAATCGCGCAGGTAGAAGGAGGGCAGGAGGCGGCTGTCGGCGAAGGCGAAGGTCGGCCCCGACTCCAGGCGGCCCACCCCGAAGAGGACGGGGCGGCCGTTCTGCTGGCGGTGGAACAGGTGCAGGAGGAAGCCGCGCTCGGGGTCGCTCATCGGCCCTATTGTAGCCGGGAGCCGGCGACCGCGGCAATCGGCGGGTCCCGCACTTGCCCAACCAGAGGCCGGGGGGTAAGATGCCCGCCCGCCGCCGGCCGGCGGCCTGCCCCGATCCCCCGAGGAGGACCTGACCCGTGATCGTCGACTGCCACACCCACGCCTGGGAGTACTGGCCCTACGAGCCGCAGGTGCCCAACCCGGAGAGTCACGGCCGGGTGGAGAAGCTGCTGTGGGAGATGGACCGCAACGGCGTCGACCACGCCGTGCTCGTCTGCGCCAACCTCGACCACAACCCCCGCAACAACGAGTACGGCGCCGAGTCGGCGAAGCGCTACCCCGACCGCATCACCTGCTTCGCCGACGTCGACTGCTCCTGGTCGCCCACCTACCACACACCCGGCGCCGCCGCCCGCCTCGCCGAGACCGCCGACCGCCTCGAGCTCAAAGGCTTCACCCACTATCTCACCGACGACTACGACTGGCTCGAGTCCGACGAAGGCCTGGCCTTCTTCGGCACCGCCGCCGAGCGCGGCCTCATCGCCAGTCTCGCCTTCGGCGCCCCCTGGCACCCCCACGTGCGCAAGCTCGCCCGTCGCTTCCCCGAGCTGGTCATCCTCGGCCACCACATGGCCGGCACCCGCGCCTCGGAGCAGCCTCCCTACCCCAACTTCGAGGAAGTCCTCAAGTCGGCGGAGGTGCCGAACATCCACCTGAAGCTGTCCGGCTTCGCCTACGTCTCCCAGGTCGACTGGGAGTACCCCTACTCCGACACCATGTGGATGGTGCGCAAGCTCTACGAGCGCTACGGCCCGGCGCGCCTGTGCTGGGCCTCCGACTACCCGCCGGTGCTGTGGTACATGACCTACCAGCAGTCACTGGAGGCGGTGCGCACGCACTGCGGCTTCATCCCGGAGGCGGACCGGGGGCTGGTTCTTGGGGGGAACATGGCGGGGTTGCTGGGGTTGGGTATCTGATGCTCTGCGGCGGTGCGGAATCCGGTCCGAGACAATCCGAGCTATGGTGATCTGATGGAGCCTTCCCCACCATTCATCTGGCCGTCAGCGGCCAGGCAGGTGCACGATGGGGTTGCCCCTCTGGTTCAGCATGCGCTGAAGAACTCGGAGACCGTTCTTGGCATGGCCGGTGCCGTCGACTCTGGAGGCGTCACATGGATCGACACATTCTTGCGCGATGAGCCAAGCCTTCGCGTCCAGGTTATCCTGGCCGTGTTTGGAGGATGTCCGACACGCAGCGATGATCTGTCACGGTTGCTGGAACTCCAGGATCGGGCGGAGTGCGGTCAGGTGCAGTTCCGAGTACTGCCCATGACGGGTGGCAGAGGCGCACCGGCCAACTGTCTCCTCGCTGTGCCAGCGGACGGTACTCCGGCCTTCCTGTTCGGGCCAACCCCCAACTTCGGAATCGACGATGCTGACCGTACCCAGATCAATATGTGGTTTGAAGCGGACCGGAGCTTGGTTGACCAATGGGGATGTTGGTTCGACCTGATCTGGCAGCAGGCTGCCCCCTTGACCGAGGCCACGGCTGATATTCCAGCCTTGGTGCCAGCTAGCGGCACACCTGCTGCGGCGGCACAATGGGAGACCTACTGCGACCTCTGCGCCCGGTCCGTGAAGCAACCTGAGGGACGCCCGATACCCGACCCGGGGACAGGCGAGATGGCCCCAGATCAAGAAGGTGGCGGATCTGAGGATCCCTCTCCGACGGAGTTGGCGGGGCTGCCCAGGCTCGACCCGCTGGAAGATCGGGTTGCCCGAATCTTCAGAGCTGGTCAACAGGTCAGGATTGTCAGTTCGAGCGCTGTTCGGCCACTGAAAGTACCGGTGAGTCCGCGACTCCTAGGACAGACGGCGACGATCCGCCATGGGATGGTCGCCCGACACCAGTCATTCTCCATCTCGGTCTTTAGCGACGAGGAACTCAAGGAGATTGACCATCGTCGACAAGCAACCCGAACCATTCTTGAGAAGCTG
>CAZEHQ010000239.1:0-6511 GCA_964512165.1 uncultured Gemmatimonadaceae bacterium | reverse complement strand
CTGGCCCGCGCCGGTACAAGGCGCCGGGATTCCTTCCTTCTACCTGGAACAGCTCCAACTGAGCGCTGCGGCGCCGGGGACGCTCGAGGGCCGGCGCGCGCCAGCTGGCCACCAGGGGCTCGCCCTGGCGGAGTCTCGCCAGGACTTCGCCCGGGGCGCCGGGGATGCCCCCCTATCTATCTAGAAGAGCTCGAGTTGGGCGCCGCGCCGCCGGGGCCCGGGCCCGGCGCCTTCGTGGGCGAGCAGCTCCCCGGGCAGGTCGGCCAGGAACGGCGACGGCGGCAGGCTCGCGCGCTGTCCGCGCACGGTGCGCTGCCGCGATCGGGTGAGGATCAGCCGCTCCCGGGCCCGGGTGAGAGCCACGAACAGCAGGCGCCGCTCCTCCTCCAGGTCCGTGGCGCCGTCCCCGTCGCGCAGCGGCACGAGGCCGTCCTCCAGTCCGCAGAGGATCACCACCGGAAACTCCAGGCCCTTGGCGGCGTGCATCGTCATCAGGGACACGGCGTGGGTGTTCGGCCGGCCGTCGCGGCGGGTCACGTCTCCCTCCCTGCCCAGCAGGAGGGTGTCGAGGAGGTCCTCCATGGAGGCGGCTCCCGCGGCGACGCCGACGAGTTGCTCGAAGGCGGGGGTGGCCTCCACGCCGAGATCCTCCTGCCAGACGCGCAGCACCTTGTCCGGGGGCTCGTCCCCGGCGCGGCGGGCGTACCCGGCGGCGGCCCGGCGCAGGGCCTCCACCTGGGCGGCGGCCTTGGTGGGAAGCCCGCCGACGGCGGCCTCCAGCTCGCCCGCTGAGCCGATGGCCTCCGACAGCCGCCCCAGGGCCGCGGCGCCGGCGTCGAAGGGCCCGGTGCGCAGGGCCTCCAGCAGGCGCAGGGGGCGCTCCGGCTCCAGGGCGTAGCGGAAGAAGGCCACCGCGTCCCGGGCGCCGCGCTCCTCCAGGAACCGCCTCGGGCCGGAGACGGTGTACGGCAGGCCCTCGGTGAGGAAGCACTCCTCCAGGGCGGCGGCCTGACGGCCGGTGCGGAAGAGGACGGCCACGTCGTCGAAGGCGTAGGATCCGGGATCGGGGGTGCCGCTGGCGCGGTCGGTGGCGACCATGTCGGTGCCGCCCACCAGCTCCTGCACGGCGCGGACCACGGCGATGGCCTCCGCCTGCTCGCCGCCGGCCTCGACGAGACGGATGCAGGGTCCGGTGGGAGTTGCGCCGGCGTCGCTGCCTGGGGCTGGCCGCCCGTGGCCGTCGGACACCGCTCGGGAAGCCGCGCCGCCGTCGCTGACGTCCGCCGGGGGGCTGCCGCCCGCGATCACCGCCCGGGAGGCGTCGACCACGCCCGGGGCGCTGCGGTAGTTGCGCTCCAGCCGGTGCACCGAGAGGGCCGGGTAGTCCTGCTCCAGGCGGTCGAAGAAGCCCGGGTCGGCGCCGCGGAACCCGTAGATCGCCTGGTCCGGGTCGCCGATGACGAAGAGTCCCTCGCCGAAGCCGGCCAGCCGCCCCACCAGCTCGTACTGGACGGCGTTGACGTCCTGGAACTCGTCGACGAGCAGGTGGTCGTGGCTGTCCGCGGCCCGGCGGCAAAGCGCCCCGTCGGCGCGCAGCAGCTCCAGCAGGTCGAGGAGGAGATCGTCGTAGTCGCGGGCGCCGCAGGCATGCAGGCGCTCCTGGTAGGCGGCGTAGGCGGCGGCGAGGGGTTCGCCGGACAGGTCCTCCGGCCGCAGGCCGTCCGCCTTCCAGCGGGAGATGCGGTCGCGGGCATCGCGGGCCGTTGTCCGGGCCGGCGCCGTCCCTTTGCGGGCGAGCACGTCGCCCAGCAGGCCGAGGGACTCGGCCTCGTCCACCACCAGCGGCGGCTCGGCCCCGGTGAGCCCGGACCTCCAGCCGATGGCCAGCCGGTGGAAGGTGCCCACGCGCACGGCGCCGGCGTGCTCCCCTAGCAGCTCCTCCAGGCGCTCTGCCATCTCCCGGGCCGCCCGCTGCGTGAAGGTGACGGCGGCGATGCGCTCCGGCGGGCAGGAGCGCTCCCGCACCAGCCAGGCGATCCGCCGCGTCAGGGTCCGGGTCTTGCCCGAGCCGGGGCCGGCCATCACGGCCACAGGGCCGGCTGCCCTCACCGCCTTCCGCTGGGCGTCGTCCAGATCCTCCAGGGCCTTCTCGCCGGTGGCCTCCTCCGCGGCCTCGAGCAGCGCGTCCAGGCGCGGCGTCCCGTCAACGGGCTCCAGGGCAATGCGCTCCACGACGTGTGCGGCGTCCAGGGCCTTTGCATCGACGGGCGGGGCAGCGGACGGCGCGGTGACCGCCCCGGTGTCGGCGGCGGCGGGCTCCGGGGCGATGCGTTCCACCACGTCGGCGGCGTCGACGGCTGCCGCGTCGATCGCCCCCTCATCAACGGCCGCGCCGCCTGAGGGAGCCGCGGCACCCGGCGCCTCCGCGGGCAGGCTGAACAGCCGCCCCTGGCCCTCCAGCTGCCGGCGTTCCTCCTCGGTGAAGACCTGGATCACACCGTACTCGCCGTCGTACCCGGGCTCGATGGCGACACGGCCGTCGCGCATGCGGCGCACGCCCTCGGCCACCAGGGGCTCCCCGCAGGAGGCGATGCGCTCCGAGTCCACGGCGCGCAGCACGGACAGTTCCGGTCCGAGCTGCTCCAGCAGGTGCCGGTGGATGCCCTGCACCCTCTTGCTCTTCGGCCCCACGCCGATGCACGAGCCGATCACCTCGTCGAGGGCGATGAGGTACTCGAAGGGCCGCTCCACGGGCGGCGCCTCCTCCTCGCCGCGGTCGGCGAGGCTCTCCACACGGTGCAGGACGCCCACGGTGAGCTTGCGTCCGCACTCCGGGCAGAGGCCGCCGGCGGCCCTGGTCTCGGCCGGCTTCCACCGGACCCCGCACTTGCGGTGCCCGTCGTAGTGGTACTTCCCCTCCTCGGGGTAGAACTCGATGGTGCCGGTGAAGCGGGACGGGTCGCGGGAGCGCAGTGCCTCCAGGAGGCCGGTGTAGGAGAGATCCGTGTCGAAGCAGGTCGCCTCGCGGCCGAGCCGGGAGGGCGAGTGGGCGTCGGAGTTGGAGACCACGGCGTAGCGGTCGAGGGCGGAGAGCCGGCTGTTCATGGGCGGGTCGGAGGAGAGGCCGGTCTCGACGGCGAAGATGTGGGGCAGCAGGTCGTCGAAGCACTCCTCGAGGCTGTCGAAGCCGGAGCTGGCGCCGAGGACGGCGAAGTGGGGCGTCCAGATGTGGGCGGGGATGAACAGCACCCGGGGATCGACCTCCAGGCAGATCTCCAGCAGGTCGCGGCTGTCGAGGCCGAGGATGGGGCGCCCGTCGGAGCCGAGGTTGCCGATCGCCGAGAGCCGCCGGTTGAGGTCGTCCACGGCGTCGAAGCCGGGAAGGCAGACGACGTTGTGGACCTTGCGGGTGCGCCCGCCCCGCTTGTAGATCGAGCTGATCTCCACGGTCAGCAGGAAGCGGACCTCGCCGCGGCACGAGGGCGGCACCTGCCCGTCGACGGGTCTGACGAGGTCGGGCCGAAGGCGGAACAGCCCCTCCTCCGCCGGCTCCAGCTTCTCCTTCAGCTCCGCCAGCCACTCGGGGTGCGTGAAGTCGGCCGTGCCGACGACGCCGATCCCCTTCAGCTGCGACCACTTGTGCAGGTTCTCGGGGTTCAGGTCGCGGCTGGTGGCCCGCGACCAGCGCGAGTGCAGGTGGATGTCGGCGATGAATTCCATGACGGCCCCGGGTGGGGGGTGGAATATACGCCCCGGTTGGTCCGGCGCGTCCGGGGGTCCCGGTCAGGCGCGGCTCGGCTCGGTCGTGCGCGGCGCCGTCTGCGACACGGCGATGCCGGCGGCCACCAGGGCCATGCTGCCGACCACGGCCGGGGTCGGCACCTCGTCCAGGATCCACATGCTCAGCGCCACGCCCACGGCGGGGGTGACGAAGCCGTAGACACCGAGGCGGCCGGCGCTGTGGCGGGTCAGCAGGTGGACGAGGATGATGAAGCAGGCCCCGGCCACCACGACCCCCTGGTAGAGCACGCCCAGGACCGCGCCCGCGTTCCAGGCGTAGCCCGAGGTCCCTTCGAGGACCAGGCTCAGGGCCGCGAAGACGGGCACGCTCAGCAGGGCCTGCCAGAACAGGACCTTGTAGGGATGCAGGCCGGAGACGAGGCGCTTGATCACCACTTGGCGCAGGCCCAGCAGGGAGGCGCTGAGCAGGACCACGGCGTCGCCCAGGAGGTAGGCGGTGGAGCGCCAGGAGAGGCTCTCGGCGAACATCCATAGGATGCCGGCGAAGGAGAGGACCATGCCGAGGACCATGCGGGGCGCGAGCCGGTCTCCGGGGATCAGCAGGTGGGAGAAGGCGGCGGTGAAGAAGGGATAGGCGGAGATCACCACGATGGCGCGGCTCGAGGTGGTGTGGTCGGAGCCGATGTTCAGGGCGCTGATCTGGGCGACGAAGAGCAGGGTGAGGCCGAGGAGGGGGCGCAACTGCCCCGGAGCCAGGTTCACCGGCTCGCGGGTGACGGCGGCGGCGATGGCGACCACCGCCCAGCCGATGGCGAAGCGGGCGGCGCCGAGGGCCAGGGGCGGCAGCCCCTGCAGGCCGGCCTCGATGGCGACCTGGTTGCCGCCCCAGAGGACGGCGGTCAGCAGCGCCAGGGAGGCGGCGCCGGGACCGATGTGGTCGATGCGGTAGCCGGCCAAACGGGCCCGGCTACTCGATGGTGGCGCTCAGGATCGCGTCGAGATTCGGGAAGTTCTTGTCGAGGAAGGCGTTGCCCTCCTGGCCGATCCGCTGCTGGTTGGAGGCCGGCGTGCTGCCGTACTCGGCGTTGAAGGACTCCACCACCTCCATGCCCTCCACGACGCGGCCGAAGGGGGAGAATCCCTGACTATCGAGGCCGGCGTTGTTCTTGTAGTTGATGAAGAGCTGGGTGGTACGCGTGTTCGGCCCGGCCATGGCGAAGGTGATGGTGCCGGCCTCGTTGCTGGTCATCACCGGGTCGTCTGGGATGCGGGCCTGGTGCCACACCTTGTTGAGGGCCGGGTCGCCGCTCATCCCCCACTGCACCACGAATCCCGGGATGACGCGGAAGAGCTTGGTGCCGTTGTAGTAGCCGTTGCGCACGAGGTTGTAGAACCGGTCGGTGCCGCGCGGCGCCAGCTTCCGCTCCACCTCGACCACGAAGGTGCCCTTGGTGGTCTCGAACTTCGCTCGAAAGGTGGCGGGCGCCTCCTTCGTCATCTCCGCGCCTGCCGGGTCCATCAGCACCTCCATGTCGCCTCCCATCGATCCCTCCTCCTCCGGGGTTCCGCAGGCGGTCATCCCCGCCAGCGCCGCGCCCGCGGCGATCGCCGCGATCCGTGTCGTCTTCATCGTCTCCCTTTCCTCTTTTCTCTTGCGGTTACAGCTGCCGGACCGCCCGCACCAGCGCCTGCCGGGTGATGCCGAAGTGCCCCCAGGTCTCCATGTGTCCGTCGGAGGGGGCGGTGGTCGGATCGGTGATCCCCACGTGGGCCGCGGGCAGACCCGCATCGGCCGCCTTGGACGCCACCAGCCCCGCGAAGCCGCGCACGCCGGTCTGCGGCGTGCCGATGAATCCGTCCTCCACGGTGACAACCCCGCCGGGGTAGGGGGCCAGCAGTCTCTCCAGCTCGCGCTCGGACAGCGGCAGGCCGTTGACGATGTGCACGTCCGTGGGCAGGCCCTGCCGGACCAGGGTCTCCGCCGCCTCGCCGCCGAGGAAGGCGGGGGCCCCGAAGGCGAGGATGGCGCGCCGGGCGCCCTCGGTGCGGCGGTAGGTGGTGACCGCCTCCCACGGGCCCGCGGGGTCCCACAGCGGACCGGAGCCGTCCTGCTTCTCCAGTACCGGCAGGTTGTCCCGCGGGATGCCGATGACGTGGCCGCCGTAGTGGGCGGCGAGATCGACGACGGCCAGGAAGGCGGCGCGGGCGTCGGCGGGCGCGTAGAACCTGTGCAGGTAGGGCAGGTAGGTCAGGCCCACGTTGATCCAGTCCAGCCCCCAGCCGGAGAAGTGGTCGCGGCCGGTGCAGGCGCCCACGTGGGAGAGGTGGAAGGTGACGTTGAGCCCCTCGTTGACGCCGCTCAGGTTGCGCTGGTAGCGCCACATGTCGAAGCCCTCGCGGGCGATGCCCTCGAAGAAGGCGGCGAAGGTGGAGACCACGTTGAGCTGGGGCTGGCCGGAGCTCACCGCCAGACCGTTGGCGATGAGGCAGGCGGCCTGCTCCTCGATGCTCATCTCCAGGGCGTGTTCCGGCGCCAGCAGGGCCCTGGCCTTGCCGAGCTTGGTCGAGGCGTCGAGGTCGCAGCTGACCACGAAGACCGCCTCGGGATGGGCCGCGGCTACGGCGGCGTAGCCGGCCTCGGAGCCGTTGCGGGCGCTCGCCTTCTCCCCGGCGCCCGGCAGATCGGCGGCCGAGCGCTGGTCGTCCGTCAGCGCGAGGTTGGGGCTGCCGGGCGCCGGCCGGGCGCGGGTGACGACCTCGCGGGGCCGCC
>CAZEHQ010000238.1:0-6529 GCA_964512165.1 uncultured Gemmatimonadaceae bacterium | reverse complement strand
TCGGCGACGAAGTCCACGGGGCGCATCATCTCCTCGAGGGTGCGGTCCCACTGACCCTCGGCCATGGCCGCGAGCAGGTCCTGGCGGTGCACGGTGCCGACCACGTCGTCGGCGTCGGCGTCGTACACGGGCACGCGCCCGTGGCCCAGGGACTGGACCGAGTCGCGCACCTGGCGCAGGGTCGAGGAGACGGCCAGGGAGAAGACCACCGTGCGCGGGGTCATGATGTCGCGCACCGTCTTCTCCTTGAGACCGAGGATGTTCTCGATGGCGGCGGCCTCGCCGGCGTCGATGGCGCCCTCCTTGCGGCCGAGGCGGGCCATGACCAGCAGCTCCTGCTCCGACACGCCTGGGAAGCTCTGGCCCCGGGAAATGAGCCGCGTCACCTGCCCGGTGAGCCAGATCAGGGGCCGGAAGACCCACACCATGGCCAGCAGGGGGCGGGCCACGGGGCCCGCCAGGCCCCGGCAGTAGACGACGCCCGCGGTCTTGGGGATCACCTCGGAGAACAGCAGGATGGCCAGGGTGAAGACGGTCGAGAACAGCAGCAGGTGCTCCTCGCCGTAGAGGACCATGAAGGCCGCGCCCGCCCAGGCCGCGCCCACCGTGTGGGCGATCGTGTTCAGGGACAGGATGGCGGCGATGGGGCGGTCCACCTGCTCGCGCAGTGCGCGCAGGATCTTCCCCGTCCTCTTGCCGGCCTCGGCCATGGCCTCCACGTGCCCCATGGGCACGGCGTAGAGGACCGCTTCGAAGAGCGAGCACAGGGCCGAGAAACCGAGGGCCAGGGAGACGGCCAGAACCAACTCCGTCATGGAGAGCCTCCAGGTGGGGGATCCGCGGCGGCGGGATCGCCGGACGCGGGGGTGCAGCAGAATCGATCGAGCCCGAGGGCGGGGTCGGCGTGGACGAAGCGGCCTGCCACCAGGGTCGCCAGGGCCGGCAGGCCGGCAAGGTCCATGGGATCGACGGCGAAGGGGTCCTCGGCGAGCACCACGAGGTCGGCGAGCATGCCGGGCGCCAGCGACCCGAGGCGGTCCTCGACGCCGCCGGCGAAGGCCGCTCCCTTGGTGAAGCCGCGGATGGCCTCGGCCACGGAGAGCTTCTCCTGCGGCTGCCAGCCCTCGGCGCCGGGGGAGCCGTCCTCCCGGCGCCGGGTGACGGCGGCGTGGATGCCGGCCAGCGGCGGGATCGGCTCCACCGGCGTGTCGGAGCCGAAGGCGAGCACCGCCCCGGCCCGCCGCAGCGACTCGAAGGCGTAGGCCCAGCGGCCCCGCTCCCGGCCCCAGAACCGGTCCACCATGGGGTAGTCGCTGGTGGCGTGGACCGGCTGCACCGAGGCGATGACCCGCAGCTCGGCGAAGCGGGGCGCATCCCGCGGGTCGATGACCTGCACGTGCTCGATGCGGTGCCGCAGCCGCCGCCCGCTGCCCTCTTCCTCGGCCCGCGCCAGGGCCAGGGCGTCGAGGGCCTCGCGGTTGGCGCGGTCGCCGATGGCGTGGACGAAGCAGGCGAGGCCGTGGCGGCTGGCGCGGGTCACGGTCTCGCGCAGCTCCTCCGGCGCCATGAGGGGCATGCCGAGGTTGCCGGGCTCGTTCTCGTAGGGGGCCAGCATCCACGCCGTGCGCGGACCCAGGGCGCCGTCGGCGAAGAGCTTGACGCCGCCGATCCACAGCATGTCGTCGCCGAAGCCGGAGCGCAGGCCTGTGCCGATCGCCTCGTCGAGGCGGCTGGAGGGGATCGACTTGCAGACCCGGAGTCTCCGGTGGCCGCGCTCGCGCAGGATCTGCCAGGCACGCAGGGCGCGGATGCCGTCGAGGTCGTGGACCCCGGTCAGGCCGCAGGCCCAGGCCACTGGAAGGGCGGCGGCCATGGCGTCGGCCACCTGTTCCGCCGTCACCTCCGGCAGGCGGCCGGCCACCAGGCCCGAGGCCGCCTCGAGGAAGACCCCCGTGGGCTCGCCGGCCCCGTCGCGGACCACGGTGCCGCCGGCGGGGTCCTGGCTGCGGCGGGTCACGCCCGCGGCGTTCAGGGCCGCCGTGTTCGCCCAGGAGGCGTGGCCGCTCTTGGCGGTCAGGAAGACGGGGTGGTCCGGCGCGGCGCCGTCCAGCAGTTGGCGCGTGGGCAGCTCGCCGGAGCCCCAGCGGTTGTGGTTCCAGCCGTGGCCGAGGATCCACTCGCCGGGCGGGGTGGCCGCGGCCCTGTCGCCGACGGCCCGCAGCACGTCCTCCAGCCGCGGCAGGTCGGCGTCGATGCGGGTCAGGCCGAGGGCGAAGCCCTCGAAGTGGAGGTGGGCGTCCACCAGGCCCGGCAGCACGCAGGCGCCCTCGAGGGCGATGCGGTGCGCCGAAGCGGGCGCGGCGGACAGGATCTCGTCGTCGGTGCCGGCGGCGGCGACGCGCCCGCCGCGGATCCACAGGGCCTCGGCCGGCGCCCGGCCGTCCTCCAGGGTGCGCACCCGGCCGCCGTGGAGTACGAGATCGCCGTCGTCGCTGCGGTGGTGCATCGGCCCTCCGGTGGTCGTGCCTATCTTTGAACGGTGAAGCTCGCCGCCCCCGCCGCCCGAATCAACCGATCGATCGCCCCGTGAGCGATACCCGGACGCTGGCCACCCGCACCGTGCGCGGCCTGTTCTGGACCGGCAGCGCCTTCGCCCTCCAGATCGCCACCACCCTCGTCTTCTACCGCCTCCTCGGCGCCGAGCGCATGGGCGGCTTCGAGTGGGCCCTGCTGCTGGTGATGCTCGCCGCCCTGCTGTGCGACCTCGGCCTCGGCAGCGCCCTCGTGCAGGACCGCGACGCCGGCGACGAGCACTTCGACGCCGCCTTCTGGACCTGCCTGGCCTTCGGCTCGGCCACGACCGCCCTGGTCCTGGTCCTGGCGCCGAACCTGGCCGCCTGGCTGTCCCGCGAGGGATCGCGCGACTTCGAGACGATCCTCTCCCGCCTCGTCCTGCTCGTCCCCTTCGCCGCGGTCTCCGGGGTCTTCCGGGCCCGCCTGCAGCGGGAGCTGCGCTGGCGCGCCATGGCCGCCGCCGAGATCGCCGCCTCCTGCGTCCACGCCGCCCTCTCCTTCGCCCTCCTCGCCGCCGGTCTGGGGGTCCTGAGCGTCGTCTACGGCGCCCTGGCGCGCGAGGTCGTGCTACTCATCGGGCTGGCCCTGGCCGGCCGCTGGCTGCCGCGGCCGGCGATGCGCCTCGCGGCCCTGAGGCGCATCGCCGCCTTCGGCCTCAACCTCACCGGCTCCCGGTGCCTCCAGTACCTCGGGAGCAACCTGCCGCGGCTGTTCATCTATCCGGTTCTCGGCGAGGCGGCCATGGGCCATTTCAGCTTCGCCTATCGCCTGACGCTGCTGCCCTTGGCTCGTCTCTCCACGGTGATCACCCGGGTGTTCTTTCCCACCTTCTCGGCGATCCAGGAGAACACGGACCTGCTGCGCCGCGCCTACCTGCGCTCGGTGAGCGCCATGGCCCTGGGATACTGGCCGGTCCTGGCCGGCCTCGCCCTGCTCGCCGAGCCGGTGGTCACCCTGACCCGCCCCGACATGGCCCCGGCCGTGTGGCCCCTGCGGCTGCTGGCCCTGGCCACCCTCGTCAAGGCCGCGGGCACCGGCGTGGGCTCGGTCTTCCTCGCGTGCGGACGCGCCAACTGGGCCCTCTACTGGGCCCTGGCAACCCTCGCCGTCCTGGTCCCCGCCCTCTACGTGGCCGTCGGCCACGGCGTCGCCGGGGTCGCCGCGGCGATCCTGCTGACCTCCCTGCTGTTCCTGGCCCTCTCCCAGCACCTGGCCAACCGGCTCCTGGAGATCGGCTTCGGCGACTACCTGGCGGTGCTCTGGCGGCCGGGCCTGGTGGCCGCGTCGGTGGCCCTGGCGCTGGGTGTGACCTCGCCGTGGCGGCCGGAGGCGCCGCTGGCGGCGTGCGTGGCGGGGGGGCTGGCGGCGGCCCTCGGCGGTCTGGCGGGCCTGCGTCTCTTCGCCTGGGACGACTTGAGAGAGGGGTGGCGCAGCGTCCGCGGCGGATAGGCCGGTCTTTCCATGATCTGGCGGGGCCAGTACTTTTTCCCGCTGGAACGTCCTTCTGGCCGCGCAGCGGCCGCCTTTCACCAGGAGCAGTCAAGCAGATGGATCCCCAGAGCGGCAACGGCCAGGCCACCGGCACCCACCGCCTCAAGACCGGGTTGGCGGAGATGCTCAAGGGCGGCGTCATCATGGACGTCACCGACAAGGACCAGGCCCGCATCGCCGAGGACGCCGGCGCAGTCTCGGTCATGGCCCTCGAGAGGGTGCCCGCCGACATCCGCAAGGAAGGCGGCGTGGCGCGCATGGCCAGCATCGCCAAGGTCCGCGAGATCATGGAGTCGGTGAGCATCCCGGTCATGGCCAAGTGCCGCATCGGCCACTTCGCCGAGGCCCAGATCCTGCAGGCCCTCGGCGTCGACTACATCGACGAGAGCGAGGTCCTCACCCCGGCGGACGAGCACTTCCACGTGGACAAGTTCGCCTTCCAGGTGCCCTTCGTCTGCGGCTGCCGCGACCTGGGCGAGGCCCTGCGCCGCATCGGCGAGGGCGCCGCCATGATCCGCACCAAGGGCGAGGCCGGCTCCGGCAACATCGTCGAGGCCGTGCGCCACATGCGCGCCGTCATGGACGGCGTCCGGCGCCTCACCACCCTGGCCCCGGAGCAGCTCATGACCGAGGCCAAGGAGCTGGGCGCGCCTTACGACCTCGTGCGCCTCGTGGCCGAGACCGGCCAGGTGCCGGTGCCCAACTTCTCCGCCGGCGGCATCGCCACCCCCGCCGACGCCGCGCGGATGATGCAGCTCGGCGCCGAGTCGGTCTTAGTCGGCTCCGGGATCTTCAAGTCGAGCGATCCTCCCAAGCGCGCCGAGGCGGTCGTCAAGGCGACGACCAACTACCAGGATCCCGACGTGCTCGTGCAGGTCTCCGAGCAGCTCGGTGAGGCGATGCCGGGCATCGAGATGGAAACCCTCGGCGAGGGCGAGAAGCTGCAGACGCGGGGCTGGTAGGCATCAGCGGAACCCGCGGTTGGTTCAGGAGGCGTCCCCGCCCGGGGCGTCTCCTTTTTTTTCGTGTCGAGCGATGGAGCTGAGGCTGTGAGCGAAGAGGCGGGACCCGTGGTCGGCGTGCTGGCCCTGCAGGGCGACTTCGAGGCCCACGCGCGCACTCTGCGCGGCCTCGGCGCCCGCTGCCCGGCGGTGCGCAAGGCGGATCAGCTGGAAGGCCTGGACGGCCTTGTCATCCCCGGCGGCGAGAGCACCACCCTCATCAAGCTGATGGACGCCTTCGACTTCTGGGAGCCCCTGGGCGACTTCATCGCCTCCGGCCGTCCGGTCTTCGGCACCTGCGCCGGGGCGATCCTGCTGGCCTCGGAGGTCCTCAACCCGCGGCAGCGCTGCCTCGGCGCCATGGACATCACCGTCGAGCGCAACAGCTACGGGCGCCAGCGCGACAGCTTCGAGGGCGCCGGCAGGTTCCGGCCGCACTCCGGCGGCGAGACCGAGATCGAGATGGTCTTCATCCGCGCCCCCCGCATCACGCGGCTGGGCGCGGGGGTCGAGGCGCTGGGCGAGTGCCGCGGCGACACGGTGGTGGCCCGCCAGGGGGGCCTGCTGGCGGCCACCTTCCACCCCGAGCTGAGCGCCGGGGCGCAGGTGCACCGCTGTTTCCTGGAGATGACGGCCGCGGCGGCCGGAGGCCGGAGCCCCTAGAACCGGAAGGCCACCCTCGCCGTGAACCGGTTGATGCCGATCGGATCGTCGGCGAAGATGAAGTCGCGCTGGTACTGCAGGCCCAGGCTGAGGTTGTCGGTGAGCAGGACCTCGGCGCCGGCGCCGGGGGCGATGCCGAAGCTGGTGTCGCCCTCACCCGGAGCGTAGAGCTCGGCGTCGAGGCTGAGGTGGTAGTTGAAGGGCTCGTACTCGAGGATGTTGCGCACGCCGACGCCGAAGAGGCTGGTCTCCTGGTCCTGGATGAAGGCGTAGCTGGCGTGCACGCCGAGCCAGTCCTCGGTGCGCCAACCGACGTTGACACCGTACATCAGGTCGGTCTCGGAGCCGCCGTCCTCGGGTTCCACGATGGCGGCGCCCAGGAAGGGGGCGACGGACCACGTCCCCGGGGTGCCCGCCAGGCGATAGCCTCCCGTGCCGATCTCGCTGCCCTCGGGCCCGTCGGTGCGTCCCGGGGACGCGTCTGCCGCGAAGGCGCCCGCCGCCCACAGGGTCACCGCTGCCGCTGCGGTCCAGGCTCTCATTCCATTCCCTCCTAGAAGCCGATGGCCCTCTTCTTGAAGGCCTTGGTGATCTCCTTGTGGTCGGTCCACACGATCACGCTGGTCTCGATGTCGGTGAGCTCGAAGGTCGCCTTGTAGTAGACCACCTTGTCCTTGCCCACCTGCTGGATCGTCGACGTGATCACCAGGCCGAGGAGGAACTCGGCGGCCTGCTGCCGGCCGGGGCCCTTGGCCTGGGACGGGTCGACGTAACCCGAGCCCTGGTATTCGTACTCCCTG
>CAZEHQ010000237.1:619-6534 GCA_964512165.1 uncultured Gemmatimonadaceae bacterium | reverse complement strand
GGCGCCGCGGAGGCTCGACCGGCCGCAGCTCCCCGGCGCCACCGCCTGGAGGCCATGCCGCCCGAGCCGCGGGCTGCCCCGCCCGGTCCCTGGCTTGCGCCCGCTGGCGCCCCCGCGTTCCACCCGCATCCCGACCATCGCCTCCCGGTGGATCCCCGTGTCCATCACCCGCCTCCGTGGGAGAGGGCGGCCACCTGCTCCTCCGAGAGCACCTCCGCCTCCTCGTGGAGGAAGCAGGCGGCGCCGCGGCCCTCGTCGGTGCGCACCAGGGGCGGCGCCTGCCGCCGGCAGCGGTCCATGACGTGGGGGCAGCGCCCGGCGAAGGCGCAGCCGCCTCCCGGCGCATGAGACGCGCCGTTCTCTTCCCCGGCGGCGGCGGCATCGGTCTCCGGGCCGTCCCCGCCGTCGGCGCCCTCCTCGCCGCCCCAGCGGCGGCTCGTGTCCGGCAGCGGGATCGAGCCCACGAGGAGCTGCGTGTAGGGGTGCTTCGGCGCCTTGATGACCTGCTCCACGCCGCCCACCTCGACCACCTCGCCCTGGTACATGACCAGGATCGTGCGGCTCAGCTGGTAGGCCGTGGTCAGGTCGTGGGTGATGTAGACGAGGCTGATGCCGCGCTCCCGGTGGATGCGGAACAGGGTCTCCAGGATGGTGGCGCGCAGGGAGGCGTCGACCATGGAGACCGGCTCGTCGGCGACGATCAGCTTGGGGTCGAGGAGCAGGGCCCGGGCCACCATGATGCGCTGTCGCTGGCCGCCGCTGAGCTGGTGGGGGTAGCGGCCCAGGGTCTCCTCCGGGCGCAGGCCCACCGCCTGCAGGCCCTCCTCGATGCGCTGCCGCCGCTCGTCGCGCGACAGCTCCGGGAAGAACCGGGCCACCGGTACCGTCAGCGAGTGGTCCACGCGGTAGAAGGGGTTGAAGACCTCGAAGGGATCCTGGAAGACGGCCTGCACCTGGCGCCGGAAGGTCTTTCGCGTGCGGGCGTCCAGCTCGCCCAGCTCCGTGCCCCGGTAGCGGACCGAGCCGCCCGTGGGCGGCAGGATGCCGAGGAGCAGGCGCGCCAGGGTGGTCTTGCCGCTGCCGCTCTCGCCGGCGATGGCCACCACCGCCGGCTCCTCCTCCGGAATCACCAGCGAGGCGCCGGCCACGGCCACGGTCCGCCGGCTGTCGAAGAGCCCGCCGCCGAAGGCGCGGCTGGCCTCGCGCGCCTCGAGCAGGGGTGTGCTCACAAGGCCTCCGCGTGCAGGTGGCATGCGGCCATGCGCTGGCCGGTCACGCCGGCGCCCTCCCCGTCAGCGGCGGCCACCACCTCCAGGGGAGGCACGCTGTCCGAGCAGCGCTCCATCACCTCGGGGCAGCGCGGGTGGAAGGGGCACCCCGGCGGCGGCTCCAGCAGCGACGGCGGCAGGCCGGGGATGCCGCGGAACTCGCCCCTGCGGTCCAGGGAGGGAAGGCTGTCCACCAGCAGGCGGGTATACGGATGGAGCGGCCCCTCCAGCAGGTCCTGCACCGGACCCAGCTCCGCCAGGCGGCCGGCGTACATCACGCCGATGCGGTCGACGCACTGGGCCATGAGCCCCATGTCGTGGCCCACCAGGATGACGGCGGCGTCCAGTTCCTGCTGCACCCGGAAGAGGGTGTCCATGACCCGCTTCTGCACGACCACGTCGAGGGCGCTGGTGGGCTCGTCGGCGATGATCACCCGGGGCCGCAGGGCCACGGCGATGGCCATGCCCACGCGCTGCTTCATGCCGCCGCTCAGCTCGTGGGGGTACATGCGCGCCACGGCGGCGTCCAGCTCGACCAGGCCCAGCAGCTCCCGCACGCGCTCCCGCAGGGCGTCGCGGTCCGGCCGCTCCTCGTGGGCCTCGATGGTGTCGGCGATCTGGGCGCCCACGCGCATCACCGGGTTGAGGGAGTTCATCACCCCCTGGGGGATCAGGGAGATCCGCGAGAACCGCACCCCCCGCATCTCCTCGTCCGGCAGGGACAGCAACTCCAGCTCGTCCAGGTGGACCCGCCCCGCCTCGATCCGCCCGGGAGGCCGGATCAGGCGCATGAGGGCCATGGCCGTCGTCGACTTGCCCGAGCCCGACTCCCCCACCAGGCCCAGCCGTTCCCCCGACCGCAGCTCGAAGCCGACGCCCTCCACGGCGCGCACCGGTCCTCCGCCGGTGTGGTAGTGGACGCGCAGGTCCTCCACGCGCAGCACCACGCGGCTCTCCGTCGCGCTCACGAGGACCGCCACAGCCGGGGGTTGGCGATGCGGTCCAGCCCCATGGAGACGAGGAAGAGACCGATGAAGATGAGGACGATCATCACCATGGGCGGCGCCCACCACCACCACATGCCGCGCAGCAGCGAGGTGTAGTAGAGGGCCCAGTAGATGGTCATGCCGAGGGTGGGGTCGTTCTGGGGGCCGAGGCCCAGGGCCTCCAGCCCGATGGAGGCCAGCACCGCCGCGGCCACGGCGCTGACGAAGCTGGCCGCCAGGTAGGGCAGCAGGTTCGGCAGCAGCTCGCGGCCGATGATCTCCAGGTCGCCCATGCCGGAGAGCCGCGCCACCTGCACGTAGGCGCGCTCGCGCATGGACAGGACCTGGGCGCGGATCGTGCGCGTCGGAAGCATCCACGCCAGGGAGGCCACCACCAGCGCCATCATGTCGACGGTGACGGCCGTGCGCAGCGACGTGGCCAGCACCACCAGAAAGAGCAGGCCGGGCACCGTGAGCAGCACGTCGGCGGCGCCCCGGATCAGGGTGTCGGGCAGGCCGCGGAAGTACCCGGCCACGAAGCCGAGAACGATGCCGATGCCGAGCCCCACGGCGCCGGCGAGGAAGCCGACCCGCAGGGTGAGGGGGGTGCCCGCCACCATCACCGCCATCAGGTCCCGCCCCGCCGCGTCGGTGCCGAGGGGGTGCTCCAGGGACGGCGTCAGGTTGGCCGCCGCCGAGCCGACGCGGGCCTGATCGGTGTCGACGAAGAGGGAACCCACGGGACCGAAGGCCAGGACCACGAAGACGATGGCCAGACCCGCCGCCAGCTGCGGATGGCGGCGAGCCGCCGCGGAGATCCGCGAGAGCCTCATCGGCGGTAGGCGATGCGCGGGTCGAGGAGCGGGTAGACGAGGTCGAGGATCAGGGTGACGGTGGCGATGGCGAGGATGACCATGACCACCACCCCGTAGATGACGAAGTAGTCGAAGGTCTGCACGGCGCGGTAGAGGACCGTGCCCACGCCGGGGTAGGCGAAGACGACCTCCACCAGCACCGCCCCGGAGACGACGTAGCCCATGGCCAGGGCCAGGGCCGTGGTCTGGGGCAGCATGGCGTTGCGCAGGGCGTAGCGGAAGAAGATGTCGCGGCCCTTCAGGCCCCTGGCCTCGGCGTAGTTGACGTAGTCCTCGCCCTGCACGGTGACCATCATGCCGCGCATGGACAGCGCCCAGAACCCCACCGAGGAGAGCACGATCGACAGGGCCGGCACGATGGAGTGGTAGACCACGTCGAGGGCGTAGGACAGGCTCGGGCCGGGCAGGGTCCCCAAGGTGAAGCCGCCGCCGAGGGGGAAGGCCCGCAGGGTGAAGCCGAGGAGGAAGACGAGGACCAGCCCGAGGAGGTAGTAGGGGATCGCCGACAGGGCCAGGAAGGGAGCGGCGAAGTAGTGCAGGGCCGGGGGCGACCGCGGCCAGGCCAGCAGGGCGCCGAGGACGGTGCCGAGGGCGAAGGCGATGAGGGTGGCCGTGGTCAGCAGGCCGAGGGTCCACGGCAGGGCCCGCAGGATGATGTCGGAGGCGCGGCTCGGGAAGTTGGCGATGGAGACGCCGAAGTCGAGGCGGGCCACGTCCCCGAGATAGCGCAGGTACTGCTTCCACAGGGGCTGGTCGAGCCCGAAGCGGGCCTCGTACGTGGCGACCACCGCCTCCATGTCGGTCTTGCCCGCGCCCCCGAAGGAGACCGCCTGCAGCAGGCGCTCTCGGATCGGGTTCACCGGGGCGAGGCGGGGCATCATGAAGTTGATGGTCGCCCCTGCCCAGATGACCAGCAGGAAGACGCCGAAGCGGCGGAGGACGTAGTTGAGGCTCAAGTCGGGATCGGCAGCGGCTCGGGGATCGCGGTGGAGGAAGCGTTGGAAGAAAGCGGATCGGGCATCGGGGAGAAAGCCCCGGCGACATCCCGGCCCGTGAGACCGCGGGGACGGGAGCCGGTCGATGGCGTTGAGAAGGCCGACGCTTCCCGGCCCGCCGAGACCGCGGGGGCGGGAGACTTCCAGGCTCCCGGCGGGGGGCTCAGCGGGCGCCAGACCTATCGGAGGACTCGACCTCCTGGCCCCAGGCCCGGGCGCCGGACCGTTGCCCGGGCCCGAGCGCCCGCCCGGCGCAATTCCTCAACTCCGGGGTTCGAACTGGTCAGCCAGATGTTCCGCCCAGGCGCGGTTGGCGTCGGCGGTGCGCCCGGCGATATGGGGGGTGTGCACGACGTTGTGCCTGCCGATGAGGGGGTCGTCCGGCGGCAGCGGCTCGATGTCGAAGACGTCGGCCGCCAGGCTCAGCTCGTCGGCGAGCACCCGGCGCCGCAGCGCTGCCATGTCGCAGACTTCCGCCCGGGTGACCAGGACGACCAGGCAGCCTCCCGGCAGGGATGTGGTCCGCGGTCACCAGGCCCCTGGTTGAATCGGTGAGAGGGACCATCGGCGCGAGCACCTCGGCCTCCTCCACCAGGCGCGCCAGGTGGTGCTCTCGGCGCGAGCCGGCGCGATGGAAGGCGGGGTCGGCCGCAAACGGGTCCCAGGCTGCGACATCGGCCCCCAGGGCGCTGGCGAAGGCGGCGTAGCGGCTGCCGACGTTGCCGGCGCCGACCACCCGGACCCGCTTGCCGGCGAGGGTTCCGTTGGCGAAGGCGGGGTCGTCGCTGAACTGCACCCCCCGCTGCCCCGGGCCCCCGATGCCTCCGGGCGGACCCCAGTGCCAGTCGGGGGTGCCCGCGGCGATCCCGGCGTGCAGCTGCGGAATGCGGCGCAGCGCGCACAGGGTGAGGGCCAGCCCGCACTCGGCCACCGACTGTCCCCAGAACCCCTCGGACAGCTGTCGGTAGAGGACCACGCCCCTGGCGGCCAGGGCCGCCTCGCAGTCTGATCCCAGCCTGTGGGGCGCCCCCTGGAAGGTCGCCTCCCTCAGCGACGGAAACGCCTCCAGGCAATCGAGGGTGACGCGGACCCCGAGGCAGGCGAGCCGGCGCACCGAGGCGGCCTGTTCCCCGGCCACCTCTTCCAGCCGGCGGTCGTCGCCGTGGGCGAGGCGCCGGAATCCCACGTCCCCCTGGCGCTGCCACAGGGTGCGAAAGTGATCGGCCGCCCACGGCCAGCTGCCGTCGAAAGCGCTGTGCACGGCGATGAAGCTGTCCATCCGCTCCCCCTTCCGGAAGGTGTGGGGGCCGGGCCGGGCCCTGACCGCGGGACGCCGCACTGGTCGGGGCGACGCGCCGCCTCTGCCCAAAGAGAGACCGTCTGAAACCCCCGATAGCCTCATGCTCCAGGCTTGCCAGGTGCTCCAGACGGCTCTCTTGGCAGCGCTTCGTGCCAGACCGCTCGCGCTTACTTGAGGTAGAGCAGCCGCTGCGTCTCCACCCCGCCGGTGTGGATCAGGCGAGTGATGTAGACCCCCGACGACAGCGAGGCGCCCTGCTGGTCGCGCGCATCCCACTCGACCCGGTAGCCACCCGCCCCCTGGAACTCGTCCACCAGCGTGCGCACCGGCTGCCCCAGCACATTGTAGATCACCAGCCGCACCGGGCCGGGGCCGGCCAGGTGATAGGCGATCTGCGTGGAGCTGTTGAAGGGGTTGGGCCCACCGGCCGCCAGACCGCTGCCCGGTGCCGCGGCCTTGGCCGAGGCCAGGGACTCGGAGCGTACCACCCG